>NZ_JBIVXL010000006.1:196611-315141 GCF_044769225.1 Paenarthrobacter sp. NPDC090522
CAACAAACAAGTTGCCTTGTTTTGGTGGGCGATACTGGGATCGAACCAGTGACCTCTTCCGTGTCAGGGAAGCGCGCTACCGCTGCGCCAATCGCCCGTTGCCGGGTCCTTTGATAAGGAGAGCGGACGACGAGATTCGAACTCGCGACATCCACCTTGGCAAGGTGGTGCTCTACCAGCTGAGCTACGTCCGCACATGTTGTTTGCCTGGTTGCTACCGGGCTTCCAACAACAAACAAGTTGCCTTGTTTTGGTGGGCGATACTGGGATCGAACCAGTGACCTCTTCCGTGTCAGGGAAGCGCGCTACCGCTGCGCCAATCGCCCATGCATCCAGAATGACCTGGAAGGCATGGTTTTCACCGAGGTGGGTACGGGATTCGAACCCGTGTGTACGGCTTTGCAGGCCGCTGCCTCGCCTCTCGGCCAACCCACCGTGTAAGCAGGATTCCGGGGAATTCATGCCTGACAGTGCCTTGCGAGCGGACGACGAGATTCGAACTCGCGACATCCACCTTGGCAAGGTGGTGCTCTACCAGCTGAGCTACGTCCGCATCGTGGTTCGCTCCGGACCGCCCTTCAGGCATTCCGTCGCTTTCCGACGAGTAAAAACTCTATAGGAGGTTCCAGCAAACTCCAAATCGAGCCCCGCGATTTCCCAACCATGGGGGCTGGATCCCTGAATTTGCGCGGAATTTGCAGACTTCCACGGCTGTAATTCCACGCCTGTAGTTCGTGCTGGCCGACCCGTTTTGCATTCCCGGCAGCGTGGGCTAGTGTTCTATATGCACCGGGCAGTTGATGCACGATCACCCCGGGCGATTGGCGCAGTGGTAGCGCGCTTCGTTCACACCGAAGAGGTCACTGGTTCGAACCCAGTATCGCCCACCAACAGAACCCCGCCGGACTGGATCCAGTCCGGCGGGGTTCTTTCGTTTCTCCGGGCAGGTTCCCCGGCCGGGGGCGCATTCTGTCGGTGCTCTGTGTCAGAGTCTTTGTATGACCGCTCCACTGCTTGCCCACGCTACTGACTACGGCCGAATGTATGCCCGTTCCACTACGGAACAGTTTTCGGTGCCTTCCATAACAACTGTCATTGCGCAGCAGGCGCACTCCCTTGACGGCTGGTTCAGTTTCATGGGAGCAAGCAGCCTGGCGGCCGATCCGGAATTGCCCGCGCTTATCGGGAGCCCCGCCCGGATCAGGCAGGCAGTGAACAAGGCGTCGAAGGCCGCCGAAACGTACCGGGACGAGGCTGCCGCACGCGGGGACCGCGTGCATACCTATTGTGAGCAGGTGGCACTGCGCGCCCTTGGACGCCCGCACCGCATGCAGGAGTGCAGGGACGAACTCGCGGCCAACGGTGAGCAGGCCTTTGCCGCAAGGTTCGACGAATGGTGGGAGCTGTACGGCGTTGAGCCCCTTGCCCCGGAAATCACCGTGTGGAACAAGAGTGTGGGCTACGCCGGAACATTGGACCTGGTGGCCCGGATCAACGGCCGTATTTGCCTGATTGACTACAAGACCAAGGGAACCTCCCGGGACGGCACCGTGAAAGCCCTCGATGACAAGGTTGTCATGCAGTTGGTGGCGGGCATGAAGGCCGAGGAAAGCCTGGTGGATCCCGTGGCGGGGGAGTGGGAACAATGGAGGTTTGGTGAGAACCCCATGCTCCTGGCTGTCGCAATCGGCGAAACGGAGGTACGTCCGCAGCGGGCCAACCCTGAGGTGCTGAAGCACCATTGGTGGAAGTTCTGCGCTTTGCGGCGGGTGTGGGAAATGTCCGCCGATGTCTCGGCCGCCGGGCAGGCCCTCCTGCCGATCGCCCCGCCACCCCTTGCCGCCTCGGGCGTCAGGATCGGTGCCGGCGCCGCAGGAAACTAACCCGGGCCAAGCCCCTGATCCTTCCTCTCAACTAAACTGGCTAAGGCTCCGCAGCATCCGGACCAGAGGCAGACGATCGTGAGGACTGACAGCAGATGGCAATTTTGAGTATCCGAATCATCGGGGATCCGGTGTTGCGCACCGTGGCGGATCCCGTCACCGACTTTGGACCGGAACTCGCCAAGCTGGTAGCCGACATGATGGACACCATGGAAGATGTTGACGGTGCAGGCCTGGCAGCCCCGCAAGTAGGCGTGAGCCAGCGGGTTTTCACCTACCGCATCGGCGGTGCAGAAGGACACATCATCAATCCTGTCCTGGACAACAGCGAAGACTTCCAACCGGATGAGGTTGAAGGGTGCCTGTCCATTCCAGGACTTGGCTTCCCGGTTCGCCGCCACCGGGCCACCACGGTCACTGGCGTGGATCTCAACGGCAATCCGGTGACGGTGGAGGCTGAGGGAATGCTGGCGCGGTGCTTCCAGCATGAGAACGACCATCTGGACGGAGTCCTGTACACCGACCGTTTGGATGGTGAGGACCGCAAGTCCGCACTGCGTGCCATCCGCAATGGCAACTACCACGCGGTTACTGAACAGACCACGTCCAAGCGGGCCACTTCAGTGGGTTCCAGTTTTGGTGGCGGCAGCTTCGGGATTCCGGAGTGAGGGTACTGTTCGCCGGAACGCCGGCGGTTGCTGTTCCTTCCCTTAACGCTTTGGTTAAGGCGGGATTCGATGTTGTAGCCGTACTGACCCGGCCGGACGCGCCGCTGGGACGCAAGCGGGTGCTTACCCCCTCGCCCGTGGCGGCCCGTGCTGAAGAACTGGGTATCGAGGTGATCCGTGCGGCAAAAGTGGACGCTGGGGTCACGGCGAGAATAGCCGGCATCGCACCGGATGTCGCCGCCATCGTGGCCTACGGCGGCATTGTTCCGCGCGCAGCCCTGGACGTTCCAACCCATGGCTGGGTGAACCTCCACTTCTCGCTGCTCCCGGCGTGGCGGGGCGCGGCGCCGGTACAGCGCTCCATCATCGCGGGCGATGATGTCACCGGTGCGGCCACCTTCCGCCTGGAGGAGGGGCTGGACACCGGACCGGTCTTCGGAACCCTGACTGAAACGGTTCGCGATGATGATACTGCCGGTGATCTCCTGAACCGGCTTTCTGACAGCGGTGCGGTGCTGTTATGCCAGACCCTGTCTGCTATCGACGCCGGCCAGGCAGCCCCGCAGGCGCAATCCGGCGACACCTCCTTGGCGCCAAAGCTCACCCTCGAGGACGGCAGGCTGGACTGGCAGCAGCCAGCCCTTGCATTGCAGCGGCGGTCCCGTGGGGTCACCCCCGAGCCAGGAGCGTGGACCATCCTGGACGGGCAGCGGATCAAGCTGGAACCGGTGTCCTTGCGTCCTGACGTCAAGGACCTGGATCCCGGCATGGTCCGGGCTGAAGGTAAGTCTGTCCTGGTAGGTACGGGCTCCCATGCCGTGGAGCTGGGCCGCATCCAGCCCGCAGGAAAGAAAATGATGCCGCCGGCCGACTGGGCCCGCGGCTTGGCAGCAGCCGGGAAAGTGGTTTTTGAATGAGTGAGTCAGGCCGCCGAGGCCCCAACAGCGGCGGAAGCCGGGATGGCCGCCGGAGCCAAGCCGCATCCGGGAAACAAGGTCCCCGCGGCGACAGCAAGCGCAACGCCCAAGGCAGGGAACGGAACAGGGGCCCGCAGAAGGGATTCTCCTCCAGTGCCCCGTCGCAGCGCACCAGGCGCGCGGATCCGGCCCGTTTGGTTGCCTTCGAGGTGCTTCGGGCGGTTGCTTCGGAGGACGCCTACGCCAACCTGGTTCTCCCGGCGCGCATCCGCGAGCACCGGCTGGACCGCCGGGATGCCGGCTTCGCTACCGAACTAAGTTACGGGGCCTTGCGTGGCCAAGGCACCTACGACGCCATCCTGGCCCGTTGCGTCGACCGTCCTTTGGAGCAACTCGACCCCGCCATCCTTGATGCCCTCAGGATCGGCGCCCACCAGTTGCTGTCCATGCGCGTTCCGGCCCATGCGGCCTTGGACCAGACAGTGGGCCTGGCCCGTGCAGTGATCGGTGCCGGACCGTCGTCGCTCATTAACGCCGTCCTTCGAAAGGTGGCGGCCCGCTCGCTCCAGGAGTGGATGGACATGCTCCTGGACCAGGAGAGCGACGCAACCAAAGTCGCGGCCTTGCGCCACGCCCACCCGGAGTGGATCGTCCGGGCCTTGCGCCAGTCCCTGGTTAACCACGGCCGGCCCGTATCCGAGATTGAAGCCTTGCTGGAGGCGGACAACGCCGCGCCGGTGGTAAACCTTGTGGCGTTGCCGGGGATTGGCAGCCTGGAAGAAGCCCTCGAGCTGGGCGCCACCCCGGGTGAACTTGTTGAAGGCTCGGCCCTTTCGTCCGGTGGAGACCTCGGCAGGCTGGAATCCGTCCGTGCAGGGACCACCCGGGTCCAGGACGTTGGTTCCCAGTTGGTTGCCCGGGCAGTAGCGGAGGCCCGTGTGGACACCGGATCGGCCGGGGGCGAGCGTTGGCTGGACCTCTGTGCAGGACCAGGCGGCAAGGCAGCGTTGTTGGCGGCGTTGGCCCACCAGGGTGGAGCAACCCTGCTGGCGAACGAACCCGCTCCCCACCGCGCAAAGCTGGTCCAACAGGCTTTGTCCGCGGTTCCCCAGGACTCGTGGACAGTCCGGACCGGAGACGGCAGGGAAGTGGGCTCCGAACAGCCGGAGTCCTTTGACCGGGTGCTGGTGGACGTTCCTTGCAGCGGCCTGGGCGCCCTTCGCCGGCGCCCCGAGTCCCGTTGGCGCCGTGCCCCCAAGGATGTGGCCGATTTGGGTCCGCTCCAGCGGGAACTCCTGAACTCGGCCATCGACGCCGTGAAGCCCGGCGGAGTGGTGGGGTACGTCACGTGCTCGCCGCACCCCGCGGAAACAACCGCCGTCGTCGGGGATGTCCTGGCGAAGCGCGCGGACCTTGAGTTGCTCGACGCCGGCAGGGCACTTGACGATGTGAGCCTCGGCGGTCATTTGGGCGCGGGCCACGAATTGACGGCGCAGCTTTGGCCGCACGTCCACCAGACCGACGCCATGTTCCTGGCGTTGATCCGCAAGAAGCCGTAGCAGGCTCCTGCGGGCTGCGGACTTCACCGGCTCCGCTGCCCGCACGCGTCAGTCCATTACTACATCGAAGGGGAAATTCCTTGTCCCAGTGCTGTATCAACCCGAGCATCCTCTCCGCGGACTTCGTCAACCTTGAGACCGAACTCCAGCGCATCGGCACCGCGGACGCAGTGCACGTGGATGTCATGGACAACCACTTTGTTCCCAACCTGACACTGGGCCTGCCCGTGGTGCAGCGCATCCAAGCTGTCAGCCCCGTGCCGCTGGACGCTCACCTGATGATTTCCGACGCCGACCGCTGGGCACCTGCCTACGCGGACGCCGGTGTTGCCTCAGTGACCTTCCACGCCGAGGCAGCGATGGCCCCGGTGAAGCTCGCGCGCGAACTGCGTGCCCGCGGGGCAAAGGCAGGCATGGCGCTGCGGCCCGCCACGCCGGTGGAGCCGTACTTGGACATGCTCAGTGAACTGGACATGCTCCTGATCATGACCGTGGAACCGGGGTTTGGCGGCCAGGCCTTCCTGGACGTCACCCTGCCGAAGATCCGCCGTGCCCGCGCTGCCGTTGACGGCTCGGGCCTGGGCGTCGCCATCCAGGTTGATGGCGGCATCACGGAGGAGACCATTGTGCGCGCTGCCGAAGCAGGAGCGAATGTCTTCGTAGCAGGTTCGGCCGTCTACGGCCACGAAGATCCGGCTGCTGCCATTGACCGGCTCCGGACAGCTGGCTCAAAGGCCGGCCAAGCCACTCGGTGACGTCCGCTTCCGGATGTTACGAAGATGGCCGGGAATAGTCCGGCCATCTTCAAGGTTGTGGCAGAATATCAACACACATATACGTGCTCCGGGGTCGGTGTAAGTCCGAACCGGCGGTCATAGTCCGCGACCCGCGCGCCAAGGGAATCCAGCAATGGATGCCGGAGGCAGACGGTTGAACCGGTGGAATTCCGGTACCGACAGTTAAAGTCTGGATGGGAGAAGCACGTACAGTCACGCCGTGTGCGTCCAACAGGACGTTCCGGTCGTGCTCTGTCGTACACCCCCGGAGCCATCGCGGCTGACTGGGAAGGAACGGCATGGATTTTCTGCGATGGCTCTTCGAAGCACAGATACCTGTTGGAGGATCTGCGCTTGTACTACGCGAAGTGCTTGGCAATATTTTTGGGCTCGCAAGCGCCCTCGGCGGAATGCGCCGTAAAGTCTGGGCCTGGCCTGTGGGCATTCTCGGCAACATCCTGCTGCTGACCGTGTTCCTCGGCAACGTCTTCGGCGCAGCGGCGCCGGCTACCCTGTGGGGACAGGCCGCCCGCCAATTGATGTTCATCGCCGTGGCCGTTTATGGCTGGTACCGGTGGCAGCAAGGCCGCAGCTCCGGCAGTGCCGGACGCGCCATTGTTCCTGGTTGGGCCACCCCTAAAGTCCGCTTCGCCTTGATCGGTGCGATGGTTGCCGGGACGGCAGCGCTGACCCCCTTGTTCGATGCCCTGGGTTCGTACCCGCCTGTTTGGGCCGATGCCTGGACCTTCATGGGATCCCTCCTGGCAACCTATGGCATGGCCCGCGGCTGGACCGAGTTCTGGCTGATCTGGGTTGCGGTGGACATTGTAGGTGTGCCCCTGCTGTTCAGCGCGGGTTACTACGCAAGCGCCGTGATGTACCTGTTCTATGGCTTCTTCACCCTGGCCGGATTCTTCGTCTGGTGGCGGGCTGACAAGCGCGAACGTCCAGCAGCGCCGAGGATCCAGTCGACGGCGGGAGCGGTGTCATGACCGGTTCCCTGGATTTCAGCGCCGCCGAGCACGCCGCCATGGACGCTGCCCTGGCCGCGGCCTTGGCGGGTCCCCGGGGAGCCAATCCCTTGGTGGGTGCCGTGATCCTCAGCCCGGCGGGAGAGCAGTTGGCTGTTGGCTACCACCGTGGTGCCGGCACCGCGCATGCCGAGGCGGATGCCATCCATGAAGCCCGCAAGCAGGGAGTGGACCTGGCCGGAACCACCATGGTGGTCACCCTGGAACCGTGCAACCACGTAGGACGTACCGGACCGTGCGCCCAGGCGATCATCGCGGCCGGCATTGCCCGGGTTATCTATGCCGTTGACGATCCCCATGATCCCGCCGCCGGCGGCGCCCGGACGCTTCGCTCCGCCGGAGTGGAGGTTGGCTCCGGGCTGGCAGAGGCCGAGGCGCTCCATCTCAACAGGGAATGGTTCGACGCCGTTGCCGCCAAGCGTCCTTTCGTCACCCTGCACATCGCACAGACCTTGGACAGCCGCATTGCGGCGGTGGACGGAACCAGCCAGTGGATTTCGAGCCCGGAATCCCTGGCCGACAACCACGGCCTGCGGGGACTGATTGATGCGATCCTGGTGGGCACCGGCACGGTCCTGATCGACAACCCCCGCCTCACCGCCCGCGATCCCGACGGTGGCCTCTCCGGCCGCCAACCCCTTCGGGTGGTCATGGGACAACGGGATGTTCCGGAAGACGCGGCGGTCCGGGGGACGGATGGACGGTTCCTCCACCTGCCGACCCGCGACCCCGCCGAAGCCCTCTCCTTGCTGTTCGAACAAGGCGTGCGACACGTCATGGTGGAAGGCGGATCGAGCATCCTGAGCACCTTCCTGGCGGCGGGACTGGTGGACGAACTGATCGTCTACCTGGCCCCCACCCTGTTGGGCTCCGGTACGCCGGCCCTTCACGACCTGGGCATCTCCACGCTGGCCGACGCCCAGCACTGGGCATGGGACGAGGCCGGACGCGGCTCCGTCCGTACCTTGGGCAACGACCTGCGGCTGCACTTGCGGCCAACCCGGCCTCAAGCCAGCACAACCCCGAATTCCCGTCCCGGCAGTGAAGCCGCGGAATATGTCTCAGGAGGACACTGATGTTTACCGGAATCGTCGCCGAGCAGGGCACTGTCCTGGCCATTGAACACGAAGGCGAAACCAGCGCCACCCTGCGCCTGAAAGCGCCAAGCACGGCCGACGGCCTGCCGTTGGGCGGCTCCATCGCCGTCAACGGCGTGTGCCTCACGGCGACGCAGATTGAGGGCCAGGAGTTCAGCGTGGACGTCATGGGGGAGACCCTGGTCCGAACCACGATCGGACAGTTGGCGCCGGGCGACTCCGTCAACCTTGAACGCTGCGTCCCGGCAGGAGGCCGCCTCGACGGACACGTTGTCCAAGGGCACGTGGACGGCGTCGGGGAACTTCGGGAACGTGAAGCGCAGGGCAATTGGGACCGCCTGCGCTTTGGCGTCCCGGCCCCCCTGGCCCGGTACATCGCCGAAAAGGGTTCGATCGCCGTCGACGGTGTTTCGCTGACCGTCACCGCTGTCAGCCCTGCCGCGGCAGCGGAACCGTGGTTCGAAGTAGGGCTGATCCCCACCACGCTTGAGGAAACCGGCCTCGGCGCGAAGGCCCTCGGGGCGAACGTGAACCTGGAAGTGGACGTACTGGCCAAGTACACCGAGCGCCTGCTCTCCTTTGCCCCGCAGGGAAACCCCGCGCACCGTGCCGGAGATGACACCATCACAGCAGCAACACAGGAGGCAGCGCGATGAGCACGCCAGCCAAGACCACCCCGGACACCATCCACCGCCAGGGCCTGGATCCCGTCGAGGCAGCCATCGTGGCCATGGCCGCGGGCAAGGCCGTGATCGTGGTGGATAACGAAGACCGCGAGAACGAAGGCGACATCATCTTCGCGGCCCAGCACGCCACTCCTGCCCTGATGGGATGGACTATCCGCTATTCGTCCGGCGTGATCTGCGTGCCGCTTGAAGGCGCTCGGGCCGATGCTCTGGCGCTACCGCAGATGGTGGCCGTCAACGAGGACGCGAAGGGTACGGCATACACGGTTTCGTGCGATGCCGCCCAAGGCGTGAGCACCGGCATTTCGGCCACGGACCGCGCATTGACGGCCAGGATCCTCGCGGATCCGGGCAGTACGCCGGCCGCCATAACCCGTCCCGGGCATATTTTCCCCCTCCGCGCGGTTAAGGGAGGAGTGCGTGAACGCCCCGGTCACACGGAAGCGGCAGTGGACTTGTGCCGACTCGCCGGCCTGGCTCCCGTGGGTGTGATCGCTGAGTTGGTACACGACGATGGCGAAATGATGCGCTTGGACAGCCTGCGCGACTTCGCCGCCGAGCACGGATGTCCCCTCATTTCGATCGAGGACCTGGTGGCATACGTGGAGGCGGTAGAGTCCGAAGGGGCACAGAATCCCAACGCACACATTTCGGTGGCAGACGAGGAGAAGCGATGACGGCATCCACGACGCGACGCAGCAGCGATTCGGAGCGCACACCCCATCCGGTTTCCGGTGGGCCGATTGTGCAATTGCCCACCGCTTTCGGTGATTTCGTAGCCCAGGCATGGACGGACCACGAGACCGGTGTTGAACACCTCGCCGTCAGCTCGCCCAACCCTCCCAAGGACGGACGCGCACCTTTGGTCCGGCTGCATTCGGAATGCCTGACCGGTGACGTGTTCGGGTCCTACCGCTGCGATTGCGGGGAGCAATTGGCGTTTGCCCTGGAGCTGATCCATGCCGAAGGCGGCACGCTCCTGTACCTGCGCGGCCAGGAAGGCCGTGGCATTGGCCTGGCCAACAAGATCAAGGCCTACGCCCTGCAGGAAGCCGGATTCGACACTGTGGAGGCCAATGAACAGCTGGGCCTGCCCGTTGACGCCCGTTCGTACAACGCTGCTGCCCAGATCCTGGCAGAAATGGGCCTCCATGAGGTCCGGCTCCTCAGCAACAACCCGGACAAGCAGAACCGGCTGGCCCAGGCCGGCGTCACTGTGGTGGAAATGGTCCCCACCGAGGTGCCGTCCCGCGAGCAGAACCTGCGCTACCTGCAGACCAAGAAGGACCGGATGGACCACCTGCTGACGCTTGAAACCGAGCCTGCAGGAAACGGCAACAAACCCCACACTTTCGACAACAAACAAGACTGAACGGATTTCCAGGAAACAATGAGCGGACACGGCGCGCCCACCATCGACCTCACTACCCTCAACCCCGAGGAAACCTCGGAACTGAAGCTGGCCATCGTTGCGGCCAGCTGGCACACCCAGATCATGGATGGCCTCCTGGATGGCGCCCTCCGCGCCGCCAAGGAAGCCGGCATCGCCGAACCCGCGGTGCTGCGGGTTCCCGGGAGTTTCGAACTCCCCGTGGCAGCAGCCCGGCTGGCCCCGCATTTTGACGCCGTAGTAGCTCTCGGTGTGGTCATCCGCGGTGGCACACCGCACTTCGACTACGTCTGCCAGGCGGCCACCTCCGGGCTGACCGACGTGAGCGTACGCACCGGCGTGCCGGTAGGTTTCGGGGTCCTCACGTGCGACACCGAACAGCAGGGCCTGGACCGCGCCGGGCTTCCCGGTTCAACCGAGGACAAGGGCCACGAAGCAGTCTCTGCGGCCCTGGCCACGGCGGTCACCCTCAAGCAGTTCAGCTAGCCTGGTTGCTTGCAGGGAGGGGATGTGGGTGTGTGTTCACTCACATCCCCTTCGTCATGCAACGCCCCAACAAGCGGGGCCAGCCACGAAGCAAGTAGTCTGTAGGGCGTGAAGAATTTCGAGACGCTGTTCGCAGAACTGAGTGAGAAAGCAGCGACCCGCCCGGCAGGTTCGCGCACGGTCGCTGAACTGGACTCCGGAATCCACGGCATCGGCAAGAAAGTCGTCGAAGAAGCCGCCGAAGTCTGGATGGCCGCGGAGTACGAATCCGACGAAGCCGCTGCCGAGGAAATCTCCCAGCTGCTGTACCACCTGCAGGTCCTCATGCTCGCCAAGGGCCTCAGCCTGGAGGACGTTTACAAGCATCTCTAGCCACGCCACTCCGCCTGCTTCGCCCGTCCCTTCAATGGGTGGGGCAGCCCAGCCGGAGCCTTCCGCGTGGCCGTGTGCCTGAAACCTCCCTTCCAAACAGAAAGTCTTTCCCATGCTCCGTGTAGCAGTCCCGAACAAGGGATCCCTGTCAGAAGCCGCCTCCGCCATGTTGTCCGAGGCCGGCTACCGCCAGCGCCGCGACAGCCGTGAACTGGTGATGGTTGATCCCGACAACGACATCGAGTTCTTCTTCCTGCGCCCCCGCGACATCGCCGTGTATGTGGGACAGGGAACCCTTGATGTAGGCATTACCGGCCGCGACCTCCTGCTTGATGCCAAGGTGGAAGCCGAAGAGTTGCTTCCCCTGGGCTTTGCCCCCTCCACGTTCCGGTTCGCCGGTCCCGTTGGTGACTTCTCCGGCGTCGAGCAACTCGAGGGCAAGCGTTTGGCCACCAGCTATGACGGCCTGCTGCGGGACTACCTCGCCGAACGTGGCGTCAACGCCAAGGTGGTCCGCCTTGACGGCGCCGTCGAATCGTCGGTGCGCCTCGGCGTGGCCGATGCGATCGCCGACGTCGTGGAAACGGGCAACACCCTCAAGGCTGCGGGCATGGAAATCTTCGGCGATCCGATCCTGCGTTCCGAGGCTGTCCTGATCCGCCGCACAGGACCCGGTGGCGCCGCAAACGGCACCGCCAAGGAAATCGACGTTCTGATCCGTCGCCTGCAGGGTGTCCTCGTGGCCCGCCAGTATGTCCTGATGGACTATGACATCCGCAAGGACCTGGTGGAAGACGCTGCTGCGCTGACCCCCGGGCTGGAGTCGCCCACCGTTTCGCCGTTGCGTGACTCCGAATGGGTGGCTGTCCGGTCCATGGTTCCCAAGAAGGAAACCAACCGGATCATGGATGAGCTTTACGACCTCGGCGCCCGCGCCATCCTGGTCAGCAGCATCCACGCCTGCCGTATCTGACCCGGCCCCGATCTCCAGAGGAGCAACACATGGCTGTAGCCGTACGCGTTATTCCCTGCCTCGACGTTGACGCCGGCCGCGTGGTCAAGGGCGTCAACTTCGAAGGCCTGCGCGACGCCGGGGACCCGGTTGAGCTGGCCCACCGCTATGACAACGGGGGAGCCGACGAGCTGACGTTCCTCGACGTCACGGCTTCCTCCGGCAACCGGGAAACGACTTTCGATGTTGTGCGCAGGACTGCCGAGGAAGTATTCATTCCGCTCACCGTCGGTGGCGGCGTACGTGGCGTGGCCGAAGTGGACAAGCTGCTCCGCTTCGGCGCGGACAAAGCGTCCATCAACACCGCTGCCGTGGCACGTCCCGAGGTCATCGGTGAGATCACCCGCCACTTCGGTTCGCAGGTGCTGGTGTTGTCTGTGGACGCGCGCCGTACCCGCGAAGGCGACGTCCCGACATCGTCCGGTTTTGAGGTAACCACCCACGGTGGCCGCACGGGAACCGGAATCGACGCCATCGCCTGGGCCAAGGAAGCCGCGGACCGTGGAGTCGGCGAGATCCTGTTGAACTCGATCGATGCGGACGGTACCAAAGATGGCTTCGACCTGGAGCTCATCCGCCTGGTCCGTGCCGCGGTCAATATTCCGATCATCGCTTCCGGCGGCGCCGGCGAGCCAGCGCACTTCCCGCCCGCCGTGGAAGCCGGAGCCGACGCCGTGCTGGCCGCCTCCGTATTCCACTTCGGTCCGGATGACATGATTGCGCAGGTAAAGACCGCCATCCGCGCGGCGGGCTTCGAAGTGCGCTAAGCATCAGACAGCAACGCGGGGTCACTTCCGGCCCATCATCCCTGGTGGGATGGGCCGGAAGTGACCCCGCGTTGGTGCTTAAAGTCCGATGTCGGCCGACTGCAAGAGGGCGACGGCGTCCGGCTGGCCTTCGAAGGTGACCAAGGCCTGGTTGGTCCGGCCATGGGCGTGCATCAGCAACTCCCCAGGATCGCCGACGATCGCCACCGAAACGGGTGCCCGTTTGGCAACGTGCCGGGGTCCCGTGGGGCGGACAAGGACTATGCCCAGGTCCACGCCGCGGTACAAGTAGGCAGCCCGCTTGATCAGTTCATCCCACAGGGCATCCGAGTAGGCCTCGTCCAGGGCGCGGGGTGCCCAGCGGTCCCCGGCGCGGCGGATGTCCTCCGTGTGCACGAAATATTCGATGAGGTTGGACGTTTCGTCGAGGGCCTTGATCTTCAGGGGGGAGAGTGCCGGAGGGCCTGCCCTGAACGTCTTGACCAACTCGGCGTAGTCGTCCGTGCTCTTCAACCTGGCCGCCAGCTTGGAGGTGGCCTTGTCCGAGGCCTTGCCGAGGCTGGGGATCAGCAGGCCCAGCCCTACTGCCGCCTTGCGTTCACGCAGGTAGAGGTGCGCGGCAAGATCCCGGGTGAGCCACCCTTCGCAGAGCGTGGGGGAGTCAGGCCCGGCCGCCATCAGTGTTTCGGCCAGTACTTCACGGGAAGGATCGACGAAATGCATCACTTGTGAAACTAGCACGATCAGGGCTCTGTTGCTTAGTGGAACCGCCGCATAAACCGGGGTCTCCCGAAGGCACTAGACTTGATCTGATGTCAGAGCAGTCCGCACCCAGTCCAACTCCTGCCGTGGAGTTCCCCAGCGACCCCGCAGTGACCCTTCCAGAGGCGATCTCGAGCGCCCTTAAACGCGATTCCGCCGGTCTTGTAGCCGCCATCATCCAGCAGCACGACACCAACGAGGTCCTCATGCTGGGCTGGATGGATGACGAAGCACTCCGCCGCACCATGACCACGGGACGGGTGACGTTCTACTCCCGTTCGCGCCAGGAGTACTGGCGCAAGGGCGACACTTCCGGACACGTTCAGTTCGTGAAGTCAGTCGCCCTTGACTGTGACGGCGATGCCCTGCTGGTCCGCGTGGACCAGGTTGGCGCGGCCTGCCACACCGGAACCCGGACCTGCTTCGACGGGCGCGACTTTACGGTCGTCACGGGTCACCGCGACTAGGCACCCACCCTTTTTACTGACGCACCACCTCATACCGAAGGCGGAAAGAATAGCCATGCAGGACCTTGGAATCATCAGCCCGGGCCTGGAAGAGTTCCGCGAACTCGCCGTCCACAGCCGTGTCATCCCCGTCCGACTCAAAGTCCTGGCCGATGCCGAGACTCCGATCGGGCTGTACCGCAAGCTGGCCAAGGGCCAGCCGGGTACCTTCCTCCTGGAATCCGCGGCTGTGGGAGGTGCCTGGTCCCGTTACTCGTTCATCGGCGCGAAGTCCCGTGCCACCCTGACCACCAAGGACGGACAGGCACACTGGATCGGTGAACCGCCCGTCGGCGTCCCCGTGGGCGGTAACCCTGTTGAAGCGGTGCGGGACACCATTGCTGCCCTGCAGACAGACCGTTTTGAAGGCCTTCCGCCCTTCACGTCCGGCTTGGTTGGATTCCTGGGCTGGGAGGCAGTGCGCCACTGGGAACGCCTGACGACGCCGCCGGAAGACGACCTGCACCTGCCGGAAATGGCCCTGAACCTGGTCACGGACATGGCCGTCCATGACAATGTAGACGGTACGGTGCTGCTCATTGCCAACGCCATTAACTTCGACAACAGCACCGAGCGCGTGGATGAGGCCTGGCATGACGCCGTGGCGCGCGTGAAGTCCATGTTGGAGCAAGTCAGCACGCCAGTGGCCCAGCCGGTCTCCGTCCTTGAAACAGCTGCGTTGGACTTCGCGTCCAGCGTGCAGGAACGCTGGGACGAGAACCAGTATTTGGAGGCGATCGACCGCGGCAAGGAAGCGATCGTGGACGGGGAAGTGTTCCAGGTGGTGATCTCGCGGCGCTTCGAAATGGAATGTGCCGCCGATCCGCTGGACGTCTACCGGGTTCTGCGGAACACCAACCCGAGCCCTTACATGTACGTCTTCAGCCTGGCGGATGCCGATGGCAGGGAATACTCGATCGTAGGGTCCTCCCCGGAAGCCCTGGTCACCGTCACCGGCGGCGAAGTCATCACCCACCCCATCGCCGGGTCGCGTCCCCGTGGCAAGACGGTGGAAGCGGACAAGGCCTTGGCCACCGAGCTCCTCGCGGACCAGAAGGAACGCGCCGAACACCTCATGCTCGTGGATCTTTCCCGCAACGACCTCTCCAAGGTCTGCGTCGCTGGAACGGTGGACGTCACCCAGTTCATGGAAGTTGAGCGCTTCAGCCACATCATGCACCTGGTCTCCACGGTGGTTGGTGAATTGGCGCCTGACGCAAAGGCATACGACGTCCTCAAGGCGACCTTCCCCGCGGGCACCCTCTCCGGCGCTCCGAAGCCGCGGGCCCTGCGCCTGCTGGATGAACTCGAACCGCACCGCCGCGGCATCTACGGTGGCGTGGTTGGCTACCTGGACTTCGCCGGCGACATGGACATGGCAATCGCCATCCGTTCGGCACTTCTGCGTGAGGGTCGCGCCTATGTGCAGGCAGGCGGAGGGATCGTAGCCGATTCCCACAAGCCATCCGAGGCGCTGGAAACTGTCAACAAGGCCGCGGCCCCGCTGCGGGCGGTGCACACGGCCGGTTCGTTGCAGAACATTGCGGCCGAAACCGTCCCCGACGCTGGAACAACGAACGCCGGAACCTTCGACGGCGGGACGCCCGCCTCATGACGGCCAAGGCACCCGTCAAAGCGGCTTCCACCCAACCACGGTGGGCCAGTAAATCCACGCTGGTACTGACGACGACCCTTCTGGCCTTCGCAGTGTTTGGTACCACCACGCAGACCTGGATCACTGTCCATCTGGATCCTGCCACGGCCTCCACTGCCGATCTGCAGGTTCAGGGAAACAAAGCTGCCACGGCCGTGACTGCGCTTGCCCTGGTCTCCCTGGCAGGTGGGCTGGCGGCGTCCATTGCGGGCCGCATTGCCCGGTGGATCATTGCTGCCATCATCGCGTTGTCGGCCGTGGGCATCATCTTGGCCGCCGTGACGGTACTGGGCGACCCACTCGGTGCCGCGCAGGGATCCATCGCAGGCGCAACAGGCGTGTCGGGCGGCCAGGCAGAGGTGGCCACGACGTTGTTCCCGGTAGTGGCAATCGTGGCCGGGGCCTTCCTGGGGGTGTGCGCCGTGATGCTGCCGCTTGCCGGACGTTACTGGAAGAGCCGCACCAAGTACGACAAGGCGGGCAGCGGCGTAGCCGGTGGCAGTGGGCCGGTTGACGAGATCGACAGTTGGGACAGCCTCTCCCGCGGGGAAGACCCCACGTAAGCCATCCGCCATCCTTGCGGGCCGGCGTCGTGCAATAAAAGAGCACACGCTCGCCCTGACGTCGGACGATGTCCCGGCCGCCGTCAATAAATGGCAGAATGTAAGCAGTATTCATCCCGAGGAGATTTCACATGAGCAAAACCACCGTGTCCGCAAACCAAGCAGAGTCCAAGATGGCCAGCCACGCTGACGCCATTGGTCACGGCAACAGCCCGGCTGCCTGGACCTGCGTCATTGTGATGCTCGTTGGCGCCCTGATTTCTTCCATTGCCTTCGTCATCGCCAGCACCCCGATCTTCATTGGCGGAATCGTGGTCATGGTCATCGGCCTCATTGTTGGTTGGGCCATGCGCAAGGCGGGCTACGGAGTAGGCGGCAGCAAGCTGCAGAACAACGGCCACTGATCGTGACCGTTCTTGATGACATCATTGTTGGCGTCAAAGAGGACATGGAGGCCCGTCGCCGGCTGGTGTCCCCGGTAGAGCTCAAGGACCGCATCGCAGCAGCGAAACCGGCCCGTGATGCATGGGCCGCCCTGGGTGGTCCGTCTGCCAGCCGCGATGAACTCAAGGTCATCGCCGAGATCAAACGCCGCAGTCCCTCCAAGGGGGACCTGGCGCCGATCTCCGATCCCGCATCCCTTGCGGTCCAGTATGCGGATGGCGGAGCCTCCGTGATCAGCGTGCTGACCGAGCAGCGCCGCTTCGGCGGTTCCCTGGCCGACCTCGATGCTGTTCGGGCCGCCGTCGATGTCCCTCTGCTGCGCAAGGACTTCACGGTGGACGAGTACCAGATCCACGAAGCACGTGCCCACGGCGCGGACCTTATCCTCCTGATCGTTGCTGCGCTGTCCGATGCCCAACTGGCGGACTACAGCGCCCTGAGCCACGAACTCGGCATGAACGTGCTCGTGGAGACGCATACGGAACAGGAAATCGAACGCGCCATCGCGGCTGAGGCCCGGATCATTGGGGTCAACGTCCGCAACCTCAAGACGCTCGACGTCGACCGTTCGGTTTTCGGGACGCTGGCGGGACTCATCCCGGCTGAGGCGGTTGTGGTCGCCGAATCCGGCGTGCGCACCGCCGAGGACGTCAGCGATTACGCCGCCAGCGGCGCGAACGCCATCCTGGTGGGCGAGGCTTTGGTCAGCGACCAGACGCCCCGCGAACGCATTTCTGAATTCAAGGCAGCTGGAGCTGCCGCCATCGCCGTCAGGAACTGAGGCAGTACCTGAAGCAAGGCGACAGCCATGAGGCAGCCCGGGCAATCGCCCGAGGCTGCCTCGTGGTACGTGAACTACCCAACTAACTGGAACAGGACGGTGAGACTGATGGTGGACGCGCCAACAGCCGGCTCGGAGCAGAATGCGGCCGACGCATTCCTGGCAGGTGGCACCTCGTTGCGCAATGCCGCTGGGCCCTACTTCGGCAAGTACGGTGGCCGTTGGATGCCCGAGTCCCTCATCGCCGCCCTCGACGAGGTCCAGGACACGTTCGAGAAGGCAAAGGCCGATCCCGGGTTCCTCGCCCAGCTGAAGGACCTCAACAAGAACTACTCCGGCCGTCCTTCGTTGCTCACCGAGGCCAGGAACTTCTCGAAGCACGCCGGTGGGGCAAGGATTTTCCTTAAGCGGGAAGACCTCAACCACACCGGATCCCACAAAATCAACAACGTCCTTGGCCAGGCGCTCCTGGCCAAGCGCATGGGCAAGACCCGCGTCATTGCCGAGACCGGTGCTGGACAACACGGCGTAGCCAGTGCCACTGCGGCGGCCCTCCTTGGCCTCGAATGCGTTGTCTACATGGGAGCGGAGGACTGCCGCCGCCAGGCGCTCAACGTTGCCCGGATGCAGCTTCTTGGTGCAACGGTGGTGCCGGTAACCAACGGTTCCCAGACGCTGAAGGACGCCATCAACGACGCCCTCCGCGACTGGGTCTCCAACGTGGAGAACACCCACTACCTCCTCGGCACAGCCGCTGGAGCCCACCCGTTCCCGGCCATGGTCCGGTTCTTCCACGAGGTCATCGGCGAAGAGGCCCGCGCCCAGATCCTGGAGCAGACCGGGAAGCTCCCGGACGCCATCTGCGCGTGCATCGGCGGCGGATCCAACGCAATCGGCCTGTTCCACAGCTTCCTGGATGACGCATCCGTGAAGATCTACGGCTTCGAAGCCGGCGGCGAGGGCGTGGAAACCGGCCGGCACGCCGCAGCCATTTCCTTGGGCCGCCCGGGTGTGCTCCACGGTGCCCGCTCCTACCTCATGCAGGACGAGGATGGACAGACGATTGAGTCGCACTCCATCTCGGCGGGCCTGGACTACCCCAGCGTTGGCCCGGAACACTCCTACCTTGCCGACATCGGACGGGTCACCTACGAGCCCATTACCGACACCGAAGCAATGGACGCCTTCAGCCTCTTGTGCCGTACGGAAGGCATCATCCCTGCCATCGAGTCCTCCCACGCCCTGGCCGGAGCCATCAAGGTGGGGCAGCGCCTCACCGAAGGCAAAGAGAATCCCGCCGAGGTTTCCGTGATCGTGAACCTGTCCGGCCGTGGCGACAAGGATGTGGAAACCGCGGCAGCCTGGTTCAACATGCTCGACGACGAGGGGCACGTGCGGGGGACCACCCTGTCCACACGCAAGCCCAAAGGCCCGTCGGAGCGATCTTCCGAGGCAACTGCTGACGTGAACGGGGACCAGGACTAATGACTGAACAATTTGCCAGCAAGTCTGCTGCCGCCATCGACCGCGCCAAGACCGAAGGACGGGCCGCCCTGATCGGCTACCTGCCCGCCGGATACCCTACCGTGCAGGAAAGCATCGATGCCGGCATTGCCCTGGCGCGCAACGGCGCCGACCTCATCGAGATCGGCATTCCGTACTCTGATCCCGTGATGGATGGCCCCGTTATCCAGGCAGCCACCACGGAAGCCATTGCCAACGGTTTCCGTGTTTCCAACGTCTTCGACGTCGTAGCCGGGATCACCGCGGTCACGGATGCGGCAGTGCTGGTCATGACGTACTGGAATCCGGTGATGCGGATGGGCGTGGGCGAGTTCTCGCGGCGCCTGGCTGAAGCCGGGGGAGCGGGCCTCATCACTCCGGACCTGATCCCGGACGAGGCCGCCGAATGGTTCGAAGCGTCGGACAAGTACGGTCTGGACCGTGTCTTCCTGGTGGCGCCCTCCTCGACACCTGAACGCCTGGACATGACCGTGAAGGCCAGCCGTGGATTTGTCTACGGCGTGTCCATCATGGGTGTCACCGGTGCACGCCAGTCGGTCAGCAGCAGCGCCGAGGACGTTGTGGCCCGTGCACACGCAGCAGGGGCCGAGCGGGTATGCGTCGGCCTGGGTGTTTCCAACCCGGACCACGTCCGCGAAATCGCCGCCTACGCCGATGGCGTGATCGTTGGAACCGCCCTCGTGGCGGCGCTCCGCGATGGCGGCGTCGATGCCGTCGGGCAACTCACCAAGAACCTCAGCGCCGGCCTGGGCCGCGCAGCTGCAGACGCCTAGGAAAAGGAACAGCAAAGCCCCATGCAGACCGTCCTCCACGCAGCGGCAATGGTCCCCTTGAGTATCCCGAGCCCCTCGTGGTCCGGTTTCGACATTCCGCTGCCGTGGGGGACGTTGCGCATCCATGCGTATGCGCTCTGCATCCTTACGGGCATCATCGTTGGCCTGTGGCTGACGTCCGTCCGCTGGAAGCGCCGAGGCGCTCCCGAGGGCAGTCTGTGGGACATTGCCATCTGGGCCATTCCGTTTGGCATCATCGGCGGGCGCCTGTACCACGTGTTTTCGTCACCGGACGCGTACTTCGGTCCTGGCTTCGATGGCACCGGTGACCTTTCCCTGATCCCGCAGATCCAGCGCGGCGGCCTCGGTATTTGGGGTGCTGTGGTCCTGGGGGCAGTTGGCGCATGGATTGGTTGCCGCCGTGCCGGGCTGAAACTGACGGCTTTCCTCGACGTGGCGGCTCCGGGCCTTCTGCTCGCCCAGGCGATCGGACGGTGGGGCAACTGGTTCAACCAGGAGCTGTTCGGGGCGCCCACCACGCTTCCCTGGGGGCTGCAGATAGATCCTGCCAATGCGAACTTCCCGGCCGGAATGCCTGCCGACACGCTGTTCCACCCGACATTCCTCTATGAGTCCTTATGGAACCTGGCGGGTGTGGCCCTGCTCCTGGTCTTGGACCGCAGGTTCCACTTCCGCCGCGGCCGCCTCTTCTGGCTTTACGCCATGTACTACACCGTTGGCCGCGTGTGGATCGAAGCGCTAAGGATAGACGACGCCGAGCAAATCACCCTCTTCGGGATCACCACCCGGCTTAATGTTTGGACGAGCATCCTGGTGTTCGTGGTGGCCCTGGCGATCTTCCTGGTCCTGGGACGCGGTGGCCGACCGGTGCCTGATACCCCGTATTTGGCGGGGCGGGAGCCCGAGGCGGCATCCCCTAAAGATGACGCTTCGGTGACGAGCGTCACGAGTCATGATGTGGAACGATCTGTCTCAGATAGTGGTTCCCGTGATAATCTCCCTGATAACCAAAGCGATCCGGGCCACGTTGACGAGCCGCAGGAAGCAGCAGGGGATTCCGGCAAGGCGGCTCAGGCCACGCCGGTATCTGGAACTGCCGCGACTGCCGCGAGGAAGGCCCCCGGATCTACGCCGAAGGCTGACGACACCAAGTAGTCGCTTTCGGTAAAGGGGCAACAGAGTCACCGCTCGTAGGGCCCAGTCCACAGCGTCGTGGCACCCCGGAATCCGGATCGCAACATACCGATGTTCACCGGTCTCGCCGGGGCCAGTGGTCTGCGTAACTGTTAGTTTCGCAAGGCTGGCTGGCCTACAATTTCCAATAACTAGCGCTTTGTTGTGCCCATCACAGGCAAGCAAGGTGGGGCCAACGTTGTCCCTTCCATACGCACGATCACGAGGAAGGACGTCTCCCATGACCCATCTTCATAACCCCGGTTGGTCCGAAAACATCGAACCCCAGGGTGCCATGTCTCCGTTCAAGCGCTTCGCTGCGCTTCCGGAGGCCCAGGGGCTTTACAACCCCGATGCGGAGAAGGACGCCTGCGGCCTGGCCATTATTGCCACGCTCCGCGGGGAACCGGGATACGACATCGTGGAAGCGGCACTGACTGCCCTCCGCAATCTCGAACACCGCGGTGCCGTTGGCGCCGACGAGGGCACCGGTGACGGCGCAGGCCTGCTCATGCAGGTACCGGACGAGTTCTTCCGTGCCGTCACTGAATTCGAACTGCCGGCTCCCGGACAGTACGTGGTGGGTACGGCATTCCTGCCTGCCGAGTCGCGGGAAGCTGCCACGGCCAAAGCGGGCATCGAGTCGCTGGCTGCTGACGAGGGACTGACGGTCCTGGGCTGGCGCGAAGTTCCCGTGGTGGCAGATCTGGTTGGTGCCATGGCCCGTGCCTGCATGCCCTACTTCTCCCAGCCGTTCTTTGCTTCGGCCACTGGCGAGCAGCTTGAGCGGAACGAACTCGACTCCCGCGCCTGGCGGATCCGCAAGCGTGCCCAGAACAAGTTCGGCGTGTACTTCCCCTCGCTGTCCTCCCGCACCATTGTGTACAAGGGCATGCTGACCACGGCACAGCTGGAGCCGTTCTACCCGGACCTCTCGGACAAGCGCTTCAAGACCAAGCTGGCGATCGTCCACTCGCGCTTCTCCACCAACACCTTCCCGTCCTGGCCGTTGGCCCAGCCCTTCCGCACCATCGCCCACAACGGCGAGATCAACACGGTCAAGGGCAATCGGAACTGGATGCGTGCGCGTCAGTCGCAGCTCGCCAGCCCGCTCCTTGGCGATACCCCGGAAGAGCTGTACCCGATCTGCACCCCGGGCGCTTCCGACTCCGCGTCCTTCGACGAAGTAGCCGAGCTCCTGTGGCTTTCCGGGCGACCCATCACGCACTCGATCATGATGATGATCCCGGAAGCGTGGGAGAACCATGCCACCATGGATCCGGCACGCCGCGCCTTCTACGAGTACCACTCGCTGCTCATGGAACCGTGGGACGGCCCTGCGGCTGTTTCCTTCACGGACGGCAACCTTGTGGGTGCCACCCTGGACCGCAACGGCCTGCGTCCCGGCCGCTACTGGATCACCGAAGACGGCCTGATTGTCTTCGCGTCCGAAGTCGGCGTGATCGAGGTCGAGCCAGCCAACGTGGTCAAGAAGGGCCGCGTTGCCCCGGGCAAGATGTTCCTGGTCGACACAGAGGCGGGCCGCATCATCGATGATGCCGAGGTCAAGGCCGAGGTTGCTGCAGCCAACCCGTGGGCCGAGTGGCTCAAGGACAACCTGATCGACATCAACGAACTCCCCGAGCGTGAGCACGTGCTCCACACGGCTGCCTCGGTGAACATCCGGCAGCGGACCTTCGGCTACACCACCGAAGAACTGAAGATCCTGCTTGGACCGATGGCCCGTACGGGTGCCGAGCCCCTGGGCGCCATGGGATCTGACACTCCCGTTGCCGTGCTCTCCAAGCGCCCCCGCTTGCTGTTCGACTACTTCGTGCAGTCCTTCGCGCAGGTCACCAACCCGCCGTTGGACGCCATCCGCGAAGAGCTCGTAACGTCACTGAAGTGCGCCATCGGTCCCAACGGCAACCTTCTGGACGGCAAGCAGGTCCGCCAGCCGCAGATCTCCCTGCCGTTCCCCGTGATCAACAACGACCAGCTCGCCAAGATCGCGAACATCGAAAACGCCGACGGCGACCGCATCGCCATGAAGGTACGCGGGCTCTACCGCCCCGAGGGTGGAGAAGCAGCCCTGCGTGCCCGCCTGACCGAAATCTGCGAGCAGGTTTCCGGCGCCATCAACCGTGGCGTGCAGTACATCGTGCTGTCCGATCGTGACTCGAACGCTCAGTGGGCGCCCATCCCGTCGCTCCTTCTGGTCAGCGCCGTGCACCACCACCTGCTCCGGAGTGCAAACCGGACCAAGACCGCCCTGGTGGTCGAGGCCGGCGACGTCCGCGAGACGCACCATGTGGCCGTGCTGATCGGTTACGGTGCTTCCGCCGTCAACCCGTACTTGGCCATGGAATCGGTGGAGCAGCTGATCTCCAACGGCGACGTGGTGGGCGTGACTCCGGAAGACGGCGTCTACAACCTCATCAAGGGCCTGGGAAAGGGCGTCCTGAAGATCATGTCCAAGATGGGCATCTCGACGGTTGCTTCCTACACCGGCGCGCAAACCTTCGAAGCCCTGGGCCTGTCCCAGGAACTCGTTGACGAATTCTTCTCCGGTACCCACTCGCAGTTGGGCGGCGTCGGCCTGGAAGTCATCGCGGCCGAGGTTTCGGCCCGCCACCAGATGGCCTACCCCGAGGGTGGCATCGAGCACCCGCACCGCCCGCTCCTGGGTGGCGGCGAGTACCAGTGGCGCCGCGACGGCGAGCCGCACCTCTTCAACCCGGAGACCGTGTTCCGCCTGCAGCACGCCACGCGCGAACGCCGCTACGACATCTTCAAGCAGTACACCAAAGCTGTTGACGACCAGTCCGAAAACCTCATGACCTTGCGCGGCCTGCTCAAGTTCAAGGACGGTATCCGCCCTGCGGTCCCGCTCGAGGAAGTAGAGCCAGTCTCCAGCATCGTCAAGCGTTTCTCCACGGGTGCCATGAGCTACGGCTCCATCTCCAAGGAAGCGCACGAGACGCTGGCCATTGCCATGAACCGTTTGGGTGCCAAGTCCAACACGGGTGAAGGCGGCGAGGACGTGGACCGCCTGCTGGATCCGGAGCGCCGCTCCGCCATCAAGCAGATCGCTTCCGGCCGTTTCGGTGTCACCAGCCTGTACCTGACCAACGCCGACGACATCCAGATCAAGATGGCCCAGGGTGCCAAGCCCGGCGAGGGTGGCCAGCTGATGGCGCAAAAGGTCTACCCCTGGGTGGCCCGGACCCGCCACTCGACCCCTGGCGTCGGACTGATCTCCCCACCGCCGCACCACGACATCTACTCGATCGAAGACCTGGCGCAGCTCATCTATGATGCCAAGCGCGCCAACCCTTCGGCACGAGTGCATGTGAAGCTGGTTTCGGAAGTCGGGATCGGCACTGTGGCGTCCGGCGTGACCAAGGCGAAGGCCGACGTCGTGCTTGTTTCAGGTCACGACGGCGGTACCGGCGCCTCGCCGCTGAACTCGCTCAAGCATGCGGGTGTGCCGTGGGAACTCGGTCTCGCCGAGACGCAGCAGACCCTGATGCTCAACGGCCTGCGCGACCGTGTGGTGGTCCAGGTTGACGGCCAGCTCAAGACCGGACGCGACGTAGTCATTGCCGCCCTGCTGGGTGGCGAAGAGTTCGGTTTCGCTACGGCTCCGCTGGTGGTCGAAGGCTGCATCATGATGCGCGTCTGCCACTTGGACACCTGCCCGGTGGGCGTTGCCACGCAGAACCCCGAGCTCCGGGCCCGGTTCTCCGGCAAGCCCGAATTCGTGGTCAACTTCTTCGAGTTCCTCGCAGAAGAAGTCCGCGAGATCCTTGCCGACCTTGGCTTCCGCAGCATCGAAGAGGCGATCGGCCACGCCGAGGTGCTGGACACCCGCGACGCGATCGACCACTGGAAGGCCGACGGGCTGGATCTTGATCCGATCCTGCACGGCCTCGAGTTCGACGACGACGTTCCGCTGCGCAACATGGTGGGCCAGAACCACGAACTGGACAAGCACTTCGACCAGCGGCTCATCACCATGGCGCAGGAAGCACTCAGCGACCGGATGCCCGTCAAGATCACCCTGGACGTCATCAACACGGACCGTTCCGTGGGTACCATGCTGGGCCACGTGGTGACCAAGACCTTCGGCACCGATGTTCTGGCGACCGACACGATCGACGTCACACTCAATGGCACGGCCGGCCAGTCCTTGGGAGCCTTCCTGCCCGCAGGCATCACCTTGCGCATGTTCGGCGACTCCAATGACTACGTTGGCAAGGGCCTCTCCGGTGGACGCATCATCGTCCGCCCGGACCGCACGAACGTGTTCCAGGCCGAGCGCAACGTCATTGCAGGCAACGTCATCGGTTACGGTGCCACCAGCGGTGAGCTCTTCCTCCGTGGCCAGGTGGGCGAACGCTTCCTGGTCCGCAACTCCGGTGCCACCGCTGTCGTCGAAGGTATTGGCGACCACGGTTGCGAGTACATGACCGGTGGCCAGACGCTGATCATCGGCCGCACGGGCCGCAACTTCGGTGCCGGCATGTCCGGCGGTACGGCCTACGTGCTGGACCTGCAACCCGAGCGCGTCAACAAGGACGCCCTGGACTCCGGCGAGCTCCAGCTCCTTGAACTGGACGCCGAAGACCGCGACATTGTGCACGGCCTCCTCGTCAAGCACGTCGAGGAGACCGAATCCGTCCTGGCCGGCCGCTTGCTCGAAAACTTCGACGACACTGCTGCCCGCATCACCAAGGTACTGCCGCGCGACTACGCTGCAGTCCTGCAAACCCGCCTCAACGCCATCGAAGAGGGCCTCGACCCCGACGGCGAAGAAGTATGGTCCCGAATCCTGGAGGTAACCGGTGGCTGATCCACGCGGATTTCTGAAAGTCCGGCAGCGCGAGACGCAGCCACGCCGTCCCGTTCCGGTCCGCATCATGGACTGGAAAGAAGTCTACGAGGCCCAGGAGAAGGGCGTCCTGAAGAGCCAGGCCGGCCGCTGCATGGACTGCGGCGTTCCGTTCTGCCACCAGGGGTGTCCGTTGGGCAACCTCATTCCCGAGTGGAACGACCTCGTTTGGCGGGACAAGGGCGAGGAGGCCATTGAGCGCCTCCATGCCACGAACAACTTCCCTGAGTGGACCGGTCGCCTCTGCCCGGCTCCCTGTGAAGCTTCCTGCGTACTGGGCATCAACCAGCCTGCCGTGACCATCAAGCAGGTTGAGGTTTCCATCATCGATGAAGCCTTCGACAACGACTGGGTCCAGCCGCTTCCGCCGACGCGCCTCACCGGCAAGACGGTAGCCGTGGTTGGCTCGGGTCCCGCCGGCCTCGCTGCCGCACAGCAGTTGACGCGCGTTGGTCACACGGTTGCCGTGTACGAACGCGACGACAAGATCGGCGGCCTGCTCCGCTACGGCATCCCCGACTTCAAGATGGAGAAGGACCAGGTGGATCGCCGCCTGGACCAAATGAAGGCTGAAGGCACCCGTTTCCGCACCGGCGTCGCCGTCGGTACGGACGTGACGTGGGAGCAGCTGCGGCGCCGCTACGACGCCGTGGTGATCGCCACCGGCGCCACCGTTCCGCGCGACCTCCCCATCCCCGGCCGCGATCTCGATGGCGTCCACTTCGCCATGGACTACCTTGTGCCTTCCAACCGTGTGGTTGCGGGGGAGAGCCCTGAAAACCACATCGACGCCCGTGGCAAGCATGTGGTCATCCTCGGTGGCGGCGACACCGGTGCAGACTGCATTGGTACCGCACACCGCCACCAGGCAGCCTCGGTCACCACCCTGGCGATCGGCAAGCAGCCGCCGCTGGAACGTGCGTCGCACCAGCCGTGGCCGACGTTCCCCACCCTGTTCGAGGTGGCAAGCGCCCACGAAGAAGGCGGCGAGCGTACCTACCTTGCGTCCACCGTTGAGTTTGTTGGCGAAAACGGCAAGCTGACCGGAGTCAAGGTTGCCGAAACGGAGTTCGTCGACGGCAAGCGCCTCCCCAAGGCCGGAACCGAGCGGGTCATTCCCGCCGACCTCGTGTTCCTCAGCCTCGGCTTCACCGGCGCCGAGCCGGCAGGCATCACCGAACAAGTAAGTGCAGAGTTTGACGCCCGTGGCAACGTTGCCCGTGATGGCTACTACATGACGAATACCGAAGGCGTGTTCGTTGCCGGCGATGCCGGACGTGGCCAGTCTCTGATTGTGTGGGCCATCGCCGAAGGCCGTGCGTGCGCGGCCGCCGTCGATAAGTTCCTCATGGGAAGCACGATCCTCCCGGCACCGGTCGCCCCCACCGACCGGGCAATCGCGGTCTTATAGCGCCGGCAGGAATGTTCTTTTACTCAATCAGCAGAACACTACTTAGGGTAGGTATATGAGACGCGCGAAAATTGTGGCAACTTTCGGCCCGGCTATCTCCAGCTATGACAACACCCTCGCGGTGCTGGAGGCCGGCGTCGACGTTGCGCGTATGAACATGAGCCACGGCGACTACTCCGTGCACGACAACACCTACGAGAACGTCCGCAAGGCTTCCGCCCAGTTGCAGAAGCCGGTGGCCATCATGGCCGACCTCCAGGGACCCAAGATCCGTCTGGGCCGCTTTGTTGACGGACCGCACGAGCTGGCTGTCGGCGACACCTTCACCATCACCACCGAAGACGTCCCCGGAACCAAGGACATCTGCTCCACCACGCTGAAGAGCCTCACCGAGGACGTCAACGTTGGCGACGCTTTGCTCATCGACGACGGCAAGGTAGCCCTGCGCGCCATTGAGGTTGACGACGTCAAAGTTGTTGCCACCGTTACCGTTGGCGGCAAGGTCTCCAACAACAAGGGCATCAACCTCCCCGGTGTTGCCGTCAACGTCCCCGCCCTGAGCGAAAAGGATGAGGACGACCTCCGTTGGGCCCTCAAGCGCGGCGTTGACCTGGTTGCCCTCTCCTTCGTCCGCGACGCAGCCGACATCAAGCGCGTCCACGAAATCATGGACGAAGAAGGCCGCCGCGTACCGGTCATCGCCAAGATCGAAAAGCCCCAGGCCGTGGACCAGCTCCACGAAATCATCGACGCGTTCGACGCCATCATGGTTGCCCGTGGCGACCTCGGTGTTGAACTGCCGCTCGAAGAGGTGCCGATCGTCCAGAAGCGCGCCATTGAACTGGCCCGCCGCTGGGCCAAGCCCGTCATCGTGGCCACCCAGGTCCTGGAATCCATGATCGACAACCCGCGTCCGACGCGTGCAGAGGCTTCCGACTGCGCCAACGCAGTGCTTGACGGCGCAGACGCTGTGATGCTGTCCGGTGAAACCTCGGTGGGGCAGTACCCGATCGAAACCGTCAAGACCATGGCCCGGATCATCGAATCCACCGAGGAGCACGGCCTGGAGCGCGTACCTCCGCTGGGCACCAAGCCCCGCACCCGCGGTGGCGCGATCACCCGTGCCGCTGTGGAAATCGCCGACCAGTTGGACGCCAAGTACATCTGTGCGTTCACGCAGTCCGGCGACTCGGCCCGCCGCCTGTCCCGCCTGCGTCCGGTCAAGCCGGTTTTCGCGTTCACTCCGGTTGAGCACGTGTGGAACCAGCTGGCACTGACCTGGGGCATCCGTCCGGTGCTGGTCTCCATGGTGGGACACACCGACGAGATGACCGCCCAGGTGGACAAGAGCCTGCTGGACATGAAGCTCGTTGAGGAAGGCGACCTGGTGGTCATCGCAGCCGGTTCCCCTCCAGGACAGGCCGGATCCACCAACTCGCTGAAGGTCCACAAGGTAGGCGACCTCGCCGATACCTCGGCCGTGGATTCCTCACGCAAGGAACCGGTTGGTCCTTGGCCAGAAAAGAAGTCCAAGGCGAAGGCGTAGTCTTCGTTCTTTCGATGGGCAGGTCCCGCCGGGTGGCGGGGCCTGCTTTTCGTTTAAGCCTGACGTTCGTTCGGTACGACGGCGGGTGGTCGGGTTTGGTGTGCTGCGCCCCGGTGCGTGGCGCGCTTCGGCGATTGCCGGCGTCGTGGTTTTGCTTCGGGAGGTGCGACGGTCGCCGGGGTGATTGCCGGCGTCGTGGTTTTAGGACGCCGAAGGGCGGCTTCCGAATAGGAAGCCGCCCTTCGTTGGCTTGGTGCTAGTTGACCTGGTTGATGATGGTCTCAGCGACCTCACGCATGCTCAGGCGGCGGTCCATGGAGGTCTTCTGGATCCAGCGGAACGCCTCGGGTTCGGTAAGGCCCATCTTGGTGGTCAGGAGGCTCTTGGCGCGCTCAACGAGCTTGCGGGTGGCGAACTGCTCCTGCAGGTCCGAAACCTCGTTCTCAAGGGCCTTGATCTCCTCGTGGCGGGACAGGGCGATCTCGATGGCGGGGACGAGATCAGCCGGGGTGAAGGGCTTGACCACGTACGCCATGGCGCCGGCGTCGCGGGCACGCTCGACGAGTTCCTTCTGGCTGAAAGCCGTGAGGAGCACAACCGGTGCGATGCGTGCCTTCACGATCTTTTCGGCTGCGGAGATGCCATCCATTACGGGCATCTTGACGTCCATCAGGACAAGATCGGGCTTCAGCTCTTCGGCCAGTTCAACAGCCTTTTCGCCGTTGTCTGCCTCGCCGACGACGTCGTAACCCTCGCCCTTCAGGATCTCGATAATGTCCAGGCGGATGAGGGTCTCATCCTCGGCGACGACAACGCGTCGGGCCGGCTGGGCTATGGGGGCGGACTCCGTCTGTTCGGTCACGGGATCTCCTTGCAAAGGTTCGGCGGGTTCAAGTCCATCTTAGTGCGGACGCTTCCGGGGCAGGTTTTGTTGCACCCGGCGCGCCCGGTTCTTTGAAACAGCCTATCTGCATGTAGAGTAGTTTCGCGTGCTGGGAACGGATCGCGTTGCTCACAGAAATGTAGCTGGTTTCCACCCAGTATCTCCGCGCCCGAGTGGCGGAATTGGCAGACGCGCCGCACTCAAAATGCGGTATCGAAAGGTGTGTGGGTTCGAGTCCCACCTCGGGCACGATGTTGTCGCAGGTCAGGGGCCTATATGGCCCCTGACTGTGTACAAAACCCCTAAAAGTGTGTACAGCGGCGTAGCGTTTTATCTATGGCCAGCATCTCTACACGACCCAAAAAGGACGGTTCCCAGTCCTTTATGGTCCGCTGGCGGGACCCCAAAACCGGCAAGGCACAGGGCCTGACTTTCGTCTCTCATTCTGAAGCCGAGACCCTCAAACGGTTGCTCGACGCCAATGGCCAGAACTTCGAAGTGGCACAGCATGCGATCCTCGAAAACGCCAAGCGCGTGCCGACGGTTGCCGAGGTGATCCAGGAACACATCGACCTTCTGGTTCGACCCTCCAGCGGCACTGTGAAGACGTACCAGACCATGCTGGATCTGCACGTGAAGAAGGTCATCGGCGGGCTGCCTGTCGACAAGCTTGACTACCGTGCCATCGCGTTCTGGGTGAAGTCCATGATGGCCAAGGGCCGGTCCCCGAAGACGATCAAGAACGTGCATGGCCTGATCTCGGCTTCCATGAACACTGCAGAAATGCTCGGCTACATCACGCGAAATCCTTGCCGCGGTGTACAGCTGCCGAGCGTGGAGAAGGCCGAGGACGAGATGATGTTCCTCACCCATGCGGAATTCGGCCTGGTCATGGAAAACATGGGGGAGCGGTACAGGGACTTCACGAACTTCCTGGTGATGACAGGGACCCGTTTCGGGGAGGCCACAGCTCTGACCGTGGCGGACATTGATCTGCTGGGTAAGCCGGCGACCGCGCGTATCAACAAGGCATGGAAACGGGACGGGCAGAACCAGTTCTACATCGGGCCGACGGAGACTGGTGCGGGTAAGCGGACGATCGGTTTGAATCCTGCGCTGGTGGATTTGTTGGTTCCGTTGGTGGCGGGCCGTCCGAGCAGCGACCTGCTGTTCACGACGCCCAAGGGGGAGCGGATCGTGCACAAGCTGTACTGGCACCACTTCTGGGTGCCCGCGGTTAAGGCAGCACAGCTACGAGGGCTGCGGAAAGACCCTCGCATTCACGACCTGCGACACACGCACGCGTCCTGGTTGATTCAGGATGGAGTGCCCATCTTTACGATCTCGCGCCGGTTGGGGCATGCGTCAATCAAGACTACTGAGCAGGTGTATGGCCACCTTATGCCTGAGGCACTGCAGGTTGGGGCGGACGCTACTGAGCGGCAGGTCGCAGCGTTCATGCGGTGAAGCTGTTCTGGCCTCTCAGGAGACCAGGCGGTTGCGTGCGCGCGTGCCGATGAGCCTGGCGCTGCTTGTGCTGGCGGCCTGCGTCGCTGGAGAGGGGTGGGAGCTCGGCGAGATCTCACTGAGTCTGGCTATTTCCGCGATGTGCTCTGACGTGAAGACGATCTTTCCCTTGCCCCAGCAAGCGTGCGGAAAGCGGCCAGTTGCCGCGCCATCGCGCAGCCACCCTTCACTGCAGCGCATGAGTGCTGCAGCTTCGGCAGGCTCGAAAAATTCCAAGTCCATATCAACGCCCCGTCGTTTGGTCTTCCTGGCTGTTCATTCATGTAGTTGTCCGCAGCCACATGACAAAGTGGGACTGGACTTATACTTAGTTCTGTTGACCCAGCCGCCGGTCACAAGGCCTCGGCTATCAGGGTGTCTTTAGAGCGCAGCACGTAGTTGGTTGCGGCGCCAACGTGCCGGGACTCGATGCCGAAGCTTGAACGGGTCCCTGCATGTCTTGTCGTTCAGCTTCTGGTGGCGGAGAAGTTCATTCGCGACAGTGACGCGCGGCTGGTGTTCCCAGAAATGCTCCCTGCCTGATGCCTGGTGATCATGCTGCGATCGTGTTGAGAGGATGATGTGTTCCCAAAGTATGCAGTTCTCAGGGCTTTTTCCTTCGCTGCCCTCCGGGCAAACCAGTTTAGTGCGCGATCTTCGACCTAGCTGAAGCTAGTTCCAGTGGCTAATAGCGTCGCGCTTCTGGGTCTGTTCAACCGAAGCAGTTCCCTTCTCGTAGAGCTCCATCGTTCGCCGCGGCGGTTTCTACCAACATTGGCATGACTCCCAGGATGCATCACAGAGGACGCGCGGGGGCGATCGAAGGGGCACACCCCGTCGATGTCTTTGGGTCTGCTCTGCTTGTTTTTGTAACACACACTGCCCGCTCCGCAGGTGGCTGCATGTACCGACCTCCAAATGAGAAAGCTCAAGAGCGGTTTGCTCTAGGACGCTGTTTGTACTGCCCTGATCTCTGTATAAGCGAGCGAATGCAAGTCAGCCTTGAACTGTTCGAAATCCTCGATATCCGCTACTAAATCCACAGCGAGGGAGTGACTTGATGCAATTCGCCGAAGGTCATAGGTAACACGGTCTGCGTCCAGACCTTGTATGAGTGAGGCTTCGATGTCTTCGAGTAGCAGGACGCCCTGCTCTTTGGTTGCTTTGGTGGGGTTGTCCGCAAGGAATGCTTTCCTGAGGCGGTTGATCTTCTTGTCTACTTTTTCTTCTGTCAGCTCTCTGACTGCGGTTCGCTGCCGCGCGCCTAAGAGACTAAAGAGCGCACGGAAGTTGGCCCGCAGGACGGTTAGTTCCTCTTGAAAGTCATCCTGCCGCCTATTGGCTACTTCGAGTACATATCGAGCTAAGGCGATCTTGTCCAAATGGAAAGTATCACCGACTATGGCGCGCAAGGCAGTTTCGAGGGCGTCATGAACACCACTAGCACTGATTTCTAATGACGAAGCATTGATTCTCTGCACTGCCTCGGAGTCCTTCTTATTCAAGAACTCCTCAGCGTATAACTTTGCTGCTGTGAGGGCGATTGGCAGTGGCACCAAGTCTTCAATGGTCCTCGTGCCAGCGGGGTTTGGTGATATCGCTTTGGTTTGATCAACGTCGGCGAGCTGGACGACGAATCTTGGATCCAGCAACTGGTTGCCTTTGGGGCCACCCTTCTTGAGCTGGCTTTTCGCCAAATCACCGGCGGTGTCGCTGTCCAGAAGCACGACGATGGCGGGTTTTTCGACGTCGCGCCCACGTGCCAAGTAGACCATGTAGGGGATGTGACCTGCCGAACCGGCGGGAACAAGGGTCACCTTGTTCAGGTCAAGGTTCTCCATCGCTGGCACCCCATGCTGCGTTAAGTGGGATGCCATGCCAGCGAGTAGCACCTGATCTGACATGCCTTCCAGCATCAGGTTGCAGTTGCTGATGAAGGTTGTTTCGGCCACAAAGCTACCGAAGGCGGAGCGCAGAGGTTCGTAATGGTTACGGGCAGCATTCGCTACAACGCGAGTACCCTCTTCTCCCTCTCCTTTCTCCAGAACACGCAGTCGTTCGCCGTGATTCTTATCAATCAGGAAGGGCGAGTGGGTGACGTAAACTACCTGACAAGGCTTTGTCCCGTCGGATGGATGAGCGAGCTCTTCGAATATTCTTAGCAGGTCCTGCTGGCCCGAACTGGAAAGATATGCGTCCGGTTCGTCCATTAGGAGTATTTCTCGCCCTTCCCCGGCTAGTGTCTCGTGTGCGAGGTATTGAACGAAGTAGCTGAGAAAATACTTCAGGCCTCCACTTCTTTCGCTGAACGAATACTCCGTGCCGGTCCTGTCTCGGATTGTGAAAACAAGGTCAAAGTCCCGCAACGTTACAAGCAGAGCAAAGTGATGGTCTTGCGACCAAAACTTTTGGAAGTTCAGCGCAGCCGACAGGGCCTTATTGATCCGTTCAACGATACCGTTTGCGTACCCCTCACGACCTTCATAAACAGCGCGATACAACTCTGAGAACGCGCTGCGGTCGATGCCGGAGACCTTGACCAGAAGATCATCTGCTAGGTCGAGCATGGCCGCCATCTCGTCTGCTTCGGCCGGAGGTGCAGATATTGCGGCGTGCATTTCGGGGGCGAATGCCGCCAGGGATTGGGCTGTGTCCAAGTGTTGCGGGTGGTCCAGAAGGACATCAAACAACGTGAGTCGCTGCCGTCTCCCGTAGGGGTTGCGGGCGCCACCGGAGTTCGCCAAGAAGCTTATTGGGACGCTGTTTGGCAGGGGCACGGTTGCGTCGATTGTGAAGACCTTGGGGAGCACTTCGTCCAGTGCGGCTGGTTTGACCACAGGGTGCCGTGTCCATCCGGCATCCGACTGCACGTATGCAACGGAGGCCTCACCGGCAAATCGGAAGAGTGCGAAGCTTTCGAAGTCTCCAGCGTCGGTTAGTTCGCACACTTCCCTCAGAGTCGACTTCTCTGACTCGGTCAGTTCTGTCAATTCGATGCCGAAGTCTGGCTTGGACATTTCCTTGTCAACTGCAAAGAACTGAGAGTACCGGCAAAAGTCGCCCCGATTGATTTCGCGCCCAGTAAGCGCTGCCCTAACTGCGCTTAGTAACTGGCTCTTGCCAGCCTCATTACCGCCAACGATCGTCGTGATGGAGGGTTCTAGGTTGACCCGGACGAAGGGATAGAAGAGGTCCCCGCCTAAGAGATCCCAAGGGTGGGGCGTAGCACTTGGATGCGTCTTGCGTAGATAGTCGTAGTTGAAGGACCGGAAGAACCGTATGTAAACCTTGGAGACTAGCATGGTCGATACCCCTTTTTACGAATGCCGTTCAATTGAACACTATCCCTCAGGGCCGACATTTCACTGATTGCTACGCCTGGAGGGCGCACAGGGGCCACTGGCCGTTCGCCGCCGGCAATTGCCGCTGGTTAGAGTGTGCGCGTTACTCCGATCTGGTGCCTGCGCTCTGGACATGTCCAGAGCGCAGGCGTTCAATTGATCTAAGAGCTCGTGACGCACTCATTCGACAAAAGCACCATGGCGTCGCGAACCGAGCGACACGCATCAATGGGGAAGCCCATGAACAACAATCCATATCTCTCAGGACAATCGCCGGCGGAACGGGCCGCGAGGGCTTTTGATGCTCTCAAGTTGCCCAGTCACCTCAACCTGGAACGTCTGGTCAAGGTGGTTGAAGGTGTTCGAAATCGTCCCATCGAAATTGAGGCGGCGAGATCTCTGAACGGCGGGTCCGTGTGCGGATTGTGGCTCTCGACGGACGAAGTTGAAGTCATTCTGCACGCAGTCAGCCCGTCTGGGCTGCACCGGCAGCAGTTCGTGCTGCACGAACTGGGGCATATGGTCTTACGGCACGATGAACTCGTCGTTCCGGTTGATTATGTCGGCGTTCTGTTCCCAAACCTTTCGGCAGGTTTAGTCCGTCGTGTTCTGGCACGAACCAGCTTTAGCGATGAGCTTGAGGCGGCTGCGGAATCACTCGCGGACCTCTTCGCCGCAGCGATCAGGAACAGCGCGAGAGAGCCGAGGTCCTTCGAGAAGGTATTCGGATGATCCAGTTTGCCGTCGCAGTTCTGATGTGGCTTCTCGTCGCTTCCCTATTGCCAGGAACACGACGGCGGGACCACAGTGTTTTGACTGCGGCCATCACGATTGCTGTGGCTATGACCCTCAACATCGACCCTGTCTACACGAGCCTTGACGCGGCATTTGCCGGACGGAACTACATCGACCTCCTGGCCAATATCTCAATGGTCGTTGGCATCTACTTTCTCTCGAAGGCGATTATCCGAGGAGCGACCCCAGAAGATGTTGGGAAGAGACGAGACCCGGTGGGCGCCGTAGTCCTGGGCGTCGTGATTCTTGGGCTAACCGCTAGCTTCAGCTTCATCTCTACGCATGGAAGCTCGACACATTTCATGTTGGACTACGGCGATCAGTTCCCAGCCGCGTTGTACTCGGCGGTCCAGTTCGTCTACATCGGTTACGTGGTCGGTGCTACCGGAGCTACGTGCTTCCTGTTCCGCACCGGAATGTCGACGCCCTACTACCGGCTGGCCTTCACGTTCATTGGAATTGGATGCGCGCTGGCCGTGCTGCTTGTAACGCTTGTGCTCGTTATGGACACCCTGCACTTGCAAGGCCAGCTCGATGCCATGCGCGCAGTATCGCCTGTATACGACGCAACGGTGATTGCGGCCATGGCCTTCCTTTGCGTGGGCTTGGCCATCCCGCCTGTTGCACGGCGGATAGTCCGCCACAAAGAATTCGAGAGCCAGGATGAGTTGGTTCGCGGGCTCAGCGGAATCTGGGAAAAGACAGCTGGGATGAGGCAAGACGTGCGCTTGCAGCTCGGCGTCGAATCACTGAGACAGCAGGACCCAGCACGCAAACTGCACAGAATGCTCGTGGAGGTGCAAGACGCTCTTCTCGTTGAGCCAGGATTAGCGAGTTCCTTGGATATCCGCGAGCTTAGAGTCTTGAGTGCTGCGGAGAATTATCTGGCTGGACCAATTGACCATGGAACAAGGGTGCGGAAGAGAAGAGGCGAGCGGACGTTATGACGGATGATGGTGCCAACGTCTCCGAGACGCCGCAGTCCAAGTTGGCCCGTAAGCTCAACTTGCTTCTCGACCTCTATGAGGCGGTCGGCGCTGAGTCATTGACCTACCCAGAGATCAGCAAGCACATGAGTCTGCGAGGGACTCCACTATCGCGATCCCGTTGGGCCTATATGCGCAGCGGGGATGGTTCGCTGGCCACCGATGTCGTGTTGTTGCAAAACCTGGCAGAGTTTTTTGGCGTGGACCGCGACTACCTACTCGACGATGCAGGCGAAATACCAAGGCTCGTGGAGGCCCAATTGGAGCTACTCCGCAGTCTGCGCGAATCCCGGGTGCGAAACTTCGCCGCCAGGCAACTGCATGGGATCTCGCCGGAAACCTTAGAGAAGCTCCGCCAGGTGATCGACGACCGACGGGAGCAGATGGGGGAAGACGGTGTCGGCGGCTTATAGGCAGTTGACCATCGGTGCAGCGCTGACGATGGGTTTGGTCGCGTTGCTGGCGGGTCTTTGTGGATCTGCATACTTTGCACGCCGAGTAGTCGTACCCAAATTCAGCCGTCGCGAGGACCTTTCCATTAGGTCGGTGTACCCCGGCAGCGATGGGCAACTTTTCATTGAGCTGCCGGCAACTACACACACCGAGGCCGGTGGACGGTACAGCTTGTGGTTTGCGTCGGGGACCGGCCATGCGTGTTTGGGTCCAGTGGTTGAAACTAACCCAGACAGAGGCTCAGTCACCCGCGTGGTGGAGCGTGTGGACTCAGGAAACCCTGTGCAGGGGGCGGCAGGTATTTGGAGTGGGTACGTCTACTCCGAACCCCATCAACTGGGCTTCCCTTGCCGCGACGTCGATATTCCAGTCGAGGACGGAGTGGCTCCGGCCTGGAGGTTTGATGCGCCGGAAGGAGCCGACGTGGCAAAGACATGGGCAATACACATCCACGGAATGGGAGGCAGAAGAGCAGGGACGCTCCGCGGCATACCGGTCGCGCGACGTCTGGGACTGACGTCGCTGGTTGTCTCGTTCCGAAACGACGGCGACGCGCCGCCGTCGTCCGATAAGCGGTACCGGCTCGGCGAAACCGAGTGGCGCGACGTCGAAGCTGCCATCAAGTACGCCGTTGCCGAAGGTGCTGAACGTATTGTTCTCTTCGGTTGGTCCCTGGGCGCCGCCATAGCCTTACAATCGGCAGCTCTATCAGGGCACGCTCCTCGAATGGTCGGGATGGTTCTTGACGCCCCTGTCTTCGATTGGCGGACGACCTTGCGATCGAACGCTAAGGCAGCAGGACTGCCTCGCCCGCTTGTAGATTTGGGCTTCACGATCCTTCAATCAAAGGCTCTCCGATGGGTGACCGGCCTTGCCGAACCGATTTGCCTGGATGCCTTGGATTGGCTGGCGCGAGCAGCGGAGCTGAAGAAGCCAATCCTGATCCTCCATGGCCGGAAGGATAACACAACCCCGTTCGAAGGTTCCAAAAGGGCTGCGACGGTGCGGCCCGACCTCGTCAGCTTGGTGGAGTTTGAGTCCGTGGGCCACTCCCTCGAGTGGAATTTCGACCCCGATAAGTGGGAGCACTCCGTTGAGGACTGGTTCCATGGACTTACGTTGGCTAACGCTAGTCTCGAACAAGCGGCGGCGGAGTCGTAGGAGGCATTTGCACTGAGTATTGGTTGGCCAACTCGATGAGCTGGCTCTCAATCAGTGAGGACCGTGCGGAGAATCGCTCACCGCCCAAATCATGAACGAGGCCGGCTAACTCGAGGAGCTTGAGATGGCGTCGAATGGTGGCCACGGAGGTCCGGAGTTCTGAGGCCAAGACCGTACAGGTAGTCGGTCCGCTCCTTATCAAGAAGCGGAGTATCTGGGTGCGTGTTCGGTTCATCAGGATGGATGTCGACATGCAAACCACGGCTCGGGGTGAGAAGGTTGGAGGCTGTAGACGGGTCTACAGCATAAGAATACGCCTGCAGTCATCCGTACAACAGATTCACACTGTTATTGATTGTGTCGGTACGGCGCTCGCGGAATACTGATGGCGAAGGGGCCACAGTAATGGGGAGTAGGCGATCGAAAGGCGGAGCATGCCAGCGAAAGACGCTAGCCGCAACGGCGAGCTACCGCAGGCAACGCTCGCGCGGCGATTGAACCTCCTGTTGGACGTGGTTGTTGCCGAACGGGGATCGCCGGTTACTTTCAGGGAAGTTGAGGCCGGACTCCAGGCCCGGGGTGTCAAGATCTCACGGGCCAGGTGGTTCTACATGAAGGATGGAAATGGACGTCTGGTCAGCGATCCTCAGCTGCTCACCGCTATCTGCGAGATGTTCGACGTCGATCCTTCATACCTTCTGAACGGCGTGGAAGGCGACATTCCTGAACGCATAGATTCACAACTGGAGTTTGTGAAGTCGTTGAGGGCGGCCAGAGTGAAGTCGTTTGCCGTCAGGACGCTGGGGGATGTCTCCCCGGAGACGTTGCGCGCTATCTCCGAGTATCTAAACAAGGACATCGACCTTCACCCACGTGGTGAAAGGGCAGCAGCTATTCCTCCAGGACATAGCGAAGGTGAGCGTCCAGCAGCTCCTTGATGCGAGCGGGATTCGCTGAGTACCGCGGGGATCGGCCGTGGCGGCGCCCGGCTGGAACGTCGACGACGATCGCCCCCACCTGCTCCAGGGCGACCAGATGCTTTGCGACACTCGGCTCGCCAGCGCTGACGGAATCCACGATGTCACCCCGCGTCGCAGGGCCGAAAGTCGTGAGGAACCTCAGAATTTCGTTCCGTGCCCTGTTTCCGAAGGTGGCCACGGCCGCCTCGACGTCGGGTGACCAGGCGTCGTCGTGAGGCTGCGTAATCCGTGGCATGGCTCAATTCTTGCCGAACAACAGGAAAAAAGTAAGAACCGCACTCTTGACGATACTTAAAGTATCTTTGACAATAAATTTTAGATGCTTTCGTTTGTGGCTGAGTCGGCTCGGCCGTATCAACGCCGCCACCTGGCGGCGAACGCTTGAGAACAGTAGCTATTCGAAGCGGTGAGGGCGATGAGCCTAAACGACAAGATTGAGCAGGCCGAACAACTGCAGTCACGTCCCGGAACGGTGGACATCTCGCTTACTGGTCCGCCGGAGCCGATGTTGTCCGTGTCTGTTGACCAGATGATGGGAGCGGTTGAAGGGGTGCGGCGCTACGTCGTTTCTCACCTGGTTCATATCGGACGGGCATGCGATGTTGACGACGTGCTGCAGGACATCCGAGTAGCCGTCTGGAATGGCGTAGCACGGGGGAGCTACCGCGCGTTGCCTGGTGTCCCCTTTGAAGCATGGGTCCAGGGCGTGACGTCGAACATCTGCGCCGCCCACACCCGCCGCGAGCTCAACCACAGGACGCTGCCTCTGTTGCTCGACCCCACGGGTGGCGAGGTTTCGGGTCCTTGGGGTCGACTATCAGCGATCCTCATCGGGCAGGAGAATCCCGAAAACCAGGAGATCATCGACCATGAGTGGGCGGTTATGGTCCTGCAGTTAACTCAAGAAGCTGTGCCGGCACCCACGTGGCGGATGGCCGTTGAGAGCCTCACCGCGCCTCGCCAATATGCGCTCCCCACGCCGCACGACCGCCGTCGTTGGAACGCCGTGACTGCTGTGCGACAGACGGCGAAGACAGTCAGCCTGGCACTCGATGTCACCCCGGGCAGCATTGGCGATATCGGCCAGCTCTGTCAGTGTGCGGTTGAATGCCTCCCAAGTGTCCTCCTGCGTGAGGTCGCTAACGGGATAGTTCTTCCCGACGTTCACGGATCGGAACGGCAAGCAGCGATTGCTCGACTGGCCCGGAAGCTGGGCGTCACCGATCGCTATGTTGCTGTGCAGATCGGCACTGCGCGGCGTCTGTACCAAACCGCTTGGCGCGTAGTGCGCAGGGTGGCCTCCTTCTAATCGGCGGATGCCTTTGCTCCGCAGCTGACAACCAATGCCTCTGAGGTGGTGATCATGAGCATTCGCAAGGAAAACGGGCTTCGGACACGTTTGGGTCGGTGGGTCTTCGGGCTGGCGGTCCTACTGATGGTTGGTTCTCTGGCTCTGCTAATTGCACTGCCGTCTAAGGGGCCAGCCACGGGGGCTGGTCCTGTAGCTTCCGCTCCTGCTCCAATCGCATCTCCAGCCGCGCCACGGCCCTCGGCTAAGCCTTCGGGAACAACCAAACCGTCGGCTATATCGCCTATGCTCGGGCCGATGGACTTTCGCGCAGTTGCCTCTGCCGCTGCCGAGGCTATCTACACGTGGGATACGAGGACCTCGTCCTACTCAGAGGTCTACGGCAGGATGCGCGATCTTTGGATTTTGCTTCCGGATGGTTCCAATCCGTGGACCGTTCTGGTTCAAGAGTTCGAGGCTACAGGTTTAAACGCTGGATCCTTCGTGACTTTGGCGGGCCAAGGGGCCTTTCGGGAGGCGAAGGCGGAGTCATTGACGTGTGACGAGCAACTGGTCAAGGTGCGCGAACGGCCGGCTCCGTGGCCCGGGCTACATGTCTGCACTGTGAGACTCTCCGTCGAGGACCACGCGTCGGCAAGTACCAACACGTACTCCGCACCCGTCAGTGTCATGGTTAACTGTCCTCCAGCTCCGTCAGCACCTGCTGATCGTTGCGTGATGGTTGCGTTCTACGCGTCATCCGACCGAATCGTTTACTGATGCCTGATCCCGGGCTTGCCGTAGTTCTCGTACGACGACGCACCCTTGTCAGGTTGATTGGAGCGTTCGTTGCGGTGGTCGCGCTCGCATTTGCTGTAGTTGCCAGCGCGGTGGCGGTTGTTTTGGTGGGGGACCATACGACAACGGCCGTCGCCTGTGTCCCTGGCGCTGAGGCAGGTGTTGGTGGCGGCCCCGATGTGCTCGACCTGCCAACCGGCGTTGGAGTCGCCGGGCTTTCGGCGGCTCAAGTAAATGTCGCCAAGGGGTATGTCTCGGTCGGGAAAGGACTCGGTTTGCCTCGAGAGGCACTAGTCATCGCCATCATGATGTCTTTGCAAGAATCCAGCCTCCGAATGCTTGCCAATACTAACGTCCCTGATTCCTTCAATTACCCGCACGATGGAGTCGGCAGTGATCAAGACTCCGTCGGATCGGCTCAGCAGCGTCCTGCCGCCGGGTGGGGGAGTGTCCAAGAATTGATGGATGTCACCTACAACGCAAAAGCCTTTTATGGAGGGATATGGGGGCCGAATCACGGAAGCCCTCGGGGGTTGTTGGATATCCCCGGGTGGGGTTCCTTGAGTAAAGGACAGGCTGCACAGGCGGTTCAGGTCTCGGCATTTCCGGAGCTGTACGACCGATGGGAACCGCAGGCGTACACCATCGTGGATGCTCTCGGTGGGATTCCGCAGCTTCCAGCATGTACCGATTTTTCCGCTGCGAGCTCTTCCAATGTGTCAGATGATGGTCTCAGCCAGGTCCGCCAAGACATTCTTCGCTTCACCAAGATGGGAGTCGGGGGTACCTATGTCTGGGGTGGTACTGCTTTTAAGGCATGGGATTGTTCCGGATTCGTCCAGTGGATTTACCGGCAGGTTGGGATTGAACTGCCGCGAGTGGAGCAGTGGCGGGTCGGCCGCATGACGCAGGCACCGCAGATCGGCGACCTAGTGGTTCAGAATCCTCAAGGAATCTACAACTGGGGCCACGTGGGTATCTATGCGGGGGGTGGAATGATGTACAGCGCCTTGAATCCTGCCGTGGGTACTCTGTTGCATCCAATTGATTGGAATTCAGGCACCGCCTATTTCAATCTCTTGGACGGTGGCCCGTGAACCCTAAACGAAACGCCGGCTTGGGGGTGATCCAATTGGGATCGCTCAGAACAGGGCGGACATGTGAATAGGAACCCAGGGATCATTAGGCTGTTTCTGGGCTCAGGAGAGGAAACTCTAGCCAGACACTCGCCTAGCCACCGCAGCCGGTACGCGCCTTGGCTGCGACTTCCCTGCATCGGACAGCAAGGAATTCTTGGTACGCGGCTGTGAAGGCGGTTTCGTTGGACAGATCTGAAGCTTTGAAATTGAGTGGAGCGTCACTCAGAGCCGGGGGCAGCGTACCAGCCACGTCTACGTGCGCTTTCCATGCGTCGTCGCTGCCGTAGACGTAGACTTCATTTGCCTGCTTTTGGAAGCGTGACCTCGCGGTCATGAAGGCAGAGAATGCTCCGGACACGTCAGACGGTGCCGTGCGTGCAAATAGGTCCGAGGCGGCGGCTCTGTAGCCGACAGCAGCGTCGAGATACTCGCGGTAAGTGGTCTCCTTTTGTTCACGCGCCTTTTGGTCGTCCGCTTTGCTTTGCTGTTGTCTGGCGATGTCCAGCGAAGTGTTGGATGAAACTGTGGCGCCCAAGATGGCCGATCCCGCGCTAATTACTCCGACGAGGATTGCCCCCAGGGTAGCGGTGAGGGCTGGGTGCTTCTCAACCCACAGCGGCTTCGACCTTTGACCGTCAGGCGGCCCAATGTGCTGACTGCTTTGCCGGTGGACCTGCGAGCAGCGGCCGAAGCCGACCGGAGAGGTGCCGATTTGATGTCCTTTGATAAAACTGTGGTGTTGGCTCCCCAGCGATGCGGTGGGGCCCGTGCCTCTTAACATTCAGATTCTAACCAAGGTGCGCACGTGGTGTGTGCCCTGGTTGCTATTCGGACCTATATGCCTCACGGTTCTCTCCGTCGGTGCAAGGAATCGTAAGGTTGCAGCAGATGCAGGCTCACTCAAATCGAGGAGATGCACGCTTAACTAGGACGAAGCAGGTTGCGACGTGTCAACGTCAAATTTCTGATCGTTTGTGGGACTCTTTAGAGAGTCTTTGTCGGGTGTTGCCGCAGCGCTTCATGCGGCCACGGTAGTTTGGGGGAAGGTTTTGGGGCAACTAACCGAGAGCGAATTTGCACGCATACTGGTACTTCGACGAGCTCAAGTGGCGTGGTTTTTGGGAGCTGGTGCATCCGCCAGTGCGGGTGTCCCCACGGCCGGGCATATGATTGAGAATTTCAAAGCCTCTCTTTACGCGGCGGACCATCGGTTGTTTCGCTCCGACATTGATGCGGAAGATCCGCTATGGATAGAGCGTATCAATGCGTACTTTAACGGCGCTCGTGGCTTCCCATTGATGGGTGACCCAAAAGAGTATGAGGCGGCGTTTACGCGCATGTACCCCTCAGCTGCGGACCGACGCCGCTATATCTCGACAGCAGTTGAACTTGGCAGCCCGTCGTACGGACAACAAGTTCTCGGTGCGCTTTTGGCGACGGGCCAGACCCCTTTAGCTTTTACGACGAACTTCGATTCGTTGATTGAGCAGTCTGCAATGCGTGCGAACGATATTCTCGACATTGGGCAGCGGCTGCCGCTCCGAGTAGCTGCACTGACCAATTCTGACATTGCCCGTCGTTGCTTGGAACAAGGGGATTGGCCTCTACTCGTAAAGCTACACGGCGATTATCAATCAGACTCCATCAAAAATACAGAATCAGAACTTCGTGCCCAAGACGAAACGCTCGGACATGTGCTGACCGAATCCATGCGCAGATTCGGGCTGGTGGTAGCTGGTTACAGCGGGCGGGACGAATCTGTCATGGATGCCTTGGAACAGGTTCTTGAAACCCCCACACCGTATCCAAATGGTCTGTTCTGGGTTCGAAGATCTTCAACTCGACTGCTTCCTCGCGTCGAAAAGTTCCTGGAGTCAGCAGGGGAAGCAGGCGTTGAGACTTACGTCGTGGCTAGCGAGACTTTTGATGAGTTGTTGGGGGAGATTGCTCGTCACAAGGACTTCCCGTCGGCGCTTAGTAGGAAGATTGTTGAGCTACTTCCAACGCAGCAGGTTCAGGACGTGCAGTTGCCGGTTTTGGAGAACGGACAGTTCCCTGTCTTGCGCTTTAACGCACTCCCAGTCGTCGAACTCCCCGCACGCGTGATTACAGCGCAGACGTCCATTGAAAACAAAGACCTCCGCAATGCGTTGAAGATTGCGGGGGCTCGTGTTGACGCAGTTAGCAACGGTCAAGAGGTGTTCGCACTAGGTTCGGACACGGATTTGCGCAATGTAGTTGATAGGGGTGCTTCTCTAGTCTTTGGTAGCCGCGTTGCGGATCCAGGGAAGGACACGGTAGTCCACGGTCTATTGCTTCGATCGCTAGTGAGGGCTCTCGCGAATGGTCGACCCGTTCGTCCGTCCTTTCGTGACCGCGGGCATTTGCTCTACCTGACTGATCCTTCAAATGTGCGAAATGAAAACACCCGCGGCCAACTCACCATGGCTCTGGAACCATTCAAGAAGGTTTACGGGCCAGATCTTTATGGACGATTAACCCGTTACGGCAACCGTCAATACGCGGAGGGTGTGCGGCTACGTCTTGAGCCACGTCTGGGCAGGTGGTGGTTGTTGTTTGAGCCCTTCACATGGGTGGAGCGAGATCCTGATCGTCGTCGACCTGATCCGGTCTCCCCATGGATACGAGAAAGATGGTTCAAACGACGTAATAAGGACTGGGCCCAAATGGTGGGGGTCTGGGCGGCGTTCCTTGCGCCAGAGGAATTGACTTCAATGACTGCGTGGCCAGGTGACGAAAGCACGCGCTTCGTTATCAGCAAAACGACGGCGTGGAGCGTTCCCGGCCAAAGCGGGCTCTCATGATTGACTCTAAGCTTCCGCCCTATCGGGTACTGGATGAGCCGGCACTTGCATTTGATCCCACGAACGCGAACTCCGTCATGGTCCATCCTCTAAGAGGTTTGATGAAGTTTGGGCCGTACAGCAAGAAGATTCACGCCGTTCTAGGGACGACGTTGCGTGTAGCCACAATAGGTCCGCCAGGTTCTTACGAACGGGTTGGTACTCTCTTCCGCGAATTGAATCAGCCACAGAAGGCACAGGAACGGCCTGACTACCTTCCTGACTATCCAGGTATGTCGCATGCACTAGGTCTTGTTGTTGCTCCAGCTGCTGATCCACTGCACGCAACCCTGCCGGCCAAACTGGAAGACTTCGAATCGGGTGGTTTTGTTGGACAGGGGGTCGCCGAGTCGGTCCTTAGCGTACTTCGTCAATACGCAGCACTACGTGAGTCTTTCGACGTCGTTGCTATCTACCTTCCAAATGCTTGGTCGACCGCCTTTAGAGATGATAGGGGTTTTGACCTCCACCATTCAATCAAAGTTGGGGCGGCATCATTGGGGATAGCCACTCAGATCCTGAATGATGACGTCTGGAAATATCGCTGCCGCGCGTCCGTTGCGTGGCGTCTTAGTATCGCGTTGTACACCAAGTACGGGGGCACACCTTGGAAACTGGCGGAGAATGCTGCCGCAATCGACAGTGCATACATCGGACTGTCTTATGCCCGAAAGGGTAAGCCTGAAGCTGGCAGGTTTGTCACGTGCTGTAGTCAAGTCTTTGACGCGGACGGCGGTGGGATGCAGTTCGTAGCATTCGACGCTGGGGATGGCATCGACCTTCGCAACCCTTTCCTATCCACCGACCAGATGAGAAGTGTCATCGCTCGGAGCCTCGCGCTTTATCAGAGGAGGAAGGGAGGCGGGACGCCCAGACGAGTGGTTATTCATAAGTCCAGTGCTTTCACCGATGGGGAACTTCAGGGCGTTCGCGAAGCGCTGCTTGGCATCCCAGAGGTTGAGTGCGTCCAAGTACAGTCGAGCGTGTCCTGGCGGGCGGTGAAGCTCAACGCTCCTCGAGATCCAAGGAAGCCTGGGCCGCGTTCGCTGCCTGACGGCTACCCAGTGCGTCGCGGAACTGTTGTGCACTTGTCGGGACACGCCGTCCTCCTATGGACAGGAGGTAACACCCCGGATGCCCTGACGGGACGGAGCTACTTCCAAGGGGGGAACTCCATTCCTGGGCCCCTGCTTCTATCGCGATTTGCTGGCCACGGCAGCCTTGAGGAAATGGCGATGGACGTGTTAGCACTGACGAAGATGGACTGGAACAACGATGCGCTCTTTGATCCATTGCCCGTAACCCTTAAGTACTCACAAAACTTAGCGCAGGTAATTGCGCACGCCCCAGCGTTAACGAATGAGGCCTATCCGTATCGGCTATTCATGTAGACGCTTTGGTTGATAAGGCTCGTCCGCGCGCCTCATCACGAAACCCGAAGGTTCTGGGGTACTTGGACTGCAGCCCCGTCCTGGAAATCTAGAGGACGAACAGACCCAGCGCTAGACCTACCTAGGTCAGTATGGGTTCCTACAGTTCGAACGCAGCGTGACTGTTCAAACGTCCATGGAGTCATGTAGTTCCTTCCCTTCCCATCCATGAAGTCGTGAGCCCAATCAGCTCATTCCATTTGAAGACGACTGGATGGAGCACCAGATGTTTCTGGCAGCGGTGGATCCTGGGATCACACCAAACGCGAATTTCCCTTTTCTTGAGTCGTTGAAGCAGATCGGCGGGGGCATCCTCGTCGGCGCCTTCATCGTCATCGCCATCGTGGCGATTATCGGAGCCGCGATGCTTCTGGCCGGCAAGCTGAGCCAATCTTCGCGCTTGGCTTCCGGCGGTGGCGTGATTCTGCTGTGGACTGGTCCTGTCGCGGCCATCCTCGGCGGGATCAACGGCTACATCCTCTGGTCGCAGACGGCATTCCCGCTCGGTTTCTGAGCAGCCATGCCTGTCGATTGCGACCTCAACGGTTGGTGGCCGCCAGGATGCGGCCTCGTTTCGCAAGCGAACGACGGCATCCAAGGCTCCATCACATCCATCTTCGCCAACGTCCTCCAGAACATCGCTTCGTGGATGTGGGGCTTCATCACGGGCGCGTTCACGGTATCGGAGGTCGACGACTCCCAATGGACGGCCATCGGGGGACTGACCAACTGGTGGGTCATCGTCATGATGACCCCGCTCGTCGTGGTGATGATCATCCAGCTCCTGTCCGGTCTGCTCAGCCAACAGCCCCGACGACTCTTACGCGCTCTGATCGGGGGAGCGGCAGCGGTGCCGCTCGTGGCGGCGGCCGTCTACGTCGTCCGTCAGCTCACTCTAGCCAGCGACCAGGCCTCGGCGGCGCTCCTCGAATCGATCGGCACCGACCCCTACGTCGTGTTCATGCGCCTCTTCGGCTTCGAACGAGCCGTCGCTGGCTCTGACCGTGACTGGAACGTGGTCTCCCTTGCTCCAGGCAATCAGGGCGGCGCCGTCGGCGGAGCGATCGTGACGGTCATGGCTGTCGTCGTGGTGTGGATACTGGCGTTCATCCTCATGTGCTCGATGATTTTCCGCACCTTCGCACTCGCAGTCCTTGCCGCCGTTGCGCCCGTCGCCCTCATGATGCTGCCGTGGGAGAAATCCAAGGTCTGGGCCGGACGTTGGTGTGAAATCGTCGTCGCCCTCCTGCTGGCGAAACCTCTGGCCGCGACCGTCTTGGCAACGGCCATCAAGCTGTTTGCCGATTCGGAGTCGTTCGCCGGACTGGCTGCCGGCACGGTCGGCATGGTTCTTGCCTGCGGAGCTCCATTGATGGCGCTCCGGCTTGTCAGCTTCGCGGGAGGGGAACTCGCCGCAGCAGCTCAAGTCGCGGGCGGTGGACACGTCCTGTCGCGGAGTAACAACTTTGCCTCGCGTCAGGTCAGCCGACAACTCGGCGGGCGACTAACGATCGCGTCCATGATGGCCCGATCCTCAATTGCACGGCCTATTCCGTCGAGCCGTCGGGACATCCCCACTAGAGCCCTTCCGCCATCCGTGCCGCTGCCGCGGAGCCTTTCAAGCACGACGCCGGTACACCGCTCGGGCGGCGACGTCACCCTCATGGACGGGTCGTCGTCGGGCAGTTCCAACTCCAGCACCTCAGTCGTAAGGGGGCAGGTGGTCACTGACCATGACGTCAACACGAGTACGACCACGAACCGTGCTGGAGCTGGACCGAGCAAGGCAACATCCCCGGGCACCCAACCAACAACGCGGGCACCTGAAGTCAGATCTCCGAATAGCGGCTTGCCAGCGGCCGAACTGCCGCCGATCAAGCACAAGGACACCTACAAGCCACTACCTCCGGACAAGTCCAATGAGTGATGAATCGCGGGCACTGGAACCCGTCAAATTTCCCAGGTACGAACGGCGCGGAATCTTCATGGGGCTGAAGTGGTATCAGCTAGTGCTGGTAGCCACAGGCGTGCTCGTGGCGATTATTGCCTCGGCTGCGGGCGGTCCCAGCGGCCTCGTAGTGACAGCACCGATGTGGGTGACTCTGGTTTTGATCGGAGTTCTCCAGTACTCGCGGATTCCGTATCCGATTTGGGGCAGTCTCATCGTCCTGTTCTTCGTGCGGAGTGTTCTGGGGCAGACTCGCTTTCTGGCACGGCCAGAGCGTCCGGTCAAGGCCGGAAAGCTTGCTCTGCCCGGGGGCTTGGGCAACCTCAGGGTTCAGCCGCTTAGCCGCGGCGAGTGTGTGATCCTCGATGCGCCGGGCAAAGAAGCCATCGTCGTGCTCCGTTGTAGCACCCGATCCTTTGCTTTGCTCGACGACGATGACAAAGCCTGGGCTGCGCAAGCGTGGTCACGGGTGCAAGCGGGGCTGGCCCAACGATCTGACATCGCCCGCATTGCTGTCCAGGATTACACCGTTCCATATCCGTCGTCGGCGCTGCAGGACTTCTACGATCGGACTGTCACCGCTGTAGACGGCGAGCGCAGCTCGTGGGGGCAAATGGCCTACCAAGATCTGATCTCGGCAGCCGGGTCGGCGATGAGTCACGATGTGTTGCTGTCGCTTGTCGTGGATACGTCAAAGTCCCGCCGACGGATCAAGGAATCGGGCGGAGGGAAGAACGGGCTCGAACGCTTACTGCGTCTTGAGGTTGGCGCGATCACGACGTCGTTGGCAACTCACGGTGTCAGGGTTGATGAATGGTTGTCCGAGTCCAAACTGCTGGGAGTCCTTCGCGGAGCCTTCGATCCTGAGGCACTCGCGCGAGGATCCTCTAAATCGGAGCGTCAGCCTAGAGATGAGATGCAGCCACCGCGTCAGAGTTCCGGCCCCATGGCTGTCGAGGAGCACTGGACCTATCTTCGAAGCGACTCCGGGTTCCACCAGACGTTCTGGGTGGCTGAGTGGCCACGTCAGAAGGTGTATCCGGGCTTTTTGCATCCTCTGGTGTACGTCGGCGACTTCAGGCACACAGTTACCCAGGTCATACGTACCGTGCCGACGATTGAAGCTCTGCGTGATATTCGCTCTGCCCAAGAAGCGCACGAAACGCGAAGGCGTATCAACGCACGTTTCGATCGACCCACAACGCGAGAGCAGCGTGCCGAGGAAGAAGAAGTTTCCCAACGGGAAGAAGAGATCGTCGCGGGACACGGTGACGTTCGGCCTACGGCTTTCGTCACCATAACCGCCGAATCTTTGGAAGACCTGGCCCGCCATCGACATGAACTCGAATCAGCAGCGGCTGGTGCGTTCGTAGAACTGCGGTTGCTTGCCGGCCAGCAGTGGGCCGCTTTCATCGCTGGCGGACTTCCCTTAGGGCGGGGACTGCGATGAGCCTCAAGAACCAAGAGGTGACCTATACGCCGTCGGGCACGCGCTCGGAGCGGAAGGACGCCAAACGGGCGGTGGCAGCGGAAGCGGCTCCAAAGAGAAGGCGCCTGTTCCGCAGCGATGAGGACAAGACGGCGGAACAGCCGGACCGCGAGCGCCTGCGCGGTGACTGGGGGAGCCGGGAGACAAACTCGCTGTGGGGTCCCCATCGCTTGCGGCCAGCTCCGCACCGCGCTTCGACCATGACGTTCGCGGCCGCATACCCGTTCATCACGGAGTCCGGTCTGGGCCATGAAGGAACCTACATCGGAACGGATGTCTTTGGCTCCGGCGCCTTCTCGTATGATCCGTGGATCCTTTACGACAAAGGGATCATCAGCGGCCCGTCGATCGTCGTCATCGGCACGGTGGGGACTGGTAAGTCGATGTGCGGAAAGTCGCTAGTTGCGAGGTCCATAACTCTGGGCAGAAAGGCGGCCGTTGCCTCCGATCCCAAGGGTGAGTGGGTTTCGGTAGCCAATGCTGTGGGCGGCAAGGTGATTTCTGTTGGCCCGGGTCGGTCGGCGCGGGTGAACCCTCTAGATGCTGGACCGAGGCCGAGCTTGCTGACTGACACGCAGTGGAAGGCCGTTGTGCGGCAGCGGCGCCGGCAACTGCTCGTGGCTCTCGTGTCCCTCATGCGGCAGGGCACTCCACTGCACCCGGTTGAACACACGGCTTTAGACATGGCGCTGATGGAAACGACGGCGGAGAACTCGACGCCGACGCTCCCCATGGTGCTGGACCACCTGCTGCAGCCATCCCCGGAGACTCTGGCGTTGGTTGGCAGAAATGGGGGCGTCGCTGTTAGCCACTCGCTGAGGAGGACCGTATCGGGCGACCTGGAAGGAATGTTCGACGCTCCGTCCACTGTTGCCTTCGATGCTGATGCGCCGATGATGGTGATGGACACGTCGGCTCTGATCGGCGCCTCGGAGCAAGCGCTGTCGCTGGCTGCGGCCTGCAGCGCAACGTGGCTTGAGGCCGCGGTGACAAACCCCGACGGCGGCAAACGGCTTGTGGTGTACGACGAGGGTTGGCGGATGCTCGCCGACCCCTACATGTTGGCGAAGATGAGCGAGCAGTGGAGGCTCGCGCGCACCTACGGGATTGCCAACCTTCTGATCATGCACAAGGTCGCAGACCTCAACGAAATCGGCGACAGTACCAGCGGCCACAGGCAGAAGGCACTGGGGCTCCTGACCGAGGCAGACACTCGCATCATCTACCGCCAGAAACACGACGCCATGCGGCTGACCAAGGAGGCGCTGGGACTCACGGAAGCCGAGTGCGATCACGTGGAGAACCTGCCCAAGGGTGTCGGGTTGTGGAAGGTGGGGAACCGCTCGTTCATCGTGGCGAACCGGGTGACCACCGATGAGCTGGAGGTCTTCGGAACCGACGATCGGATGCACCTGTGAGGGCACGAACAGGGAGCACCAACCCAATGGTGTCGGTAGGTCTGTGGGCCATTGCTGGCTATGTGGTCTTTTGCTTTCTCGTCCAGGCAGCCGCCACTCTGGCGACGCCGCGGCAGTGCGGCGGCAGGCCGCCGTCGTTCTTCAATCCCGTAGCCGGCGTCGGCCTGTTAGTCAGCCGATCTGACTGGATCTCGCAGGAGTGTGCGCCTGACATGGCTGCAGTCTGGTGGATCGTGGGTGGCGTGCTGGTCCTGGTCGCGGCGCTCGCCGTTGGGGGAGTGCTCGGCTGGAGGATATGGAAACAATCCGGTGCGTGGCTCCGGCAGGACATCCTGAGCAGGGACGGCGTGGCCGGAAGGGCCGAGATTGTTCGCGACTTCGGCTCTCGAGCCGTCCGCCGTCGCGGCCTGTACACGCGTCCTGGGGTTAGTCGACCGAGTATCCAAGACGTCTCGTGGACGCTCGGGCGTTCGCGGGGCGTGACCATCCATGTCTCGACGGAGGAATCGATGGTTATTCAAGGTGAGCCTCGGTCTGGCAAGGGCCTGTATGTGGTCATCAATGCGATCCTCGATGCGCCAGGGGCGGTGGTCACGACGTCAACGCGTGCCGATAACTTGGTAGTGACTATGCGGGCCCGGATGAGTGATGGGCGGCCTGTGACGGTGTTTGATCCGCAAGGCATGTCGGGGCTGCCGTCCACGCTTCGGTGGTCGCCTGTGCGAGGGTGTGGGGATCCTGATATCGCAACCCGTCGAGCGTTGGTGATTACGGCAGATACTGAGATGAAAGGTGAGAATGCGGCGTGGCAGAAGCGCTCGCTGATCGTGTTGCAGTGTCTTCTCCACGCGGCGGCTCTGTCTGGCGAGGGTATTGCTGCTTTCCGCCGTTGGTCCTCCAGCCCGGTTCTGGCACGCGAAGCTTTGGATGTCCTCGGCCGCACGGGAGCTGCACTCGGTTGGCAGGCCGACTTGATGGGGATACTGGAGGACGATCCTCGCAACACGTCGAACTCTTGGATCGGAGTCTCTGCGGCGGTCGCACCGTTGTCCTCACCACGAGTATTGGCGGCGCTGAATCCGCAGGACGAAGCCCAGGAGTTCGACCCGAAGGCCTTTATCAGACAGCGGGGGACGCTGTATTTGATCGGCACCCGCTCCGGAGCTGCTGCAGCTGGTCCATTTCTCTCGGCATTGATCGACGACATCGACAATGCTGCTCGCGAAATGGCGTTCGTCTCGGCCGGCGGGCGACTGGATCCGCCGTTGTCATTGATCCTTGATGAGATAGCTAACCTGTCTCCGTGGCCCGGGCTTCCAGTGGTGCTCTCTGATGGTGGAGGCATTGGGATTTCTACTTTGGTGGTCCTGCAGTCTTTGTCGCAAGCCCGCAGTGGATGGTCGATCGAGGAGGCAGCCACGATCTGGGACTCCGCGATCATCAAAGTGATCTTCGGCGGCGGTTCTGACGAGCGTGACCTGCGCTCGCTGGCAGGCCTGTTGGGGGAGCGTAGCCTCATCATGAACACGCGGTCCTGGTCGGCTCAAGGGCGCCAGGACGGCGAACAGATCCGCGATACTCCGGTGATCCGCCTGGATGAGATCCGTCGTCTACCTGTTGGTACGGCCCTCATGCTCGGCAGAAGAACTCGACCCATACTTCTTGACCTGCGCGACTGGCACAAACGCAAAGACGCCGCGGAACTCGGCCGTTCGAAAGTTGAAACAGAGCGGGAGCTGGCTGCCGGTCACCTGACCCGGCAGGAATCGAACACTGAGGTTGACTCATGAGCACCCAGGCCGATGATTCCGACTTCGAAGTGGGCCGCATCTCTGACCTTGACGATGAACTGACGGCTGAGTTGTTTCGCTCGTCGTTTCAGCCCTCGCCCCGCACAGTGGGCGTCACTCGCCGCTGGCGGGACATGTCACGGGAACAGGCTGAGATTGCGTGGCAGAGCCTCTTTGACTGGGTTCGATGGCTTGTCGCCACCTATCAGCTGACCACCTCTGTTGTGCCTGATTGCTGGTGGCGGCATTCGGAACTGGTGGCCGAGCTCTACGCGCTGCAGCGGGCGGAAATGGCTTCATTTACTTCCGACGACTCGGGCTTCGGTCCCTTGGCCTTCCACGAAAGGCTCCCACACGCCGTCGAACGTCTCCGAACCCACACGAGAACCGCAGGGTGCGTCGGTCTGCAGAGCCACAAGGAGCCGGTCACCAGGGTTGTACCAGCGGAACCGGCCTTCGATGACTGGAAATTGAGCGCCCATCAGTTTGGATCCTGATCCGGTCATGGCGTCCTGGCCCGGACCGGAAATGGATAGGTGATCCCTTCTCAGGGCTGACTCAGAAGCACGAAGGATGGCTGTCGTGGCCGCTACACCTGAATCTAACCCTCACCTGCCTGGCGGGACGGACGACGTCGGCCTTCCGCCGACCCGTCGAATGTCACCTGAAGAGCGCATCGCGAGTCTCACTGCAGGACTTCACACTGCCCTTGAGCAAGCTATTGAGTCGCCGGCTCGATGGCAGGTTTTGCTAGATGCCTCAGCCACTTTGTGGCGTTACTCAGGGGGCAACGTCGCCCTGCTAATGGCGCAGATGGCGCAGCGTGGTGCCGAGGAACCGACTCTCGTTGCTGGCTACAAAGAGTGGGCGCGTCATGGGCGGACCGTGCTGCGGGGCGAGCACGCGCTCTGGGTGATCGCACCGCGGACTGCTTCCATGCAGGAGTTGAAGTTGGCTGATGGTCAGCGGAAGCTGCTGCCCGTGGCCCAGGCAGCGCCGGTTGATGCGGTCAGTCTTGGTAAGAAGAGCGTTGTCACGGGCTGGCGAGGGCAGGCAGTCTTTGACGTTACCCAAACCGAGGGAACGCCGATCCTGGTGCCGCGCGGGGGCGTTGAATCCGGGGAAAACCTGGGCGAACTGTGGCGGTCCTTGTGTGACGTCGCGAAGGAGCGCAGCTTCCGGGTTGAGGTCTCAGGCGTCCAATACGGCTACACGAGCGGCTACACCGACTTCGATTCTCGTCGGATCCAGGTTGGCCTGTGGATGAGCAGCGAGGAGCGGGTGGCGGTCCTTGCCCACGAACTAGGGCACGTCCTGTTGCATGGCCCGGAGGACAGTGTTGGTCGGCTCTACGGCAGCAGCGCGAACCATCGCGGCTTGGCCGAAGTGGAGGCCGAATCGGTGGCCTATACAGTCCTTCGTGCTCATGGCATTGATCGTGGGCCGCAGTCGGCCACGTATCTGGCTGGGTGGGCTGACGCGGTCATCAGAACCGAGAAGGAGCTGCAGGAGGGCCGTGCTCCGACGTCGCGCGTGGACATCGCCAAGTCTGTGCTGGGGCGAGTAACGGCGGCAACCAAAGGCATTCTCGCTATTTCGGATCCTCCTGGGTTTGGTGGGAAGTTCGCTGCTGTCAGGGCTTCGCCCGCTGTCACGGCTTCCTCTACCTACGCTGGTGTGCCCGGGCCGGGTGCCTCGATGCCTGGCCCGGAGTTGGCGGGTCCCTGATCCATTCAGATGTCCGATGGGAGAGGCCCATCGGCGAAGGAAGGTAGATCGACCATGAACACAAAGATTCCCATCACCATCGCTGGCAATCTTGTCGCGGACCCGGAGCTCACGATCGGGGAGTCCGGAACGCCGCACGCGAAGATCCGGGTCGCCGTGAATCAGCGCATCCAGAATCCTGACGGCACCTGGCGCGACGGCGAGCCCGTCTTCCACAATGTGTCAGCATTCCGCATGCTGGCAGAAAACGCGGCTACATCTCTCAAGAAGGGGGATCCGGTAACTGTCTCGGGCGAACTGGAGTTCCGGTCGTACGACAAGGACGGCGAGCGCCGCGAGGCTCGACGCATTATTGCTGACACGATTGGTCCTGATCTTCGGTTTGGGACTGCTACCTACCAGCGTTCTGCACGTGCCGTGACGGAACCAGAAACCACTGTAGAGGCGACCGGTCCGGAGGCTACGACCGCGACCGGCTGGCCGGTCTACAACGTGACGACCAAAGGTCCGGTGGTGTCGTCCCCTTTCGGCGGGACTCCGGGGAGTGAGATGTCGGCCTGATTTCGGTCCTTCAACTCGCTGCCCACGTCGCATGTCGGTGACGTGGGCAGCACTCTGTCTAACGGCGAATCCCTTGTATTCGAATATATGTTCTAATCTTGATCTATGAGACCGAAGCAAGACTCCATCGCTTTCGCACGCATGATGGCCCAGATCGAGGCCGACGACAGTCACCCCAAACCGGACGACGGCAAGATCATTGACCTCGACCTCGGTAAGCAGCCGTTGGTCCGCGTGGGCGAAATCTATGGTCGGGCCATCAAGTACACGAGGTCGTTTGGGTTGGTGGAGTGGGTGGATGACCGGCGGGTCTATCACGTGGATTGGTTCCCGGCTGGGCAGATCAAGCGGGTGGACCAGGAATCATGGAGGGGGCGTCCGCTCTAAGCGCACCCTGTCTTAGTGCTGGAACTAGCGAGTACGCGCCTTTTACGGAGGAGGGTCTCTTCCACCGATCAGAGCTGCGGCGCCCACGTAAGGACGTGGTCAGCGGCTATGGAGTAGGTTGCGGGCCAGGGGGTGCCGGGTCGCACCTGCTCAGGGTCAGGTCGGATTAGCAGTACGGAGCCAGGCCAGATCGGGTCGGGGAGTGCTTCGAACCACGCAGGCTGGACGTAGTCGAAACGATTCCAGCGGATGGTGATCCAGGCTCCCGTCGGCTGTGGGGAGTCGACGCTGATGACGGTCACTTCGGTGGTGGTCGCAGCGCCGTGCTTCAGGGTTTCCAGTCGTTCCCATTGCGCGCTGCTCTTATTCGTCCACACGCGGTAGTCACGGACTCGCCGGTACCAGAAGAAGGACAGCACAAGACCTGCAGTCACGACGACTACTAGGACCCAGCCAGTTGCCGGAAAGGCAAAGGCCATCGCAGCAACAACGACGGCAAGGGACAGCGTCACCACGCTTGTGACGATCAGAGCGGGTGTCGCGACCTTCGGTTTGAGTACTGGATTCCCTTGCATGCCTTGCTCCTTGTTCCAGTTTAAAGCTGCCAGCCCGCGCTGGTAAGGCTTTGCTGGGTGTGGATTCCGCTGAAGTCCACGAGGTCTGGCGGCTCGAGGACTGGCCGGGACGCTCTTTGGACTGCAGCTTGGACGTGTTCCCATTGCGAGCGCTGTTCCCACTCCCAGTTGGCTGGAGCTGTACCGAGAGCGAGAGAGGAGTCGTGGATACCCCAACGGTCCCTGTAGACGGCAACGTCTCGAATCAAGGATGCATTCTCGAACCCATCTGCTTGAGCCTCCAGCTCTGTGGCGAGGGCTATCTTCCATTCAGGTTCCTCAAGTAGGGCAGCCCTGGCGACGTGGTCCATCCGCTTCCCAATCCGCCGTCGTACTTGATTCAGAGTCTCTCTCAAGTCGTCACGTTCAACGAAGAGCCGTTCTGTCATGGGATCGATGGGTATGTGGGGCATCGCGGAGCAGTAGCGACGAAGGCGTGAGTGGATCACCGCGGTGAGGTCCTCGGCCGTGGCGCCTGCGGCAAGGGATTCGGAGAGTACGCGGTGCGCCCCTGGGCGATTGGTGTTTGTCGCCTGACGCCACGCAGCTACTGCTGCTCCCCAAGCGGGAGAGACTCGCAGTGTGTCAGCAAGACCGGGCGAAAGAGGCTCGAGAGTTCTTGCCAGATCGGCGCTCGCCGCTAGCTGAGCCAGATAGTCGTACTCGCGGTTGAGCCGCTCAAGGCTGTCCGCGTGGGAGCGTTCACGGTCGCGAACCTCGTGGGCCGTCCGCTCAGCGCCTTCCGCTGCCAGGACTTCGCCGAGTATCGCCCGCCAGCTGGATCGCGCGGTCGGGTCAAGGATCTCGTCTTCGTCGGGGTCATTCTCACTGACATAGGCCATGTTGGACAGTCGTCCCCGGGTCATGCTGACGTACAGGAGTTCACGGGTGAGCCGGCCAGGCGTGACTACGACGTGGGCGGAGTCCACCGTGATGCCCTGAGACCTGTGTGCCGTGGTGGCGTATCCAAGTTCAACGGATGACTCCAGATATGCAGCGCCGAGTTCGACCGTCGCGTCAGTGTCCATTCGGCGAGCACGCAGCGATCTCTGACGTACGTTGATGCTCACCACTTCAAGCAGAGTTCCGTTCCGAATGAACGCACCCTGGTCGTCCACAAGGGATCGTTCATTTCGACGGGCAATGACGATGTCGCCACGACCCGCCTGCAGCCCATCCCTGAGCACAAGTGTCTGCTCTGCATCGGCGACGCCCAGGATAACCCTGTCAGCTTGGGCCCGCTGGTTGAGCATGCCGACCGTCTCGTTGTCAGGAGCAATCAGGACCGAAGCGCGCCCTGAAAGGACGTCGGAGTGCCAAGCAGCATAGGCGCGGTCCATCATGTCCAGATACGTGCCGTGAGCGATCCGCCCATGATGCTCGTATTCCTTGACGGCGGAAATGTCGCCTCCGCGAAGACCCACAGAAGCCGATGCCTCCCATGCGTGCTGGAAACGCCAAATCGAACTCAACCTGGCCGCCTTGCCCTGTCGGTCGAGCCACCCAAGAACTCCGCCGGCTTCGATGGAATCAAGCTGAGCGGGATCACCCACCAAAATGACCTTCGCGCGAGCCTGTTGGGCTTGTGCCACGATGGCCGCGAGCTGTTGTGTGGAAACCATTGACGCCTCATCGACCACCACAAGCTGATTCGCGCTGAAGGTCCACAGGGCCTGCTCGGCCGCCAGCCGCGTGATCCGTTGCTCGAGCAGTGTCCTCGCCGCATCCCGCGCCACTGGTGTGTTGAGCCGCGACTCTGCGTCAAAGAAGGCCGAACTCCTCTGCGCCGCTCCGCTGCCGACAGACTCGTAAAGCCACTTGGACACATTCTCGGCGCCCATGGCCAACTCCGAGCCAAGAACCTCGGCGCTCGCAGCCGCCGGAGCCAATCCAACCACGCTTCCCGAACCGAACTGAGCTTCCCAAGCGGCTTTGATCGCGCCGAGGGTTGTGGTCTTTCCCGTTCCGGCGGGGCCAACGATTGCGTCCAGCCGATGGGTGCTCAGCAGTACTTCGGCGGCTGCCGCCCGTTGGTCGTCGTGCAGCTCCGACGAGCCATCCTTTCTGTACGAGGCGAGCGACGCCATGGCGACATCCGCGCTGACGGCTGGGCCGCCGTCGTCGTTCCTTGCCGCAAGGACGTGCTCCTCGAGCGCAAGCGTCGTCTCGTCCGTGTAGACGCGCGAACCGTGAAAATCGAAGACGCTCCAGTTCGCAAAACGGAGATCGTCGGCAGCCTCGGCAGGGAGGCTGTAGCGGTACTCGGTGAGCGGCACCGATTGGAGCTCTGCTGCCGTGGCGACGGCGTCGATCATCGCGTTGCGGTCCTCCGGCGAGGCGCAACGGATCTCGGCGCAAACACGCTCTGCCTCCGCGATCAGGTTCCAGCGATTCCAGGTGGACCGCTTTTCAGCGACACGCTGACGGGTCACATGCCCGACGGCGGCAATCCAGTCCGGGGCAAAGTCGCCTACCCGGAAGGGTCGGTTGTGCGACCGTCGGATGACGGAGGCGACGACCCTCTCGGGATCGAAGCCCTTGGTCCGAGAGCGAGCGCGCCAGGCAGCGGAAAGCTCGCGCAGGGGAGCGGGGGCGGCCTCCTTTCGGTTTCTTGTGGACAGGGTCGCTTGTTGACGTAGCTTGACGGTGGTGGTTGCCAATGGTCTTGTGCCGTGCTCGGCGATCCATTCATTGACCAGTCGGTCAGTCTCGACGTCGATGAGTCTCGATCGGTTGGAAAACTCACGGATGAGGACGTCGTCGATCCCGGTCAGTTGTTGGCTCGGGTTGTGTGTGTTTTGGGCTGGTGGACGGATTTCCGTGTCGGTTCCGAGGTTGTGTTTCAGGGCGTCGAAGAGCAGGCCGTTGTAGTGTTCACTGGCCGCGACGACCGCCTTGTAGAGGCCTCGCGAGTCGAGTGTGGTCCAGGCGCCGTCGGTGATGCGCTGGACGCGGTTTGCGATCACGACGTGGGTGTGGAGTTGCGGGTCGCCGGCACGGGATTCCCAGTGATCGAAAGCGGCGGCGATGGCTCCCCGTGTGCCGAGGTGCGCGATGCCGTTTCGTCCGGCTCGGGTGTTGATGACCAGGTCCTCCAGCCAACGGACCGTCGCCTCGACTGCCTCGTGGTGGGTTTCGAGAATCTGCTCTTGTAGTTGGCGTGGGCTGAGGGCCCAGAGTCCTGAGACGGACTTGGGGACGCTGAAGGTGAGGTCGAAGCCGGCGACGGCGTGGTTGGCGATTGGTCCGTGGTTCTTTTGGGTGATGGTTGCTTCGCCGTAAGCGCGTCCGAGAGGCACCGCTGTGTCAGGATGTTGGGCGTCTTGGAAGATTGACCTTGCGTCGGACTCCGATACCGTCTGCCCGGCAGTTCGGTTGATGCCGTCGAGTCCGCGACCGATCCAGCGGCCTTGCGGTGTGCCGGTGGCCATGTAGTAGCTGATGGTGTCCGCGGGAGTGGGGCGGGCGTCGTCGAGCATTGTCGACTTGAAGAGGTACTTTAGCCCGGACTTTATCGATAGCCGGGCGATGGACATCGTCATGCACGAAGCGCCCCGGTTCTGCTTTTGCTGGGAAGCCAGCCTCGACGGCGGAGGATGCCGACGGTGGTTGGGTCGAGGGCGACGCCCTTCATTTTCGACACGTGGACCAGGGCTGCGGCCACGTGCGCGAGGTCTTGGACGTTGGTGCGTTGGGCTCGTTTCAGTCGGAGGACTTCGTTGTGGAGGAGACCATTGCGTGTGTCGAGCTCGTCGTAGATTGCGTGGAGTCGCTCGAGTTCAGTCGATTGGGACCTCAGTTCGGTAGTGAGGCGTTCGACGCGGTCTTGGCAGACGTCAGTGCTCGTGTTCTTGGATGCTGTGGAGTTCTTCTTGTTCACGAACGTTCATGGTGGAGTCGTCGACGGCGTGCATGACCATTCGTCGCGAAATGGAGGAATCGGGCCTTGGATGCCAGAGGTGTGAGACGACTGACGGGCTCGCACCGCCCGGGGTAGCGGTATGTTGTGACGCCGTGCCGGAATGTGGGCTTGCCCTACGACGAGCGCGACGATGAAACAGAGTTCGGATGCTCGACTGGTGTCAGCTTAGGTTTTGTGACCTCGTTGCTGCGTCGTCAGGTATCGGCAATATGAGCCTTAACCTGATGCTTATCATCACTGAATGTGACGTCAGGTTGGGGTGAAGTTCAGGTTGGGGTGAAGTTCAGGTTGGACGCTGCGGCTCGGCACGATGAAAGGACACAGGCATTCGGCCGATTCAGCAGGCTGATGGTGGAGACCTGGTATCACTTAGTCCACAGCACGATGGGTGAGCGGGTGGGTTTGGGTCTAGAGGCCTGTCTTGGTCAGAAGTGCGTCGATCATCATGAAGTACATGGTCTTGGGTGTTGCTGTGGTTGGGTCTGTCATGTATTGGATAGCGGCGCCGTCGAAAATCATCAGGAATGAGCTGACGAGCAAGGGGATGTCTATTCGGGATTCTTCGCTGCTGTGCATCGCTGCCGAAGCGAAAATGTTTCCCAGTTCCATGATGTAGGCGGGGTAAATCTTTGCGGCAAGCGGGCTCTCTGGAGCGTTGCGTGTGGCCCAGAGAATCATTTCTATTTCGGCCAGGATGTTGGCCGGTTCTTCCACCAGGGCCCGCCAGTAGCCCTCGGCGACGCTTTCGACTGCTTTGCGAAGTCCAAGATGGACGGGAGCGTCTCTAGAGAACCGGCTGAAGTTTCTCAGCCACGCTTCGGCGGCGGCATCCATGATCTGGTCTTTACCGTCGAAGCAGTAGCTAACGATTGCCAAGGGAGCATTGGCTTCCTTGGCAATCGCACGGATCGTTACCCCTTGCACGCCCTGCCGGCGCATGATTTCAACGGTAGCCGCGATCAACTGTTCTCTTCGTTCTTCTGCGGGTATCCGCATTGCTCCCTGTCCTCGCCTCACCGGACCGGCCGGGCAGACCGGTCCACTTAGACTAGGCCGTAGTAGCCTGGAATCAGAACAACCCCCTCGAACACGCGCACAACTCACCCCTGGCTATCACGAATCTGTGGATCTGGGCGGTCTAAAAACCGAAGGGGTGTTACAACCCCATTAGGAGTCTTCGGGCTCCTCTACACGGTGTTGCTTGCCTGCAGAAGGCTCAGTGCAGTCCAAGACTTTGAGGGGCGTATCAAAATTCATGCGCCTTTACTTGGCTCAGGAGCCGGCGCCGCCCGGTCGTTGAATTCCACCGAGGGATTACTCCCAATCTGATCCCTCGGCGGAATTACCATGGTTTTCAACGCATTTATGGCAATTCCCGCCGTGCAAGGACAAGGACGATCTCTAGAAGATGACGTAGAGCTTACGGAGGGTTTCATGGATCTCCCAGTTCCCACTCCAGCCTCGAGGGATGAAAACAGTGTCGCCCGGACCAACAAGCTCCGGTTCACCGCCGTCGGGAGTGATTGTCATGGAGCCTGACAGGACGTGCACGAATTCATTGGTTTCCAGAACCCAGCGCGAGGGGCCTGCAGTGCACTCCCAGATCCCGGATTCGGATCCATCTGACTCTTTCCACAGGTAGCGTCCACGGGTGTCCATCTGCTTACCCGTCGCCTCCGGGCAGGGTCCCCAATCGTCCAAGTCTTTGATGCTTCCGGCATCCCGAATGAGTCGGGCAGAAAGGAGAGTGGTCTTGTCAGTCATGAGGTTGCCTTCCAGATTGGATGATTTGGTGCCGACGATCCGGGCAGGTCTGCCAGCGCGGGTCGTTAGCTTTGAGTGATTTGACGTGTCGGATTTGTGCCTAGATATTGGAATATTTGAAAGAGTGGGACTCCAGGCCGTGGGGATTTGGGCCATAAATGGTCACCATCCGCGCATATACAGGCGCGAAATACCGTCCCGTCCGACCTGGGTTGACCCGTGCTGCGTCGCCAGGCCCGAGGACAACCGTTTTCCCACCACTCTCGATATGCAGTTCGCCTTCAAGAACAAAATTGGTCTCCGTGTGGGGATGGAAGTCTTCCCAGGCGCAGGAATGAAGTTCCCATTCCGAAAGGATGAAGTCTTCCCATTTGCCAACGCTGGGGTGGGAATTGATAAACCTGCAGCTCAATCCCATCCACTCATCTTTCATAGGCTTCATAGACTGTGCTGGCCACACATCGATGGCCTCCTCTGTTGAGGTCTGAGGAGTGGTAGTCGTCATTGTCTTAACCGTTCTCTGAGGGAAACCCTAACGGGTGATTCTTGCAGCCAAGAATCCAAGGGTGACATCGCAATGTTGCGACCACCCTGACATGAACATGCGTCCAAGTCAACAGTCCATCTAGATCTCCATTGCTCCTGGCGCGAACGCAGAGTAGGCGGATGATGTCATGATCGAGAATCTTTCTTGAACCATTGACTTGGACGCTTGTGCATGTAAAAGTTCTGAGATCAGAAAGTGATTGGCATCACACTCAGCCGGTTCGAATTTTGGCTTGCCGGGTCCCGGTGGAAATGTGGGGATGCCTCGCCTCTCGTGATCAGGTAGATGCCATGTCGTGCGCCCGCCTGGTCCCTTTACCCAGTTTTTGCAGTCCGCGACGAACGGTTCTGGCGATGATGAGCAGTTCCGCAAAGTGGGGACATCACCACACCATTCAGGAGAGAACATGGAAACCCTCATAGGAAAGCTCAGCAAGGCCGGCGCCATATACAAAGTAGAAGATGGCCACGCTGGGTTGCCCTCGATGAACCTGCCAGGCAGTGAAGCGGCGATCGGCGATTCCCTACACAACCCCGACGGATCGGTTATGAGTGCCGGCTTCTTTGAGCTGAAGGCTTCCGAGCCCGTCGTCTACACCTACACGTACGACGAAATGAAGGTCGTCGTGCAGGGCGAGTTCATCGTCACCGACGAAAGCACCGGGGAAACCACTCACGCGAAGGAACGTGACGTGCTGTTCTTCCCCAAGGGCACAACCGTCAAATTCGAAACTCCCGACTGCGGCCTGGGCTTCTTCGTCGGCGACCGCACCTTCGCACCTTAGCCTTCGTAACTTCGCATCGCGGACCACAACAGGTCCGGGATGAGACGAGATTCAGGAATCGCATCGACGCAGGTCGCGCCCGACGAAACCAACGGGACACTTGGCGATTCCATCCCCGCCGCTGGAGCTGGGCAATAGGTGCGGATCAACTTTCGAGGCCGCCGCTCCTGAACCAGTCAGGGTTCTTCACAGCTGCGCTTAGGCGTCCCACACACAGAACCTGCGCTTCGAACAACAGCCCGACCGGAACGCCTGTGGATATCCACTTGCTGTGCTGCGGGCGTATGGCACAGACCAGAATTGGAGTTGGACCGTTGAGTACGAATCTTATGAAGAGTGAGCCTGAGTCGCCACCGGCCGAGGTCGCCAAGGACCGAGGACCCAAGGTCAATTGGAGGGTCTTCACCATCTCTGCCGGCATCATCATCGCGTTCTCCTTATGGGCGATGCTCATGCCCGCCATCGCGGACAGCACCATGAAAACGGTGGTCGGCTGGATTGCCCAAAACCTCGGCTGGTTCTACGTCCTCACCATCACCCTAGTAATCGGGTATGTCCTCTGGGTGGCATTGTCCAAGGTCGGCTCGGTCCGTCTAGGCCCGGACCACTCCCGCCCGCAATACAAACTGTTCACGTGGGTGGCCATGCTCTTCGCATCCGGCGTGGGCATCGACATGCTCTTCTACTCCGTGACCGAACCCATCACCCAATACATGGCTCCCCCGGCGAGCCAAGGCCAGTCCGCTGAGGCGGCCCAGGATGCCGTGGTCTGGACCATGTTCCACTACGGCGTGGCCGGCTGGGCCATGTATGCCCTACTCGGCATGGCCATGGGCTACTTCGCCTACCGCCGCGGCACAGCCCTGACGATCCGCGCGGTCCTGTATCCTCTGCTTGGAAAACGAGTCCGGGGCGGAGTTGGCGACGCCATCGATGTCGTTACCCTCGTGGGCACCGTGTTTGGTGTTGCCACAGCCATGGGCATCGGCGTCGTCCTGCTGAACGTAGGATTTTCCATCATGTTCGGCCTGGAACAGGGACTGGCTCTTCAGATCGCACTTGTCATCGTCGCCGTCGTGTTGACGATCGCTGCCTGCACGTCCGGCGTTGACAAGGGGATCCGCTGGGTCGCGGAACTGAACATCTGGAGCGCTGCGGCCCTGCTCCTGTACATCCTTGTGACCGGCCAAACCTCCTTCCTACTTAACTCCCTGGTGGAAAACATAGGCCGCTTCATTGTGACGATGCCCGGACGCACGCTGCAGACCTTTGCATATCAGGAAGGCGGATCGGAATGGATGGGCGGCTGGACGCTCTTCTTTTGGGCGTTCTGGCTGGCATGGGGGCCGTTCGTTGGCTTGTTCCTGGCTCGCATCTCGCGGGGACGGACTCTACGGGAATTCGTCATTGCCGCCATCACCGCCCCTGTGCTGTGCGATTTCCTCGTCGTCAGCATCTTCGGCAACAGTGCTATGCACCAAGTCCTTGGCGGCAACACCGAGTTCGCGAAATTGGCCATGGATAGCCCCGAACAGGGCTGGTACGCGCTGCTGGACATGTTCCCGGGAGCGCCCCTCCTCATCGGCCTTGGCACCTTGTCCGGCATGCTGTTTTACCTCACAAGCGCCAACTCTGGCGCCATGATGATGTCCAACTTCTCCTCCACCATCCAGGACGCGTCGCAGGACGGCGCCAAGTGGCTACGCATCTTTTGGGCTCTGGTGACCGCGCTGTTGACGATCGCGATGCTCATAGCCGGGGGCGTTAGCACTATGGAACATGCCACCCTGATCTTCGCGCTGCCAGTGACGATCATCGCGTGGCTGGTCATGGCATCCTTCACTAAAGCCCTCCGGATGGAACGGGCAGCCCGGGAAGGACGCATACTCAGACGCGGACTCATAGCCCCGCATGGAAGTGACCATACGCTGGGCCGCACGTGGAAGCACAGGCTCGCCGCCCTACTGTCCTACCCCCCAAAGACCCAAGCCAGCGCATTCCTGGAAGAAACAGTGGTCCCCGCCCTGACCGAACTCATCGGTGAGTTCACTAAGCAAGGACATCACGCAGAGGTGAATGTTGTGCCAAACGAGCAGACCGGGATCCCCGGTTACGTCCTGACAGTCGCGGTTCCCGACCATGAGGACTTTCTCTACGAGGCCCAAGCTGTCGAAGCGTCGGTGCCGGTATTCGGCGGACGAATGTTCCCCGAAACGGAGGTCTATTACAGAGTCGAGGCATTCACCCGCACGGGGTCCGACGGATACGATCTCATGGGAGTCTCACATGAGCAAATGATCGACGACGTCCTGGCCCGCTACGAGAGTCATCTGGGCTATCTCACACACATCGGCAGGCAGGAACTGCCCTCCAACGCGGCCCAGAAACCATCTCCACCGGCATCAGAGGCACTCGGCGAACCCGAACTCCGCAGTAGGCAACGCCCAGGCCGGAAGTGATGCACCTCATGCTGATCACTGCTCTCATGTGTCGCGTCATCCGGTACCAAGAAGACGCCGCCGCGCCACCTACCGGGTGACGTGCCGGTCCTCACCGTTGCCGCGACGCATGGCCCCCCAGGTTCGCCAAACCCTGCAGTTGTGGGTGGAAAGGCCCTGTATTGGTCAGGAGGGCGGCGTTCCTCATGAAGTATGGTCCAAACTGGGAGAGGGGCTGCTGTTCGAAGAACGGTGCCGAAGGGACGCGCCGAGGATGCCGGGCGCTTTCTTCCAACTTCAGAGCAAGGTCACAGGATGAGAACGGCTCCATGCTCCTGGCAAAGGTCCCAAAGCCTCGACACATAGAGCACAGCTGTAGGAAATAGTCGCGCGCCCCCCAATCCGCCGGAGACTTGCGGTCTCCGGCGGATTGATTTCCGGCATTAGAGCGGCAACAGATGTCTTGGCATAGTATTCAGTGACTCACGCTGACTGAGCCGCGGGGTTGTTTAGCCGAGGCTCATTTCTACGCGGTATTTTGAGATCAGGTCCTCGTCCAGTTGCACGCCGAGGCCGGGTTCGTTCCGTACGCGGACGGCGCCGTTTTCCAGGGTGATGGGGTTGGTGACCAGGTCCTGGTAGAGGGCGCTGGTGCTTTGGGAGAACTCGATGAGGTTCCCGCCGGGGATGCTGGCCAGGAACTGCACCGTGGCTGCCATCAGTATTCCGGTGCTGAAGCCGTGGGGAACGAGTTCTGTGCTGTGTTGGGTCGCGACTTCATGGATGCGGCGCATTTCGCTGATTCCACCGCAGCGGGTGATGTCGGGCTGGATGATGTCGGGTCGGGTGTTTTTGATGAAGTCGGTGAACTCGGCAACTGTCGTGAGGCCTTCTCCGCCGGTGATTCTGGTTCTTGAGGTTTCGGCCAGTCGGCGGAGTCCGTCGTGGTCATCGCTGGGGAGGGGTTCTTCGATCCAGTTGAGGTTGTATTCGTGGAGCCGGTCTACTTGTGTCTTTGCGTATCTGTAGTTTTTCCAGCGGTAGACCAGGTCCACGGCGATTTTTGCGTCATCGCCTGCCGCGTTGCGGGCGGCGTGGACGATGCGTTGGTCGTGTTCGGGGTCCAGGCCGAAGAGACCGCCACCGAGTTTGAAGCTTGAGAAACCTGCCGCCAGGAGTTCGGTGACCGCCTCGGCGGTTTCGGTTGGTGTGTCTTTGGGGATCATCGTTCCGTAGGCGGGAATCGTGTCCCTTAGTTTGCCGCCGAGGAGCGTGTGGATAGGGACGCCGTAGTGTTGGGAGGCGATGTCCCACAGGGCGATGTCGATGGCGCTGATGGCGTGGATACCGGCGCCGCGTCGTCCCATGTACGAGGATTCTTCGTACATTTTGTGCCATAGCCGTGAGATTTCGAGAGGGTTTTCGCCGAGGAGGATGTCCCGCAGACCGCGGCTGGTGGAGTGGGAAGAGGGTGTTTCGACGAGTGCCTTGAGGACAGCCGGTGAGCTGTCAGATTCGCCGATTCCGATGATTCCTGTGTCCGTGTGGACCCGCACGATGAAGGCATCTTCGCCCCATTCACATGGTTCCGTGAAGGAGGGGATACGTAGCCAGATTGCTTCTACGTCTGTGATTCTCATTTACTTCTGCTTTTCCTCTGAGACGTCTTGTACTGCTTCAAGGTGGGGGAGGCGGACCAGCCCGGTTTCGGGATCGATCCGTGGGGCATCCTGCCGTAGCCACTTGAAGAGGCCCCAGACCTGGACCAGCAGGAGGAACAGGAATGGGATGGCTGTTAGGGTAAGGCCGGTTTTGAGGGTCCCAAGGTTCGCGTTGATCGCAAGCATGGCCATGGGTACTGCTGCGAGCATAACCACCCAGAACAGGCGCAGGTGCCGCGACGGGTCTTTGCCGTGGGGGAGGTTCCGGGTGCTGACGGCCGCCACGGTGAAGGATGTGGCGTCCATGTGTGATGCGAGGAAGACGAGCATGATGATGAAGTAGACAACGGAGAAAACTTGTCCGAAGGGCAGGGTGTTGAGTATCTGTGCGACGGCGGTGTCTCCGCCACTTGCTGTCAGAACCTCGGGGGCGTTGACGGTGCCGTGTGCCATTTGGTTGATGGCGTAGCTGGAGAGCACGCCGAAGAAGAACATGACGCCGGCGCTGCCGCCGACGATGAGTCCGAGAACGGTCTGGCGGATGGTCCGCCCCTTGGAGACTCGTGTCACGAAGATGGCGACGCCGGGGAGGTAGGAAATCCAGTACAGCCAGTAGAAGACGGTCCAGTCCCTGGAGAACGCGCCTCCGCCGTTGGGGTCCGTGAAGAGGCTCATGTGCAGGAAGTTCTGTGCTTCCAGGCCGACGGAGTTGACGATGTTGCCGATCGTGAACTCTGCCGGGCCGATGAGCAGGACGACGGCGGCGAAGAGGAATGCTGCCATCACGGCGACTTTGGCGAGTTTCTGGAGTCCTTTGTCGATTCCGATGTAGGAGCTGAGACCAAAGAGCAGGGTCGAGACTGTGAGGATGGATGCTTTGAGCCAGAAGGCGTTTTCGATGCCCATGAGACTCGCGACGCCTGCCGAGACGGTGCTGACCGTTACGGTCACGGTCAGGATCAGACCGCCGAAGGTGCCGAAGAGGAACAGAAGGTCAATGATCCGCCCGCCGATGCCGTCGGCTTTGATTTTCTTGGTGACGGCTTCGACGTTGCCGGCGTAGCTGAGCCGCTTCCCGCGCCGGACATGGAAGTAATAAGCCATGGCTACGCCCGCTACGACGTACATGGCCCAGGGGATTGGTCCCCAGTGGAAGAACGCGTACGCGACGCTCATGTCCAGGGCTTGGCGGGATTCGGGCTCCAGGTTCAGGCCGGGGGTTTGGTAGTAGTAGGCCCATTCCATGAAGGCCCAGTACATGGTCGCTGAGCCCAGGCCCGCGGAGATGAACATGAAGAGCCAGCTCGCGTTCGAGTAGGTGGGTTTGCCTTCGCCGAGCTTGATTTTGCCGTATTTGGACACGCCAAGCAGGACAGCCAGGAGAAGACAGCCCAGCCCCAGGACCTGAACGGGAGCACCAAAAATACGTGTGGAGGTGTCAAAGAGGACACCGGCCGACGCTTGGGCTTCTTTGGGCCAGAGCAGCAAGGCTGCCACGACCACTCCCACGACGAGGATGGAACCAATAACAAGCGTTTTATCCACCCGTGAACGCGGGGAATTCGTGGTTTCTGCCGCCGTTTTGGCGGCCGTTGTTTCGAGCATGGTGTCTCCTTTGACACGCTGGGGTTGGGTTGGGGGGTGAATCTCAGGCTGTGTCTGCTGCGTCGTCGAGCAGGTCTAGGTAGGGCTGGTTGGTGCCGATGATGTGTTCCTCGATGGCTTTGAGGCTCGCGTCCAAGTCACCGCTCCGGAACACCCGGGCGAGGTGTTTGTGGTCTTCCAGGAATTGGGTGGTTGCCCCGGTCCGGCCTGTTTGGAGGGCGAAGTGCATCCTGGTGCGCTGGTGGATGGAGTCCCAGATGCCCCGCACGGAGTCCGCGGGGCATGTATCAACCAGGACGGCGTGGAAGCGCATGTCCGCTTCGTTGAACGCTTCGCTGTCTTTGTTCAGTACCGCGCGTTCCATCTCGGCAAGGGCCCGGTCGAATGCCTCGAAGGTCTCAGCGTCGAAGAGACTGAATCCTTCGGTGAGGGCGAACTGTTCAATCTGAACCCGGATGGGCAGGAGAAGATGCTCAACCTCACTGCGTGAAATCGAAGCCACTTCCGAGCCCTTGTACGGGGTGGAAACGATCAACCCTTGAAGTTCAAGGATCAGCATCGATTCCCGGACGACAGCACGGCTGACCCCATACTCATCCGACAGCTCCTGCTCGATGATCCGCGCATGAGGCCGCAACTCACCGGAAAGGATCTTGCGCCGCAGCTCTCCAGCCAGCCGGTCCTTCAGGGATATGCGCTCCAGCTTTCCCATCATCTTCTCCTTAGCAAGTGACACAGTTCCGACGGTCGTCGCCCGACAGTCGTTTGTCGACAATCTAAATATAGAGTGAGGCGTACCACATTGACAAGTGATGAGTCTAAGAGTGTGAACCTTGGAGGTCGCAGTGCCTGGGTGCGGTGGGAAGAGTTGCGAACGAGATCGCGGCTGATTTCTTGACGAGGTCGGCTATGAGGAGGAATGAAGTATAGGTTCACGCTTGGCATCACTTGGAGCCGCAGGGTAACCGCCATCTAAGTGCCGTCTCGGGTCCGCTCACGAGTCGAAGGAGAAATGCTGATGGCTCGCATGACCCAACTGACCTCGCCGGGTGGCCCGGAGCATGATCGGTGACGGCAGTTACCGATCATGCTCCGGTTTCAGCCGCGGGAGTGTCCCGATAAATGCATCCCGGTGGAGTTCGGATGGTCAGCTCGTATGGATTTCGCATGCCCCAAGGTCCTCCTCGGCTAAAGCCGTGAGAGCGTTTCCGGTGCTCGACGAGCTACGAGGCCCCGCTTTTGTGGTTCTTCGCAGGGTCGAGGAGTTCGGCCAGGTGCAGGCTCTTGCGGTCGGGGTCCAGTTGTTTGACCTGCATGGCGCAGCTGAACCCGTCGGCAAGGACCGGGGTGGTGTCCGGTGTCTTAGCCAGGGCTGGGGCGAGGGCTTGTTCGGCTACTTTCATGGAGATGTCGTAGTGGTTGGCTTCGAAGCCGAAGTTACCGGCTACACCGCAGCAGCCGGTGGCTTCGGTGACGTCGGCAACACCCAGTGCGGCCAGGGCCCTGCGTTGGATGGTTGCGCCGAAGGTGGAGTATTCGTGGCAGTGTGTTTGGACGGTGACGGCCTGCGGCACGGTTGGTGGGTTCCACCCACCGTCGACCCATCCCTTCACTGCCTCGGCGAAGCTTTGGATGCGGCGGGAAACCCGTTCGGCTGCTTCGGTGCCGAGCAGTTCAGGGGCGTCCTTTTTCAAAGCGGCCGCGCAGCTGGGTTCGATCACCACGATCGGGGCGTCGGTGCCGTCGTCGAGCTTTTCGACTGCTTTGCCCATGAGTTTCTTGGCGGTGTCCAGCTGCCCGGTTGAGATCCATGTCAGGCCGCAGCAGGCGTCGGCCTCGCAGCCAACTTGCCGGCCGGTGCTTTCGATGACCCGTGCCGCGGCCCCTGCCACCTCGGGCCGGAATCCCTTGGTGAAGGAGTCAACGAACAAGATCGTATCGGCCGGTCCCTGGGTGTTGCGGAACGGCGCCAGCTCGTCGCGGAGCATCCGGCGTGAGGCGAACTTGGGCATCTTCCGTTTCGTGGTCAGCCCACCGGCTGCTGCGACGACCTTCCCGAGAGGACTGGCCAGCACCAGGTTCACGATTGGGCTGATCAGCGTGGTGAGTTTAAGCCAGCGCGGCAGCCAGCCGAGGGAGAAGTGCGACATGGGCCGCAGTCTGCCTTCGTAGTAGTGCGAAAAGAACTCGGACTTGTAGGTTGCCATGTCCACCCCGGCGGGGCAGTCGTTGGAGCAGGCCTTGCAGGCCAGGCACAAATCCAGTGCTTCGCGGACGTCCTCGGACTTCCAGCCCTCGTCGATGCTCCGGGCGCCGCGGACCATGTCCTGCAGGACGCGGGACCGGCCACGGGTTGAGTCTTTTTCGTCCCCGGTGGCCCGGTAGCTGGGGCACATGACACCGCCGGCATCGGACCGACACCGGCCGACACCGATGCAGGCCTGGACGGCGTGAACCCACGCGTCGGCCCCTGCCACGGCCGCTTCCACGGGCCGCAATTCGAAATGGGTCCGCCATTCACGGTCCGGGATGCCTTCGAGGGCGAGGTTGGCGTCGAAGGCGTCGGCGTCGGTGATGGATCCGGGGTTCAGGATCCCGGCGCTGTCCCAGATGTTCCGGTAGGCCTGGAAGGCGGCCATCATGGACGGGGAGTACATGACGGGCAGCAGTGCAGAGCGGGCCCTGCCGTCGCCGTGTTCGCCGGAGAGCGATCCGCCGTGCCGGACGACGAGTTCGGCGGCGGCGTGGGTGAACTTCCGGAAGACGCTGCGTCCTTCTTCGCTGCGGAGGTCGTAGGTGATGCGGATGTGCATGCAGCCGGCGCCGAAGTGCCCGTACATGATGCCGGTCAGGCCGTGTTCGTTCAGGAGTTCACGGAAGTCGGCCAGATAGGCGGCCAGGTTTTGTGGGGCGACGGCGGAGTCTTCCCATCCGGCCTGGGATTCTCCACCGCTGGCGGGCCGGGAGGACAGACCAGCTCCGTCTTCCCGGACCCGCCACAGTGTGGCGCGTTGCGCCACGTCCGGAACGGCGCGGCCATCCACTAACCGGCCGTTCGCGGCTAGCCGCTCCAGGAGGCGTTCGGCCTCCCGGGCGACGTCTTGGGGGTCGTCGCCGTCCAGGTCCACGTAGAGGAACGCTTTGCCGTTGGGCAGCCCCTGGACGGAATCGACTCCGCGGCGCAGCCGCATGGTGTCGACGATCGCTTCGTCGATGCCTTCCACCGCGGCCGGGGAGAACTCAAGGATGGTCTCGATGTCTTTGGCCGCGTCAACGACGTCGGCGTAGCCCAGGCACACGAGCAGGGCCGAGGGTGCCTTGGGTACGAGCTTCATCCTGGCCCGGACCACCACGGCGCACGTGCCTTCAGTGCCGGCGAGGGCACGTGCGACGTTCAGGCCGGTTTCGGGTAGGAGGTTGGCCAGGTGGTATCCGGAGACTTGGCGCTGGATACGACCAAGTTCCACCCGGAAGGCTGCGAGATTGTCCTGCGCGAGTTTTTTCAGGTCCTCTGACAGGTCAAAGGCGCGGGACACGGCGTAGGCGTCGGCAGGGTCGGTTGCCCTGAGCCCGGTCGCCGTTGCGGTGAGCTGAGCGCCGTCGGAGGTGACGACGTCGATTTCCACCACGTGGTCCGAGGTCCGCCCGTAACGGACGGAGTGGTTGCCGCAGGCGTCGTTGCCGATGGAACCGCCAATGGTGGCGCGGTTCTTCGACGATGGATCGGGGGCGAAGGTCAGGTTCCCTCCGGTGGCCTTTTCGGTTTCCCGGGTCAGGGTTGCCAGCACGACGCCGGCCTGAACGTCCGCTGTCCCGGCACCTTCGTCAATGGTCAGGATCCGGTTCATGTGCCGGGAGAAGTCCAGCACGATGCCAGGGCCGATGGCGTTGCCTGCCATGGAGGTCCCACCGCCGCGGCTGACCAGCGCGGTGCCGGTTTCGCGGCAGGCCGCGAGGGTTGCGATGACGTCCTGGACGTTGCGGGGGAACACAACGGCTACGGGCGCGAGCCTGTAGTTGGACGCATCGTAGGAGTAGGCGGCCAGACGGTGGCCGGAGGTTTCAGCGGGTATCCCGGCTGCCTCCAACCGGGTCAGGACAGGCGCTGTCTCCACGGCAGTGGGAACTTCTTGGGTCATGACTTACCTCAAACTCAATTCTTAGCGTGTGCTGCGCCGGGGCGAGAGGGAGCATCAATTCCAGTCGCGCAACCCCACCGCACGCTTCCAACAGAGGGAACCCGCGGTGTCGACTGGACGGCATTTCTAACGTTGGAGGAGTCCGTCAATTTGGTTGCCGATCCGGAATTTTTCTCTGTCCATCCAGTACCGGCGCAGAACGTTGTTGCTTACACACGTGTCCATGGCCTGGATGTCGGGTAATGCACCGATGTCCTCGGTGAGGAATTGTGCCAGTTGTTGGGGCCCGCTGAAAACGCCAGAGAACGCGACGGGTGATTTTCCGGTGACCATTGAGACCATACGGGCTGCTGGATGTGCTGAGAGTCTGTCCAGGACCGCGCTTATCGATTTTGGTTTGACCTGAAGGGAGACGACAGCGGCAAGCGGGAAACCTACTGCTCCGGGTTCGACTTCGATGCGGGGGGAGATGGCACCGGTTGCGAGCAGGTTCTGTATGGCCCGGTATGCTGTCGAGCTTCCCACGTCAAGGGTTCTTCCGATCTCCGCCGCTGAAGCGCGGGCATTGCGGCCGAGCTCACTCATGGTACGGAATTCGAGATCACTCATGTCATCGAGAGACCTGTACGCTGGCTGGTTCACGAGCACGGTGTGGGCGGAGAGTGCGGTCGTTTGTTGTGGTGTCAACCGAGCCAGCCGCCAGGACTGGCCGACTCTGCGCGAGTCCAGAACCAAGTGGGTTTCAACGGAGGCGATCCCGTCAAGAGACGAAATTTGGCAGTTGATGAGCGAATCCAAGTCAGTTCCCTTTAGAGGGAAGACATCACAATAGATGTCACTGGAACCCGAGGTGATCATGAGTAGCTGGATTTCGCGGAATGCCTTAAGACGCTGGGCAACTTTCATAGCCTGCCCGGGGAGGCACCGAATCCATAATTGACGGGGGTTGCCTGACAGGATCAGCGGCCAGGCGAAGCGACCCACGATCTTCATCAATCGGTCGTCCTGCAGGCGTTTCAGCCGTCGGGTAATCGTGCTGGTGGGCACGCCCAGGATCTCTCCCAGAGCGTTCGCGGGTACCCGCGGCGCGACCTGAAGGGCAGCGATGATGTCCAGGTCCGTCTCATCCAGCCGTAGGTCCTTGATTTTGACGACGGGCTCGCCGATATCTCGCGTTGCTTGATCCACTGTCATAGTACGTCCAGAATACCCTTGTTTAGACGGTTTGAGTAGGCGAAAAACCCATGAACACTCAACGAGATGAATGAAATTACCAAAACATCTTGCCTAAGAGGGTGATATCGCACTATGCTCCTTGGTGTGAGAGCTGCGTCACCCTGATTGTCGGTTGATTTATCCACCGTCGGGGAGCGGCTCCGGAGCTGATCTGCTCAGCGACTATCTATTAGGAGTGCCCATTGAACAATCCCCAGCCCTGGGAATGGACCGAGCCGCAATGGCGCGGCCATATTGAAAAGATCCGGGCCGGTGAGTCGCTTCTCGCGCCCGACCCAACGGCGCGCTGGAAGGACGGAGCGAAAGCGGCGGTGTTGCTGTCATTCGATTCAGACCACGAAACGATTCCACTGCGTGACGGCGAAACCTCACCCGGACGGATGGCCCAGGGCGAATACGGGGCACGTGCTGCCGTACCTCGCATTCTTCGGCTCCTCCACCGCTATGAGATACCCGCATCGTTCTACATTCCTGCGGTATGTGCGTTGTTGCGGCCACAGGAAGTGCCCTCATATGTGGATGCAGGACACGAGGTTGGTGTTCACGGGTGGATACACGAACGAAACACCTTGCTGACGTTTGATCAGGAATTGGACCTACTCGGCCGGGCCGCAGAGGTTCTTCAAAAGCAATCAGGGGCGAAGCCAACCGGCATCCGCACGCCATCGTGGGATTTTTCCGACTCTACGATGGATGTCATCCGTGAACTCGGCTTCACATACGACTCCTCTCTCATGGCTGACGACGTACCTTACGAACTCATCGCGGACGGCGAGCCTACAGGGATTGTGGAGATTCCGGTGGAATGGATCCGTGACGATGCCCCGTATCTGACCATGGATCGTTACACAGGCCTGCGGCCCTATATGCCGCCGCGTCAGCTGGGCCAGATTTGGAAGGACGAATTCGATTTCGCCTACGAGTCAGGCGGGGTTTTCCAACTCACCCTGCATCCCCATGTCATTGGGCACCCATCCCGTCTGGTCGTGCTCGAAGACCTCCTGAAGTACATCCGGTCCCACGACGGACTCTGGATCACAACACACGAAAAACTTGCAACCCATCTTGGATCCCGACTCACCGCTAGGACCCCCCAGCAATGACCCACCAAACTATCTCGGACGCACCCCACGAAACCAAATTGTCGGCCAAGGGACGCAAAGCCATCATCGCCGGTGGCATCGGTAATGCCGTCGAATTCGTGGACTGGGCCATCTACACGACCTTCTCTTCCGTCTTCGCTCACCACTTCTTCCCCAAGGGCAACGAAGTAGCTGCCCTTTTGGCGACCCTTGCCATCTTTGCCGTTGGCTTCATCATGCGACCTGTGGGCGCTGCCGTCATGGGCGCCTACGCCGACCGGCACGGCCGCAAGAAGGGCCTGGTCCTGACCATCAGCATGATGGCCTGCGCCACCCTCGTCATTGGTCTGGCACCCACCTACGAAACCGTTGGGTTGCTGTCACCGATCATTCTCGTCATCGCCCGCATGGTCCAGGGCTTCTCGGCCGGCGGAGAGTTCGGTTCCTCCTCGGCTTTTCTTGTTGAGTCGGCCGCACCCAAGCGCCGTGCCTTCGCTGGATCGTGGCAGCAAGTCTCCGTTGGGGCCGCCGTACTCGTAGCCTCTGGCATCGGCGCCATCATAACTTCCACACTCTCCAAGGAAGCCCTCGACGGCTGGGGTTGGCGTGCCGCATTTGTCTTCGCGGCACTGCTCGGACTCGTCGGTCTCTGGCTCAGGTCCTCCGTATCAGAAACAGAATCGTTCATCAATGCCAAGGAACGCGCGGAAACTACCGGGAAGAGCCAACGGAACGCCGTGCACACGATGTTCGTCAAGTACCCTAAGGCAACCCTCCAGGTCTTCGGGATAACCATTGCCGGTGCTCTGCTCACCTATGTCTGGGTTTCCTATATGCCCACCTATGCCGCGCTGACCACCGGCATCCCCCTGAGCCAAGCCTTAATCGCCAACGTCATTGCCGTCGGGGTCTTCACTGTCCTCCTTCCCTTCGCAGGACTGCTCTCAGACAAGATCGGGCGAAAGCCCACCATGACGGCATTCGCAGCAGGCTTCCTGCTGTTTGCATGGCCGGCCTTCAATCTCATGAACGGCAACTTCTGGATGCTGCTGCTCGTTGAAGTCATCGGCATAATCTTCCTGCTAGGTTACTCAGCCAACTGCGCCGCCATCATGGCCGAACAGTTCCGCGCTGAAGTACGTGCTACCGGCATCGGCCTACCCTACTCGCTCGCCGTAGCGATCTTCGGCGGAACCGCCCCCTACATCACCACGTGGATGACCACCAGCGGTCTCGGTGACTTTGTCTGGGTCTACTGTGCTCTGGCCGCCGCCATTGGCGTCGTCGTGTATCTGACCATGAAGGAAACAAAGGGCAAGGACCTCGATTAAGCCGGCGCATGGTCATCACCAACAGCATTGGCCGGAGGAGGCACGCGGTTTCGCGGAGCCCGTCTAACAACTGACGCTGGTCGACCTTAGCGCTGGCGAACTGGACCGCGGCGGCAACGACTTGCCGAGCAGCCGGTACGAGCTCGATTCAAGAGGGCTGCCCTTACGGCCATGTTGAATGGCCCGCCACCTAAACCAGGACGGGGCCGGACATCAATCAGCATGCTGACATCCGCCATCGCTCACCTGGATACCAGAGACATAATCACCAGTACGGCGAGGCGCGGTCTCCGGCTGCCGCTGCTGGATTACCTGCCTGCCCAGATTCAACTGCTGGGAAGCCCACTATCAGCATGGACGAAGCCCATCTGGCCGCTTTCGATGAGAGCCCAGGCCGAGTCCGCCAACACAGACAGGAAAACTATGAACGTCATTTCAGACTTGGTTACCTGGACCTCCCTCAAACGCCCTGACATGGTCGCTGACCTGTTCACCTACGTGTGCCACGAAACCCCTAGCGACGACAAGGCTCTCCTCGATGCCGGCCTGGCATGGATCGAGAAATGGCTGCACGAGAGACTCGGCAAACCCGATAGCCGCCGCCACGTCGACGGCGGCGCCTGGGGCGACATCCTCATCCTTGACTACGCGACGGACAACGAAGACGACGCCTGGGTCACAGCTTTATGCCATTACGACACTGTCTGGTCAGCCGGAACACTCACCCAATGGCACCCAACGATCGAAGGTGACCGATTCTCCGGTCCCGGAGCCTTCGATATGAAAGCCGGGACCGTGCAACTCGTGTGGGCTTTGAAGGCCAGCAAAGAACTCGGTATGCCCCTTCCCAACGTTCGTCTTGTCTTAACGGGAGATGAGGAAGTGGGCAGCCCGTCCTCCAGGCCCGTTATCGAACGAGAAGCCCTACGAAGCGATGCTGTGCTGGTCTTTGAAGCCAGCGCTGACGGGGCCGTTAAGACTGCACGCAAGGGCGTGGGACTGTTCCAGATACAAATCACCGGACGGGAAGCTCATGCCGGGCTGGATCCCGAAGCCGGCGTCAGCGCCATCGACGAGATGGCACGGGTGATCGTTGAGCTGCATGCACAGACCGATATGGATAACGGGACAACGGTCAACGTCGGCCTGGTCAAGGGCGGTACTCGACCAAACGTCACAGCGGGAACCGCAACCGCTGAACTGGACATCCGGGTCAGCAGCGAGGGCGAAGCCCGCAGGATCGATGCCGTTCTCGATAACCTCGCGACCCGACATCCAGAGGCGGTGTTGACAGTCACCGGCGGGTGGAACCGACCTGTCATGCCGCGCTCCCTCCAGACAGGGAAACTCTTCTCAACGGCGCAGGCCGCGGCCACCCAGCTGGGATTCGACCTCAACGAAACCTCCGTGGGAGGGGCCAGCGATGGAAACATCGCGGCCGCCCTCGGTCTTCCCGTACTCGATGGCCTCGGAGCCATCGGAGACGGCGCACACGCACGCAATGAGTGGATCAGCATCGATGGCATGCTCGAAAGAACATGTTTGACCAGCGCACTGCTCGCTGAACTTCACTACGACTCGAAGCTTCCTACACCCGAAAGGCTCCTGACCGAACACAGGCTTCAGCGGGCGAACTCCCGTCACTAGGACCTGCGCTTCCAGAAGGCGGCTTAGCCATCGAGCTCGCCACCCCAGGGTGCAGATATCCGTTCCAATCATCCGCAATTTACGGACGAAAATGCCCTCAAACTAACGCTTTACTTCAACAGCAAGGCCGCAGATGATTGTGATCGAGGACACAGATGGTGTGTCGGTTTCTAGCTCCGAAATGACGGAAGACCGTTACCTTGTGTGAGCTTCAGTGCAACCAACGCCGGACCCAGAAGGATTCCCAATGCTTGGATTCATAAGGAGACTAAATGCCCTGATGTGCCCGGAGGGCTGAAGGCTTCAAACATCCGGTCGGGGGACAACCCCTACGCGAACCGTGGAGGGAGCACACTTTCCGATCCACCCGGTTTCCGGCTCAGACTGGCGTACCAGCGGAAGCCCGGCCTATAACAATCTGCCTTAACTCCAGGGTCACCCACCTGGACCACAAGCAGTCACCTTGACCAGACAGTGTGGCTGTTTTCTGAAAGAAAATCCTTACCTCCTGCAAGGACAAACAATGAATACTTCTTCTTCTGTGGCCAAGAGCAGGCTTCTCATGGCGACGGCAATCATCGCCGTAACCGCCTTGGCAGGCTGCTCCTCTAGCGGAACAGCGGGCACCAATGGCCCCTCAAGCTCGACTGAGTCCTCAGTTGGTGTGGATGATCACTCGCGCGCGATGCTCCCTAAATCCATTAGCGATAAGGGGACCCTGACAGTAGCTAGCGGCCTGAACTACCCGCCGTTTGAATTCAAATCTGTCGATGGAGCCAACGACGGCATGGACGTCGAACTCATCACCGCCATCGGACAGCGGTTGGGATTGAAGGTCGCCATCCAGCAGGCCCCCTTCGACGCAATGCTCGCTGGACTCGGGAGCAACCGTTTCGATGTGGCGATGGCCCCCTTCACGATTACACCCGAGCGACGTAAGCAGGCCAACTTCATCCACTTCATCGATGCAGCAACGCTGGTCTCAGTCCTCAAGGGCAGCTCCACGGGAATCACCGGAACAGACACTCTCTGCGGCAAATCAACTGGCGTTATTACCGGGTCCATTGCCCAGGCTCAAATCCCTGCCCTCAATGACGCCTGCGCGAAGGCAAACCAGCCGGCAATCCGCGTTTCAGTACTCCAGGATCAGTCTGCGCTAGTTCAAGCCGTGATCAGCCGGCAAATCGAATCCATGCTTGATGACTCTTCGACCGTTTCTTATGTGAACAAGCAGACAGGCGACAAACTGCAGACTGTGGGCGAACCGTACGAACCCGCCGCCTGTGGATTTGCGATCGCAAAGAATAACGCCGATTTGCTGAAGGCAGCCCAGTCCGCCCTGCAGTCACTCATGGACGACGGAACGTACGAAAAGATCTTTACGAAATGGGATCAGACGACGAATGCTGTCAAGAAGCCCACGATCTACACCGAGACCGAGCCAAGCACGGCTCCGTCAGGAGCCAGCAATGCCGGGTAATGTCACCGATCCGTCTCCGCTGAGGGGCAGGACCGGGCTCACGCCTCTTGCTGTGGCAGACCTCCCTACCAGGCCCCCCACACGAGTTGGCAGGTACATCGCGAGCGTAGTCGTCGTACTGCTGGCCTACTTCATTCTCGCTTTCCTGTTCACCAACGAGGGCATGCAGTGGGATGTGATCGGACAATACATGTTGTCCGGCCGGATCCTTGAGGGTGTGTGGACAACGGTTTGGCTCACCGTGGTCAGCATGGTGATCTCAGTGGTGCTGGGAACCGTGATCGCCATCGCCAGAATGTCAGCGAACCCTGTCCTCAGTGCTCCCAGCGCTGCATACGTGTGGTTCTTCAGAGGAACTCCGCTCCTCGTTCAGCTGATCTTCTGGTTCAATCTGGCAACGCTGACACCCGTGATCGCGCTGAACGTTCCTTTCGGCCCGCCACTCTTCAGCGTCTCGACCAACGACCTGATAACGCCCCTCACGGCTGCTCTTCTGGGCTTGTGCTTGAACGAGGCCGCGTACATGGCCGAAATCGTCCGGGCCGGGCTCCTTGGAGTCGACAACGGACAGACCGAGGCCGCCTCGGCCTTGGGGATGCCCAAACCAATGATCCTTCGCCGGATTGTTCTTCCGCAGGCCATGCGGCTCATCGTTCCGCCGTCAAGCAACGAATTGATCAACCTGCTCAAGTCCACATCGCTGGTGAGTGTTATCACCATGTCCGAACTGCTGTACAGCGCACAGACGATCTATGCCCAGTCATTCCAAGTCATTCCGCTTCTCGCGGTTGCCAGCATCTGGTATCTGGCAATTGTGACTGTTCTTTCGGTCTTCCAGCAACTGCTCGAGAAACGTTTCGGCAGAGGTATCAGCCGAACAGCTCCGATATCACTTTGGGCCCGATTCCGCAGGAATCTCATGCCAGTGCGCCAAAAAGGAGGAGTGCTCCGATGAGAGCCCCTGTTGAGACATCCGAACCCATCATCCAGGCTCGTAATGTTCACAAGAGCTACGGTCCGATCCAGGTGCTCAAGGGCGTTGACCTGGACATCGAACGCGGGGAGGTAGTGTGCCTGATCGGGGCCTCCGGAGCCGGTAAGACCACTTTCCTCCGTTGCATCAATCATCTCGAAAAGATAGATTCGGGCGCCCTCTTCGTGGGTGGCGAACTGCTGGGCTATAAGCACGAAAAGCGGTTTCTGCGCGAAATGCGTGACAAAGAGGTCTGCCGCCAACGGGCCGAGATCGGCATGGTGTTCCAGCACTTCAACCTGTTTCCGCACATGACGGTCCTTCAGAACATCATTGAGGCGCCCATTCGCGTTAAATCAGTCAAACCCGAGAAGGCACGCTCACTGGCAATGGAGCTGCTGGACCGCGTCGGGCTCGCCGACAAAGCGCAGTCATACCCCCCGCAACTCTCGGGAGGCCAGCAGCAGCGGGTCGCTATCGCACGTGCCTTGGCCATGAACCCCCGGGTCATGTTGTTTGACGAGCCCACGTCGGCTCTGGACCCCGAGCTGGTCGGTGAAGTGCTGAGCGTGATGCGTGACCTTGCTGCCGCGGGAATGACCATGGTCGTCGTGACTCATGAGATTGGCTTCGCCCGCGAAGTGGCAAACAGGGTTGCCTTCTTCGACGGAGGCGAGATCCGCGAACTGGGAACCCCCGCCGAAGTTATTGGCAATCCAAAATCACCTCGTACCCGAGAGTTCCTGCGTCGGGTCCTCGAATAGGCGACGAACGACCAGCACGATCTGTCGGCGGGGCCTTCTTATGAGGAATCTCCAAGGATGTGCCCCGCCGACAAGGGCAGGACCAGACGGTACGGGCTTTCACCACAGCCCGCATTCATTGGCACAAAACCACTGGCACTCCGGTTTAGCAAAGAGCGCCGCAGTTGCGGCGAATACATCAAAGGAACGACTTCATGACCGACAAACAGCCGTGGCAATGGCCTGAATCCGAATGGCGAGCCAAAGTCGAAAAGATTCGCGCGGGACGGCCACTTCTACACCCGGACGTGCCCAGGCGTTGGAACGACGGCGACAAGGCCGCAGTACTTCTGTCTTTCGACGCGGACCATGAATCTGGAGCTCTGAGAGACGGTCAGACCTCGCCGGGATTGATGGCGCAGGGCGAATTCGGCACACGGGTCGGCGTTCCCCGCATCCTGGAGGTGCTGAAACGCTATGAAGTCCATGCATCGTTTTACATCCCCGCCGTCTGCGCGCTTCTCCGGCCGCATGAGGTGCCGGCTTACGTCGAAAGCGGCCATGAAGTCGCCCTTCACGGGTGGATTCACGAACGCAACACGCTGCTCACCTTTGACCAGGAACTGGACCTGCTGGGGCGCGCGGCTGACGTGCTTCAGGAACAATCAGGGCGCAGACCGACGGGAATCCGGACACCGTCCTGGGACTTCTCCGATTCCACCTTGGAGGTCATTCGAGAGCTGGGGCTGCTCTACGACTCGTCGCTGATGGCAGATGATGCACCTTACGAGCTCTTGGCCGACGGCAACCCCACGGGAGTCGTTGAGATCCCGGTGGAATGGATCCGCGATGACGCAGCCTATCTTGAAATGGACCGCTACAGCGGGCTCCGTCCGTACTTGTCGCCCCGGCAACTTTTGCAGATATGGAAAGACGAGTTCGATGCCGCGTATTCGGCCAACAGTGTCTTTGATCTCACACTGCACCCTCACATCATCGGGCACCGATCCCGGCTGGTAATACTTGAGGAATTAATAGACTACATGCGTTCCCACGCGGGTGTGTGGTTTGCTACCCATGAAGAGTTGGCCCTGCACATTGCACCTCAACTCACTGCGGGCCAAGATTTCAAAACCTCCTAAATTAAGGCCTTGCCTACTAAATCAATCCGAGCGATAACTGCATGGTTTGCAATCTAAGGCCATCGCACATGGGATGGTGAGAACGCGAAGCTCGTTGCCCATGCCAAATGCAGATTTCTGCTGCTTAACTGCTACTACAGCAGGTAGACCGGGCGCTCGACGGCCAGGAACGCCAGTGTGGCAACTCAGCCCAGGTCAACAGCGTGACCACAGCAACGTGCGTCGCCCGTTTGTCAGGCTGGCTAGTGCCTTTCAACCCCGGCCAAGGGCTGGACTAAGACGCGGCCACGCCGCAATTAGGCACGAGATATTCGTTCGGATTGCGTTTCTTCATGGACCGCACTGCCCAGACCATCGTTGATGACAAGCACTTCGGCGAGTGCTTCGAACAATGGATCATCTTGTCGCGATGCGCGGGTGACAAGCTCTATGGTGCGCGACTGTCCTTGCAGGGTCTGGACTGTAATACCGGAACGCAACCTCTCAGGCATGAGGGTTGGTACAAAAGCGGCAGCAAGACCTTCTCTGACGAGCTCTACTTGCGTAAGAACATCCGATGTTTCGAAGACCACGCGGGGCTCAAACCCTGATTGGCGGCACAAAGCTTCAGCCCAGTCGCGCACGGCAGAGCCTGAAGGTTCCAGGACCCACGAAGCTTCGCTAAGGGAAGCCAGATTCTCTATCTTGGTGGTGTCTCCCATCGGGGGAGCCAAGAGCATTGGATCGTTGGAGATATGTCTGCGATGGAGCTCTTGGTGCTGTGGTCCTGGGAACGCAGGATATTGTTCGATGATGGCGGCGTCGAGCTCACGCGAGAGAACCGCGGGTATGGCCACGTCCTCCTCTGCCTGTGTCGTATGTAGCTCCAGACGAGGATGCCTGACTGAGAGCTCGCGCACCAAGCCGGGCACCAAGGACAGGTAAGCGGTCTGGAATACGGCGATCCGCAGCTTGCCGGCCAGTTCCTGGCTGCCTCGCAAAGTGGCAGCGCGAGCTGACTCCCAGTTCTCCAATATCTGTGGAATTCGCGAGACGAGCGCTCGGCCCGCGGGCGTGAGTTTGAGGCGGCGCCCGTCCGGCTCAAGCAGGCGAGCCCCGAGCTCTGCCTCAAGGGTTGCAAGCTGCTGGGAAATCCCGGACGTGCTGTAGCTCATCGCCGCAGCAACCGCAGAGATCGTTCCCCGTTGCGATAGCTCCAGAAGGAGTTGAAGTCTCCGAAAGTCAGACATCTCTACATCATACAGACTGTCCGTGTTATGCGGACTAAAGCATCCGTAAACAAACGCTTTTACTTCGCGTGTTTGTTCTGCAGAATGGTGTGAAGCCAGCCACATCCGCGCTTTAGGACCTGACCACGATTCGTCACGATTGACGAATCGCCCGGGCGGCACAGTTGCCCCGTCAACGTCCTAAGGAGGCTCCGCGGATTGCGGATTCGCATACAACAAGTCAAAGGTTGCAACCATGAACGCTCCGTAAGCACAGTCCCGAGCTTCATTGCCGTCGTTTTCGCCGGCGTGGGTGCGGTCCTGCGCAGCTTCCGGGTGCGGGATGCATATCGAAGATTTACGTTGTCAGGCTGCTTGGCGCGAACGGCATCCGCAGGCCCAGGTCCACGGTTCCGACAATCACTACCAACCCTGCATTAGCCATCATGTGGCAACGGGTCGGATGGCCGGTCCAAGGACAAAATTACAACACCATTTAGGAACATCAACGTGTCTCAACTCAACGAATACACTCCTCATTCTCCTGCCTCACTGGTAGCCGAGCCAGCACAGTTGCTGGCCGATCTCGTCCGGATTGACTCGGTCAACCCTGACCTTGTCCCCGGTGGCGGCGGGGAAGCCGAAATCGCCGGCTTCATTGGCACGTGGCTCGAGGAACACGGCTTCGAAACGACACGGCTTGAACAAACGCCCGGGCGTCCCTCGATTGTTGCCATCGCCCGGGGAACCGGCGGGGGGCAGAACCTCATGTTCAACGGTCATATCGACACCGTCACCCTGGCAGGCTACGAGGGGGACCCACTGGATCCTCGGATTCAGGAAGGGCGCATGTATGGGCGTGGAACCTACGACATGAAGGCGGGTCTTGCCGCCCAAATGATCGCCGCCGCCACCGCCGCGCAGGAACCTCACTCCGGGGATATCATCCTGGCACTTGTTGCTGACGAAGAATTCGGAAGCAAAGGCACCGCCGAGGTACTCGAGCATTTTAGCGCCGATGCGGCAATCGTCAGCGAGCCAACGAATGACGACCTGGCGGTGGCTCACGGGGGATTCGTTTGGTTCGACGTAACCATCCATGGGATCGCCTCTCACGGTTCGCTCCCCGACAAAGGCATTGATGCGATTGTCAAAGCCGGGCCGTTTCTGGCTGCTGTGGGACAACTTGCTCGGAGGCTCTCAGAGGGTCAGGCCCACGACCTGATAGGTCCTGGAAGTATTCACGCCTCACTCATCACCGGTGGGGAAGAACTGTCAAGCTACCCTGCCGAATGCCGGATCGCCCTTGAACGGCGAACTGTTCCAGGTGAGACGGCCGATCAAGCCGAAGAAGAACTTCGCGAAATCCTCAACGACCTTGCCGTGAACGACCCCGACTTCCGGTTCAGCATCGACCGCACGATGGAGCGGTCACCCTTCGAAATCCCGGTGGATTCAGCCATAGCCAGCCTGGTTTCGTCCGCGTGCGAAGCCGTCACGGGTCGTCGTCCTACCGTCTATGGAAAACGGGGATGGACAGATTGCGCCCTTCTCCAGGAGGCCGGAATTCCGGCAGTTCTTTACGGTGTGGCCGGTGGCGGTGCGCACTCGGCAATCGAGTGGATCGAGGTCTCTTCCCTGGATCGCGTCACCAGAACACTCGCGGTGGTAACAGCCGAGTTCTGCAGGTGAACAGCGTGCCCGACGCAACACGCAATGGTTCCACCTACCTGCCCATCAACACCCTAAGAAGGACTTAATGAGTACCGCAGAGGTCACTTCGACCGAATCGCGTTCCATGCGATTCGCACTCAAGGCATTCGATGCCATCGAACGAGTCGGAAATAAGATTCCAAACCCTTTCTGGCTCTTCTGCATTCTTGCACTTGTAGTCATCATCCTCAGCGCGATCCTGCAAGGAGCAGGCATCAGCGCCATCAACCCCGCGAGTGGCGACCTCGTACAAGTGCGCAGCCTTTTGTCAAAAGAAGGCCTTGAGATAATCGTTGGAAAAGCCGTAAGTAACTTCGCTCAGTTCCCGCCGATGGCCACGATCGTCGTGGTTCTTCTGGGCATCGCGATTGCACAGCGGTCTGGGCTTATCGACAATCTCCTCCATCGCCTCGTGGCCCGCGTTCCAGGTAAATACCTGACTTTTGCAGTGGCCATGGCGGGCATGGTGAGCCACGTCGCAGACGATGCCGCATACATGACTCTTATCCCGATCGGTGCACTTGTCTTCAAGGCAGCAGGCAGAAGTCCAGTTCTCGGGATCGTTGTCACCTACGTGTCAATCTCCGCGGGGTACGACGCCTCTCCGGTGATAACCGTGACCGATGTTCTGCTCTCCGGAATCACCACAGCGGCCGCCCAAACGCTCGATCCGGCATATGTCGTAACGCCGTTGTCCAACTACTTCTTCAGCCTTGGATCCTCGATACTCATCGCGTTGGTGATCACGGTCATCGTGGAAACACTGATCAGCCGGCGCCCAGAGCTTCAGGCAGACGCTGCCAGCGACGCCCTCGACGGCAAGGACGCAGCGAGGATGGTCCCATCGGCGCGTGAAAAGAAGGCTCTCCGAATCACGGGTATCGTCGGACTGGCCAGCGCGGTTCTGCTCACACTGGCTGTACTCCCAGTCAATTCCCCGCTGCGCGGGGAAGGCGGAAGCATTGTGAATTCTGTCCTTTTCTCAGGCATGGCTTTCATTATCGGTCTGCTATTTGCGGTTTTGGGAGCAACTTACGGGTTTGTAAGCGGAAACTTCACCAAGGCGTCAGACGTCATCGCTGGAATGATCGAGGGCACCAAGACCCTCGCACCAATTCTGGTGTTGTTTTTCGCCATTTCACAGTTCTTGGCCTATTTCAAGTGGACGAAGCTCGGCGAGGTCCTCGCCATCTCAGGTGCGGAGTGGTTGGGTCACATCAACGCTCCTGGGTGGGCGATCCTTCTCGGAATAGCCGTACTCATTACCTTCATGAACTTCATCATCACCAGCGGTTCCGGGCTCTGGGCCCTCGCAGCCCCGGTTTTCGTCCCTATGCTGATGCTGCTGGATATTAATCCAGAGACGACTCAGGCAATTTATCGGGTTGCTGATTCCGTGACCAACTGTGTTACCCCAATGAGCCCATACTTCATCATGGCTTTGGGATTTATTCAGCAATACCGAAAAGATGCCGGCATCGGAACACTAGCCTCATATACGATTCCAATATCGGCCGTCATTTGGGTAGTTTGGGTCGGGTTCTTCATGCTTTGGTACGCCTTGGGAGTACCTCTCGGCCCGGGAGTCCCCTCAAGCTGATTCGATAAAGCTGATCGAGTCCAGCGCCCTTCCCGCTCCGGGGAGGGCGCTGAGCTCATTGGAGCGGACGACTGTCTGTTGGGTGGGGACACAATCTTCAAGAACACAAATATCCGCCCCGCGGGACCAAATCGATGCCAATTTTGGCGGGTGAGGCAAGCCAGGTCTTCCTCTGGGTCTATACGCGGCGATGAAGATAGCACCGCAGTCCTTCGCGTGAGGCCCTTGTTGGTGACGGTCGGCAAGTGAGCTATTGTGACGGCATGGCGAAATGGTTCACGTTTCGACCAGCGCTGACAGACCTGCCGCGCTGGTAGCCGGCACCGTAGCGACAGCGGTACCGGGGACAGGAAAATTCCAAACAATGGGAATGAGAGCACTAAGCTCCCGAACGGCCATGTCGTTCCAGTGAGCGAGAGGTCGCTGCTGTAGGGGGCCCGCTTGTAGGTAATCCGTTAGCGACGACAAGAAGGCCATTGATGGTTGGCCAGTATCGCAGCCACCGCGCGGGAGGATCGAGATGAAGCAATCCCGCGACATGTGGACGTCGCGGTTTCGCCTTTTGGAATCACCCATGGCCAGGAGTGCTCCTCCCGTTGATTCGGGTGTCCTTATGGTTGTTTTCACGGAACAACTTCGTGCAGGCCCCGATCAAAAAGTACGGTCAAGGTCTCCTGCACGGTCATCGACCATCCTATGAACCTTTTTGTTTCTCCCGCAGCCGCTGGAGGTGGCTGAACCTTGGCCTATATACAGGCTACCGATAGGTACATAACCCGAATGTCCAGGGGCTGGACGCTTTGACTTCAGTTGCTCCCCTTTGCCAGGATATTTCGACTTGGACGTCGGAGCGAAGGCAACGCCGCGTAGCGGGGCCGCATCTGCTGACTAGTGAGGCCTCAACTGCCCGTCTGCTTGAGTGGGGGTGCCATGCATCCATCCCGAGATGCGGTTGGTCGAGGTTTCACCGTGGGCGCAGGTCAGGCTGGGCGCGCCAACCATGGGTGCGGTCCAGAAGATATCGAGAGTCGGATGATCGTGATCCGCCGCCTACCCGTTGCAAGCATGAAATCGTTGCCGCGAGATTGGGCCGGTCCCGCTGAACGTGATGGAAGATCGCCACGACTTTACGTTCTTGATTGCTTTCGGCGGTGGGAAACTTGCGGATCTCCGAAGAGGAGAGTTCCAGGGCCATTGTTGGCAAGACCGCGACCGCAAGTCCGGTTTCTACGAAGTGAAACCGGACAGCCAGGTCTTCGGAGGAGCAGATGATGCGTGGTTCGAAGCCGGCTTTGCGGCACTGGTTGATGACCCAGGTCCGTGGAACAGAGTCTTGGGCCTCCACGGCCCAGCCTGCCTCCGCGAGTTGCCCAATGATGTCCCGTTCCGGTTCGATCGTGGAAGCAGTCGAAGAGTCCATCGCGAGCCAGAGCGGATCCTCGAACAACGTCTCATACTCGATGCCCGGGATAGACGGCGCCGGCATCCCCGGATACGCCTCTGCTATGACCAGGTCGTATTCGCCGGACTGCAGGGCAGGGAGGGTTTCTTCCGGTTCGCCTTGGTGGAACTCGATGGTCAGTTCCGGGTGCAGCTCGCGCAGTTCGCGGATCACCCGAGGCAGGAACGTGAGTGCCGCTGTTTGAAAGGCGGCGATCTTCACAGTTCCGCGGATCTGTTCCAGTGGCGCGGACATCTCGTCCTCTGCCTGTTCGAGCATGTCCAGGATTTTTTCTGCGTAGTCAACCAAAGTCAGCCCCTGAGAGGTGAGCTGCAGCCGCCGCCCGGCAGGTTCCACCAACGCAACGCCGATCTCTTGTTCCAAGAGCCGGACCTGTTGGGACACGGCCGAGGTGCTGCAGGAAAGGGCTTCAGCCACGGCGGAAAGGGTCTTGCGGTGGTGCAGTTCCCGCAAGACCCTCAGCCTGCCGACATTCAGCATGTGCGGCGTTCCTAGTGGTTGGTTTTGGTTGCCATGGCTAGAAAAACTCTACGATGAGTTCCACTTCCACTGGTGCGTTCAGCGGCAGTTCTGCCACCCCGACGGCGGATCGTGCGTGGGCGCCTCGGTCGCCGAAGATGTCCAGCAGCAGGTCGCTCGCGCCGTTGATGACGGCGGGTTGTCCGTTGAACCCCGGGGCGGAGGCAACGAAGCCGACGACTTTAACGATCCGGGCCTTGTCCAGATCGCCCAAGGCCGAGGCAGCGGACAGGGCGTTAAGGACGCAGGTGGCGGCCAATGCTGAGGCTTCTTCGGCGCTGACATCACTACCGACTTTCCCAGTGGAAGCAAGGACGCCGTTCTCGTGGGGGAGTTGCCCGGAAGTGTAGACCAGGTCTCCCACGCGAGTCGCGGGCACGTAACTGGCCACAGAGTTGGAGGGGGCCGGGAGTTCGAGGCCAAGTTCGTGCAGACGAGCAGTGGTCTGGGGGTGAAGAGCGGGGGCGTTGGTTGTCTGGGTCATGGCTTCCTTCAGTTGCAGTAGTCGATGGTGGTTTGGGTCAGCACGGAGGTGACGCGGTGCAGGGAGTCGAGTTCGATCCATTCGGTGGCTGCGTGGGCGCCGCCGCCGTCGACTCCGAAGAGCAGCCCGGGGATTCCGGCTTCGAGCATGAGTGCTGCGTCGGTCCAGAACGGTTCGCCACGCAGGGCCAGTTCCTGCCCGGTGGTGTTGCGGGCGGCGGAGAGCAACGCCTGAACGATGGTTTCCTCGGGGTTGACTTCGAAGGGTTGGCGTTCCAGTCCTCGGGTAATGGTGTAGCGGAAGTCCGGGTCGGTGTCAGCGATGGGATCCAGGATGGCTCGCAGTTCCGCTTCGACGGTGTCGGCGTTTTCGCCAGGGATGGTGCGCCGTTCCAGGGAGATGGTGCATTCGGCCGGGTAGCTGGAAATTTCCTCGCCACCACGGATGAGGGAGGCATGAATGTTTCCGGATTTCAGGGTGGCGTGCTGCAGCCCCGAAGCGAGTTTCCGGGTGAGTTCATCGAGCCCTGTGAGGAACCGGCCTGCTTTGGCGATGCCGTCGATGCCCAGGTCCGGGCGGGATCCGTGGGCTGCGACGCCGTGGATGGTGACGTCGAACCACGCAAATCCGCGGTGGGCGATGACGACGTCTTCGTGGGTTGGTTCGGAGATGATCGCTGCATCTGCGGTGAAGTGCCTGAGTACTTCTTCGGTTCCGGCGCTGGCGAATTCTTCGTCGGCGACCAGTGCGACGGTGATGTCTCCGCGGTGAGGCTGGGCGGAGGCGGTGGCGGCTGCGACCATGATGGCTGCGATGCCGGCCTTCATGTCGAAGGTGCCGCGGCCGAACATTTTGCCGTCCTCGACCCGCGGGTCGAGCGGGTCGCCGTCGTACCCTGCCAGGGTGACGGTGTCCAGGTGGCCGTTGAACATCAGGTTTTTGCCGCCGCCGGTTCCTGCGGCGACCCCCACGATGGATGGCCGGCCCGGGATGGCCTCAAGCCGCGTGACCTCGAAGCCACGACGTTCAAGCCAGGCCGAGGCGTAGTCGGCAATTGCGGTCTCGCCGGCGGCGCCCTTGACGAGGCGGGGGTTGACCGAGTCGATGCGCACCAGTTCCTTGAGGAGTTCAGCCGGATCAGAGACAAGCTGCGCAGCAAGGGTGGCTTCAGATGGTGTGGTCATGGTGGCTTCCTTAGCGCAGGGGATTGGCGGCGAGGCCTTCGGTGCTGACGAGGACGATGACGGACTCCGGCCCGATATTGAGGGCACGACGGCGGTCCTCACCTTTGAGCGCGGTGCGGACTCCTGCGAGGGTGGCAGCCCCGCAGGGGCCGGCGTCCTGGCCTAGAACGGTCAGGTCGATGACGGCCTGTCGGCATTCGTCCTCGGTAACACTGACTGCAGCGTCCAGGCCGGCAAGCAGGGAGGGCCAGCCGAGCTCGGACGGTGTGCCGCAGTTCAGGCCGGACATGATGGACGGGAAGCTGGTATCAACCGTGACGGGTTTGCCTGCGAGCAGGGACTGCGCGATGCAGGCAGCGGTTTCCGGTTCCACGCTCAAGAGTGAGGGGTGGGGGTGGCCGTCGCTGCGGTAGTGGTCCACCAGGGCGTGGGCCAGTGAACCGACACCGACAGGGCAGGCTACGAGGTCCGGACTGTCGAAGCCGAGGCCGGCGAGCTGTTGGTCGATTTCTGTAAAGAGTGTGGTGTACCCGTCGACGATCCAGCGGGGGATATCTTCGTAGCCGGGCCAGGACGTGTCCTGGATCAGGAGGTCCCGTGGGTTGTCGGCTGTCGACGCGGCGGCGGCTTCGACGACGTCGTCGTAGGTCAGGTCAAGCGGTACCAGCTGGGCCCCTTCGCTTTTGATTCCGTCAATGGCGGCATCGCTCAGTCCACCGGGAATGTAGATGCGTGCCGTGAGGCCCAGGAGTTTGGCCATACGGGACACTGCCCGGCCGTGGTTTCCGTCGGTGGCCGTGACGAGGACCGGAACCTGATCGGCCGGAATGTCGCCCGTGAGAAAGTCTCGCAGTTCGGGTACGGTGATGCCGCTGACGTCCAAGCCGAACCGCTCAGAGACGGCACGGCAGACGGCCCAGGACGCACCTAGGATCTTGAATGCCGGAAGGCCGAGGCGATCGGATTCGTTCTTGAGGAAGACTTGGGCCACACCGAGTTCAGCCGCCAGCAGGGGGAGTGGGGTCAAAGGTGTCGGAGCGTACCCCTCCAGTGTTTGGTGGTAGACGAGGGCGGACGATGGTGCGGCGGTCCGCCAGTCGCGGGCGGCGGGGTTGGCGTACCAGAAAGCGGTGTCAGTCGAAGGCATGTATCCAGCGTGCATTGAACGAAGCTCAAATAAAAGCGGCAGTTTATGGACTAATACGTCCTGCTTTACTTCGCGTTTTAGGATGGCTCTCCGTTGCAGCCATCGTCCCGGAATGGCACGAATGGTTGTGCTGGCCGGCTCGTCTGGTCAACGATCGCATCTTCCTCCATTGTTTCGAGAAGTACATGCCGCGAATGCCAATGACTCCACAGCTCTTACCTGGCTGCTTGCGCGGTGATTCTCTGCCTGAACCAGCGCTCGGTGGACACCTCTGGCCAGATGGAGTTCCGGTTTTGATGCCTCTTGGTAGCGCAAGGCGTCACCGACCTTCAGAGCCATCAGGCTCGTCGGTGCTGTAACTGGCACGATGAACATCACAGGGTGAGGGGTAGAAGGCTGGAAGCCTGTTGGACGTCCAACTAAAGAACAACTGACCCGGCAAGCGACGACGAGACTCCCGGTGCTCGAATGCCGTTGCTGGTGGTCGGCTGGTTCCTGGCGCGGGGCAACTTCCGTGCCCTCGCAGCTGCCAAGAGTGCCAGAACAGAGCGTCGAGTATTCAGAACTGAATCAGCTCGCCTCCGGGTAACCGGCGGCGAGCTTTTCTGCTATCTGCCCTGCAATGGCTTGCCGGACTGCCGTGATGGCGGGGGAGTGGCCGCTGCCGCTGCGGATGGCCAAAGCGATCCGGCGTGCCGGGCGCCCGGGCAGTTCACTGAGGGCCAGGCCCTCCACGTTTGATGCTTCAAGCGCCAAACCTGGCACCAACGCGGCACCCAGCCCTTCGGCTACCAGTCGAAGGTGCAGCATGACATCGGAGGATTCGAACCGGACGCGAGGCTCGAACCCCTCGTGGCGGCAGGCCGCCGTCGCCCATCTCCTGGCCAAGGTCCCCTCAGGCTCCAGCACCCACGCTGCTTCGGACAGATCACTCAGATGCTGCTGGTTTGAGGAGATTCCTGTGACGAGCCACAAAGGATCCCGTCCCGCCGTCGTGATTTCAGCGCCGTCGACGGTGATCTGGGGGTGACCCGGGTAGTCCTCCTGAAGAACAATGTCGAAGTCCCTGGCCAGAAGGCCGGGAAGGGCAGCTTCCACCGGGATATGGGACACCGTGACATCCAGTTCGGGGTGTTGGTGCTGCAGTTCCCGGAGGGCCGCCGGAATCACGGCGTGCCCGGCAGTCTGGAAACTCGCCACCCGAACGGTGCCACTGACCCTTTCCCGGGACAGGGCAATGTCCGCCTTTGCCGCCTCAAGATGACGGAAAATAGCCTCGGCGTGCTCGACGAGGATCCGGGCCTCGTTGGTGAGCCGCACTTTCCTGCCCACCGGCTCCAGCAGCGGAGCACCGACTTCCTGCTCCAGGAGCTTCAACTGGTGCGACACGGACGAGGCGTTGTAGTCCAGCGCTTCTGCTGCGGCCGCGAGCGTTCCCCGCAGGCTGACTTCCCGGAGCAAACGTAGTCGCTTCACGCTGTACATTGGGTAGCCCTCCAAATCATGCAAGAAAGTCATCAATACTGCTGGGAATCATCTTATCGACGCACTCGATGCCTCGCTCGTAGCCTTGATTTATCCCCTTTCCCTGAGCAGGAGAATCAATGAGTATCGAAGCAACCATCCCCGCGCTGGCCATCAACAGCGAACGGCTCTGGCAGTCACTCATGGATCTGGCCGCAATCGGCGCTTACGACGACGACGCGACCGGCCTGGTTGGCATCAACCGCCAGTCCCTCACCGACGAAGACGGCGAAGGGCGCCGGCTGGTGATCGGCTGGATGGAAGAAGCTGGCCTTGAAGTGACGGTTGACCAGATGGGCAACATCTTTGGGCGCCGGGAAGGCACCGACCCGGAGGCGGCCCCGGTCATGGCCGGTTCCCACATCGACACTGTTGCCACTGCGGGGGCCTTCGACGGCTGCCTCGGCGTTCTCGGCGCCCTGGAAGTCATCCGCTCCCTCAACGACGCTGGACTCACCACCCGCCGCCCCATCGTCATCACCGCCTGGACAGAAGAAGAAGGCGTCCGCTTCGGCACCGATATGCTCGGCTCAGCAGTCGCAGCAGGTCGACTCACCCTCGACTACGCCTACAACCTGGCGGACGAAGCAGGCCTCCGGTTCGGCGACGAACTCGAGCGCATCGGCTTCAAGGGTGAACGCCCCGTCCGTCTCCAAGCACCCCACGCCTACGTGGAGGCCCACATCGAACAAGGCCCGGTCCTTCAACAGGAAGGCCTGGCTATCGGCGTCGTCACCGGCGTGCAGGCCATCTCCTGGCAGAAAGTCACCCTCCACGGCCGCGCAGCCCACGCAGGCACCACACCCACCGAACTCCGCCTGGACGCCGGCCTGGCCGCAGCCCAGATCATCGTCCACGTCCGCGCCATGGTGAACTCCGGAAAGTACGGGCAACTTCGCGCCACCGTCGGGCACGTGCGCACCTCACCCGGGCTGCCCAGCGTCGTGCCTGACCTTGCGGAAATCACCGTGGACCTCCGCAACCCCGACGACGCCCTCATGGCCCAAGCCGAGCACGACCTGGCCGCATTCCTGGCTGAATTGCCCTCTGCGCAGCCCGGCCTCCGCGTCGAAACCAAGCGGATGGCCAAAACCGACGCCATTCCTTTCAATGAGGTCGTCCAGGACACCATCGCCGGGGTGGCCCGCGGGCTCGGGCACGAGGCTATGCCGCTGATGTCCGGTGCGGGCCACGACGCGCAGGAAATGGCTGCCATTACTCCCACGGCCATGATCTTCATTCGTGGACAATACGACGGCATCAGCCACAATCCGCGCGAATACTCCACTCCCGAAGACTGTGCAGTGGGAATCACCGTCCTCGCACAGACCATCCTGGAGCTCTGCGCCTAGCACACGTTCGACCCGTGGTGCGGCGTCCATGACGAAGCGGCCAGCGGCTCCAAAGAGCCGCTGGCCGCCGCTTTGGAAAAACGAGGATGCAGATTTCGCGTCTTGCGAGTTGGCCAGGGCGTTTTAGCAAGCGAGGAAGGGTGTCCCGTAGGCGTCGCCAAGACCACAGATACTATGCAACGGCCGGGCTGAGCTCCTCGCGCCATACCTTGACGTTGTCGTGTTGATGAACCGCAACACGTCCGTGGCCGTTATCCAGCCAGACCCAGAATATAGAGGCGTCATCAGCGATGAGATCAACGGATCCGAACTCGACGGCCCGGCTTTCCAATTGAATTCGTACGCGGTCCAACGGCATGAGTCCCGCCCACTCGGCGGTAGACATTTGCCACGCTGAGTGTCGCTGAGGCGGTGTCGGGTTGAGCGTTGCGTCTACGTGACCGCGAGCGTGATGTTCCATGCGGAACTCCTGTTAGTCGTCGTCTTTTCCAAGAGGCATCAGTACTGACCTCATGAGGTTGCACTGCAATCCATGGGGGGTTATCGCAAAGGGTTTGACCGCTCTCACTTCATTGGCAGGCTCAGAGTCAGCCCAAGATACCGGCCGGATCGGTTGAGCCGGTAGCTTGGGCTGACCGTGATCGTGCTCGCGATTAGCGGCCGCCGCGGAACCTGCCTGGCGAGAAGGGGTACAAGGCCGGGCTGAGGTGGTCTTCGCGTATGAGCTTGGTCAAAACACGGGCCGTGCCCGGGGCGAGGGTGACACCCATCATGCCGTGGCCCGTTGCAACATATGCGTTGTTGAGGCGGGGCAAGCGGCCGATGATGGCGAGGCCGTCTGGGGACATGGGCCTCATTCCGGCGCGGGGCTTGATTTGGTCTGCGGTTGGGGGCTGCCAGTCGCGAAGGTATTGCCCGGGGGCGCGAAGGATGGCGTCGACGCGTACCTGGTTGACCTTTTCATCCAGGCCGCCGAATTCCATGGTTCCGGCCAGACGGAAGCGTTCCTTGAAGGGCGTTACGGCCACCTTCGCGTCGTAGAAATTGGTTGCCCCGCGGAGACCATAAGGCTCAACTTCGATGCAGTATCCCTTTCCTGGGCGGATCGGGAGGCTGGCGCCGAAGAGTTTGGAGAGGGGCCCGGTCCAGGCTCCGGCGGCGAGCAGGAACTTGTCTCCTGTGAAGGTCCGCGTTCCCGAGGAGACACTGACGACCTTCCCGCCGGCGGTCTGGACTCCGTCGATAGGCGAGTTTTCGACGATCTCCACGCCCAGTTGAACAAGCTTTGAGTGCAGCGCCCGGGTGAAACCGCCGGGATCAAGGTGCAGTTCCTTTGGATAGAACAGGCCGCCCTTGACGGTGTCGTTCAGGCGGGGTTCGTGGACGCGGACCTCATCGCCGAGGAGTACGTGGGGCTCAAGCCCGAAGCGCTTGGTGAGGTCAACGTAGCCGAGGTGATGTTCCATCAACTCCTGGTCTTTGAAGGCCATCAACATGCCTTCATGGTGCAGCTCATAGTCGATTCCGTCTGCGATGTATTCGTCAAAGAGCTGGACCGTGTCCGCCGCGAGCTGCAGATCGGCCTCAAAGCCTGCCCGCTGCGCCTTGGCGTTGGAGGCGCGGAACATGCCAAGCATGAAGGAAATGAAGTCCGGCTTCAGCGACGGCTTGATGTAGAGGGGGCTGTCAGGCTGGGTCATCCACTTCAGGGCAGACAACACAACGCCAGGTCCGGGCACCGGCGCGGAGTCACCTGGAACAACCCATCCGGCATTGACGTCACTTGCGCCCAGACCGGTGTTCCTGGCGTCGATGAGGGTCACTGTTGTTCCCTCACGAGCGAGGTGGTACGCCGTGGTCAAGCCAATGACGCCGCCTCCAATCACCACAGTGTGCATCAGCGGTCCTTTCAAGAAAATGGAGGGATTTGGAACATCCCAATGTCTTACAATCACACAATAGGGCTGTTGACCCGGCTAGGCAAGACCGCATTCTGCAGGACGGTGGTGTGACGCCCAGGCTTTAGGCCCGCATGGCAGATTTGCTCGCCGAACTTCCGGACAGGAGATCAATGGCATTGTCCATATGGACGTTGACTGCCTTGAGAACGGCCTCTGCGCTGGCGCTTTCAATGGCGCGGAGGATCTCGAGGTGCTCGTCCACGGCCTCCTGGGGAGCGGAGTACTTGCCCTCCAGGCGCGCCAAGCAAAGCCGTGTTTCCACCATGAAGGTCTGCGCGGCCTTTTGAAGCCGGCTGTTTCGGAGGCTGCCAACCAGGATTTCATGAAAGCGCTGGTCGGCTGCCGTCAGGTTCGTGTGGTCGTCGGCAGCGACTGCTTCGGACATCAGCCTGCATTCCTGCTCTAAAGCTTCAAGTACCTCGTCATGGCTTGACCCGATCAGGCCGAGTGCCGCAGCACTCTCAACGGCCCGCCGCGCGTCATAGATGTCTGCAATATCTTCGGGTTCAATCTCCAGGACGAACATGCCCTTATTGGGCAGTACGACGATCAGGCCCTCCTGGACCAGGCGCTGCATCGCCTCGCGAACACTGCCCCGGCTGACGCCGAGCCTGGCCGCGAGATCGATTTCGCTCAAGCGCTGGCCCTCAATGAAGGATCCGGCTGCTATCGCATTGCGCAACTCATCCGCGACAAGATCCACTCGCGAGCGGGTTGTTACCCGCCCCATTACTGACAGCGCTTCTGCGCTCATGCTGCCTCCTTTGACGTCCGGACGATGCATGCCGGCCCTTCAAGCAGCTTAACACTTTTGTGAGACATTCCGAGAAGCCGAGAGTCGGAATGTTTGACAATCCGACCAGATGCGTTTTACCGTGGCACTCATAGGGCAGGCCAGCGTCATCCATTTGGAAGATCCGCAGGGCCACGAGCCGCTGGAAAGCAGCCCGGCATCGCGACCTGACAGGGCGACCGGGCATGGAGATATCCGACAGGAGTGCGCCATGGGGCCACGTACAGACTTCATTTACCTCTCTGAGCAGGACACCATTGAGGCTGGTGTCCTTGACGCGGGCAGATGCGTCGACGTCAGCGAAGAGGTCTTCCGCCTGCTGGCCGACGGTGATTACCTCATGGGCGGCCACGGCCATAACTCACATGGGCTGGGTTTGGTGTTCCCGGCGTCGTCGCCCTTTCCGAACATGCCGGTCGCAGGCCCGGATCGCAGATTTGTCGCCATGCCCGCATACCTGGGTGGGCGCTTCAACGTCTGCGGCAACAAGTGGTATGGCTCAAACGCTGCGAATCCTGAGCGCGGCCTGCCCCGTTCAGTGCTCACGTTGATGCTGAACGACAAGGAGACGGGTGAGCCGCTCTGCCTGATGTCCGCCAACCTGCTCAGTGCTGCCCGGACAGCAGCCGTGCCCGCGGTCGCAAGCCGTTACCTGACCTCCGGGAAGCCCGGAGTCCTGGCCGTCATCGGTTGTGGCGTCATCAATGCGGCCGTCGTCAAGGCGATCATGAGCCAGCACCCCCAGATTGGGAAGATCGTTTTCCATGACCGGACGCTGGCCAAGGCGCAGCGTGCCGCCGACGACGCTGCGCAAGCCTACGGCGTCGAGACTTCCGCAGCTCCCACACCTGAAACGTGTGTTCGCGAAGCGGACCTCATCACTATCGCTGCAAGCCGAACCAGCCCGCTGATCGTCCAGGACGATTGGTTCAAACCGACGGCGACCATCCTCCTGAGCGGGCCGGTCACGGCCAACGAGGCGTTCTGGACCGAAAGTGCTGTTGTCTATGACCACATAGGACTGCATGGGTCATATGTCGAGGAGGCAATCTTCTCCGGCGACAAGGATGCCTACTACCGCGGCGTCATTGGTGGTCCAATCTACCGATTGATCGATGAGGGCCGTCTGCCGGCCCTTAAGGATTCCTTGGATCTGGGCCAAGTCCTGGCTTCCGAATCCGGGCACGTTGCTGCCGGCAGGACCATTTTCGTCGCCTGCGGCATGGCAGTCTTCGACGTCGCGTGGGGGTACGAGCTGTACCGGCAAGCGCTGGAAGCTGGAATTGGACAGCGTCTCACCCTCTGGGACCAGCCCCATTCCAGCTGACTGAACCACCAGACCATCCACTCAGGAAGCTGAAGATCCATGCCCAAGATCAAAAACCGTAAGTCCCTGCTCGCCCAAGGCGATGTTGTATCCCGCGAACTGGTCCTCGACATCGCAGAAGCCACGCTCACCAGGCTCGACGCCTACAACCGGATCCGCTCGATCATGTCGCTCGACGGCGACACGCTCACCATCGGAACGCGAAGCTGGGATTTGACCCTCAAACTCAACATCTATCTGATCGGTGCAGGTAAAGCCTGCAATCACATGGCAATGGCTGTCGATCACGTGCTGGGGGAGAAGCTGACGCATGGCATTGCCATCGTCAAACTGGCCGAGGAAACCGATACGTTCAACCGAACCAAGGTATTCGTGGGGGGACATCCTCTGCCCAACCAAGCCGGCTTTGACGCGAGCCGGGAAATACTGGACCTCGTCGACTCGGCGGGACCGGATGATCTCTTCATCGCGGTCATCAGCGGAGGAAGCTCGGCGCTGATGAACTACCCGGTAGACGGCATCTCGGTGGAGGACGAGGCCGTCGCAACCGATCTCTTGCTCAAGTCCGGAGCCGGTATCTACGAGGTGAATGCTGTCCGGCGGCACATCTCCCAGACCAACGGCGGCCGGCTCGCAGAGCGCATCCGGTCGCGGGGCGCCGAGCTTATCGGCATTGGCATCTCCGACGCAGTGGGCAATGCTCCAACGTCTGATATCGGCATCCCGTATGAGCGTTATGCCAGCACACCTATCGGTCCCGACCGCACTACGCTGTCCGACGCCCGCAAAGTCATCGTCGACTACAACCTGCAGGACGTCCTTCCACCGTCCATCACTAACTACCTGAACGCCGCTGGCCCGGACCAGGAGACGCCCAAGGCCTTCCCTGAAAACACCTACTTTGTCCTGAATACCGTTCCGGATCTGTGCCTCATCGCGAAGGAGGAAGCAGAAAAGAGGGATATCCCGGCGTACATCCTCACCTCCTACCTCGAAGGCGAAAGCAAGGACGCCGGGACTTTCATGGCTTCGCTGGCACGGGAAATCCAAGCTACCGGTAATCCGTTCCGCGCCCCCTGCGTCGTATTCACCTCCGGCGAAACCACGACTTTCATTCCGGCCGTTGCGACCATAACCGGCCATGGAGGACCGGGCCAGGAACTGGTGACGGGCTTCGCCTTGTCCGCTGGTTCCGTACCCGGCGCGTGCATGTTTTCCATTGATTCGGAGGGAACTGACGGTACCTCGCCAGCGGCCGGCGGCCTCACGGATTCGACGACGGCGGAACGCGCCGCGGCCAGTGGCCTGAACCTCCACGCAGCGTTGCGGGGCCACGCAGCTTTCGAAGCCTTAACCGCCGTCGGCGATGCCGTTCTGACAGGAAATACCGGAACGAACCTCTGCGATTTCAACATCCTGTACGTCCCCGCCCTTTAGGCACCCCCCGCAAGCATCCACCCGTAGAACCAGAGACCTTTGGAGAGAAAATGGCGACCATCGAAGCCGTCCACGCACGCCAGATCCTTGACTGCAAAGCGCGCCCCATGGTGGAGGTGACTGTCAAGACGTCCGACGGGATCATCACCAGGGGAGCAGCTCCCACAGGGCAGTCCGTTGGAATGCACGAGTCGTTTGTCCTGCGGGACGGCAACCCGCGCGAGTACCACGGCCAGGGCGTCAGGAAGGCGGCCGACAATGTCAACACGGTCATAGCACCCGCCCTGATCGGGATGGACATTGAGGACCAAGCAGCCATCGACAAGGCGATGCTCGCACTGGACGGAACCGACCAGAAGTCATTCCTCGGTGGCAATGCCATCTACTCGACGTCCATCGCCGCCCTTCGAGCAGGTGCCGCCACCGCGGGCGTACCTGTCTACGAGCACATAGCCCGTGGCCCTTTGGCCACCGTTCCGGTGCCAAGCTTCAACGTGGTCAATGGAGGGCGCCATGGAGAAATCTTCCAGGCCTTCAACGAATTCCTCATCATGCCCTACAAAGCAGAGAACATAGACCAAGCTGTCGAAATCGGCGTCGAGGTCTTTGATCGCCTGGGCAAAGTACTCGAGAAGTACTCGGGCCACGCACCGGCGATCGCAAAGTCCTACGGTTATGCAGCGCCCTCATCCGACCCACAAGTTGTCCTGGAGCTCATACAGCAAGCCATCGACGGCTCCGGTTACACCAACGAGGTCGCCTTTGCCTTGGACTGCGCATCGAGCGAGACCTACGACGCCGCCACGAAGACCTACGAACTGAACAACTCAAGGGTCACTTCATCTGAACTCATTGCCTACACCCGAAAACTCACCGAACAGTTTGACTTTGTCTTCATCGAAGACCTGCTCGACGAGAACGACTGGAATGGCTTCAGCGAGGCAGTTCGCGAACTGCGGCGCACCATCATCCTCGGCGACGACCTGATTGTCACCAATCCGGCATTCCTCGAGCGCGCCATTGCACAGAAGGCGGTGGACGGCTTCATTTTGAAACCGAATCAAGTCGGCACCATTACAGAGGCCCTGCAAACCTTCGACACCGCCGTCGAAAACGGACTCCTGGCGGTACCTTCCGGTCGATCCGGCGGTGTCATTGATGATGTGGTCATGGATCTATCGGTGGGTCTGCAGGTTCCGTTCCAAAAGAACGGGGCGCCCCGCTCCGGGGAGCGCATCGAAAAGCTGAATTTCCTGATGCGCGCCTCAGACAGCCTGCCGGGCAGCCGCCTGGCGGATGTGCCTTCAATCGTCCGGTTTTAGCAGCCCCACCGTCCCTCAGTAAAGGAGCAGATCCGTGAAACGCCACGCCTATCCTGGCCATGCCACATCAACCCGACTCCGGGCGACGACGGGGAGTCACTGCCCTAAAACCGGGCTCTGGTGGTTACCAGGAAACAAGGACTCAACGATTTTCGCTTACCAGGGAAACCTGATGCCGATGCATCAGGGTATATGGGCCGAGTGGAGTTGGATGGTCACGGACCCTGGCGACTGGTGATTCATCTTCCGACGCGCGGACCTGTGGTGTCTCGCTCCGGGCGGTCCGTTACTATACAATCAATCGGACTTCCTGAAAGCCAGACAATATAACAGGCAGCCCAAACCGGCGTAGAAGGTGGCAGATGACAATCCCAAGATCAGACAGTGTGGGGCTGGTTGCCGGCCTGACGCGCCGCGACGGCGCCATCCAGGAGATCCGGCGGGCAATCGTTCGCGGTGGATTGCTTCCGGGCGAGAAGATCACGGAGGTCAGTCTGTCGGCGCAGCTTGGAGTCAGCCGTCCGACCCTCAGGGAGGCGCTAAATCAGCTTTCGCGCGAAGGATTACTTGTTCAGGAGCCGTTCCGGGGCATGCATGTGGCGGAGCTCGGTCCAGCTGAACTCCTGGACATCGCGCATATCAGACACTCGCTGGATTTGCTTGCCATAGACTCCATTCTTGAATCGACCGATGGAACGCGCATGGCCCGCTTGGACGCGCACTGGGAGACCTTTGAGGCAGTTGAGAGGGACCCGGATCCCCTGATCAGGCACGAGGCCCACGTAGCCTTCCATCGAGGAATCTGGGAAGCCTCAGAGAACCAGGTGCTGCTGAGGGTATGGCCGGTCATCGAAGCGCACATCACGGTGGCACTTGCCCAGGATAATGCCCTGCGCTCGGACCCAGGCAGGGCTATTCAGCAGCACCATGCCCTTATCGAGGCCATGCATAGCCGCGACCGCGCTGTCATCCAAAAGGCATTTTGGGAGCACACGGTGGGCAGTGCGGAGGACATCGTCGCCATCATCGAAGCCCGCAGTCAGGAACGGTAACAGGGGACGGCCCAATCAGTTCCCTTGCTCCACGTCGACGTGGAGTGCAAGAAACACAGAGAATCCGTCACGTAGTGCGGATAAGGCATGACGTCCAGGGAGGACAAAGAATGGGTGGCATTGTTGTTGTCGGCGTTGACGGAAGTGAAACGGCGCGCCGAGCGGCCGACGCGGCGGCCGGCTTGGCCTCAGCTTTGGGCGCGAAGCTCCACGTAGTCACAGCCTTCAGTGATGAGCGTGTGGAAGTCGTAGGAAGTGGTAGCGACCAACTCATCGTCTCGGACGCCCGAAGGGCTGAAAAGGTTGCCAGGGACGTGGCCGTAGAGCTGCGTTCTGACACCTTGGAAGCTGACTACTTCGCTATTCACGGCAGTCCCGCGCAAGCCCTGATCAAACAGGCGGAGACGCACGACGCGTCGATGATCGTGGTAGGCAACAAGCGGATGCGCGGCATCGGGCGGGTGCTGGGCAGCATTGCGAACACTGTGGCACACAGCGCCCCCTGCGATGTGTACATCGTCAAGACCGATCAGTAATCGCCGTTTGATGCGCGCGTTGATGGGGGTCGGCGGCCTGTAGCGGCCGGCCACTGGCCCTCTCCCGGCATTTAACTGCCCTTGGAAGTTTGGACTGTTGATTCCAGTCCACAACCTCCGAGGGCAGTTTTTCTTTAACTTCATGCTCCCAGGATGGCGTGCCTCAGGACATTATTCAGCGCGTTTGAAACCAGCTATAGACGTGATGCGGATTACCTTCTATGCTTTCGGATAGACAGTATGTCTTACAATCAAACACTCAGAGGAGAAAGATTGTGACCCGGAAAACAACCAACCAAAAGGTGAACCGCACCGTTCTGGCGGTCATCGTGGTGATTCTTCTAGCAGTCGGCGGAGGTGCCTTGTTCTCGGCCCTTCGTGGCGGTGGCGGCAATGGTGCCGAGGCTGCTTCAGCTGCATCGCAGGGTAGCTTCCTTGAAGACATCAAGAAGCGCGGCGTGTTGCGCGTAGGCGTTGCCCTGTCGCCGCCGCACACCGTTCAGTTGCCCGACGGCACGTACGGCGGCCCGAATATCCTCCCGCTCCAGAACCTTGCAAAGGCGCTTGATGTAAGGCTCGAAACCGTTCCGGCCGAGTGGAAGAACATCGTCGCTGGTTTGCAGGCGGGTCGCTACGACTTCGCAGCCAACCTCGACCGGACCCTTGAGCGCTCAACCGCCATCCAGTTCACAGAAAAGGTCTGGGACTACCCGGCTGTGTTCGTCGTGAAGGCGGACTCACCGTACGTAACCACCGATGACCTGCTCAAGTCGGGCAAGCAGATTGGAACTGCCCAGGGAACGGCGCACGAGGCATCGTTCGTGCGGCAATACCCGACTGCGGCCACTCTCCCGACGGACTCGTTCACCAACCTGGTCCAGGCCTTGAAGGCCGATCGCATCGTGGCTTCACTCACCGACCTGCCCACGGCCGTGTCCCAGGCGCAGGAAGACTCAAGCCTGAAAATCATTGTGCCCACGCCGGACATCTACCGTGGCCTCGTAGCCTACGGTGTCCCCGCGAACGCAGATTCCCGATCACTGCAAACCGTCAACATCGCGATCGAGCGTGCCCTCAACGAAGGTGTGCTTCAGGCCGAATACGCCAAGGTCGGATACCTCGACGAGACACAGCTGGCCGGCGCCGGCCTGCTCAAGAAGTAGCCTGAAGGGTAAATCCCATGCTGAATTACGACTTCAACTGGTCGGTGGTGACCACCAACCTGGACCGGCTTCTGGCCGGCTTGGGGACCACACTCGAAATTGCGGTCATCACGATTGTGCTGAGCATGATCCTGGCGGTCCCGGTGGCATCTGCACGTATGTCGGAGATCGACGTGATCCGCTGGATCGCCCAGATCTACATCGAAATCTTCCGCTGCACGCCACTTCTGGTTCAACTGTTCTGGATCTTCTACGCCCTACCGGCGCTGACCGGAGTAACCTTGCCAGGTTTCGCTTCCGCAATCATCGCCTTGACACTGAATCTGACGGCGTTCATGGCTGAGGCATATCGCTCCGGCTTCCAATCCGTCCCGGTCGAGCAGATCGAAGCCGGCAAGATGCTCAGGCTCACCAGTTTCCAGCGGCTCCGCTACATCATCCTGCCGCAGGCGCTGAGACAGCAGGTCCCTGTCATCCTGTCCCTGAATATTTCCCTCTTCAAGGACACTGCGCTGGTTTCCACCATAGCCGTCGCGGATCTCATGTTCATCACAAACACGATCTCTGCCCAGTCCTACCGTGCCCTGGAAGTGTTCACCGCAGCAGCGATTATCTACTTCGTCATTGCCTTCCCGGTCTCGCTCATCACCAGCTACTTGGAACGGCGAATGCAGTCCGGCCAGAAGGTTCCAGGCAGGAGAAAGCTGCGGGCGCTCTCGGAAGCCAGTGTGGTGGCGGCGAAGTGAACATGAAGCTAACAAACCGAAAGTGGAGGTCACACCATGAGTGACGTTCAAGCACCGAGGACCGGCGCTGTCCGGACCATCTCGGCAACCACCGGCGATGTCCTGGTCTCGGCCCGCGGCCTGCAGAAAAGCTTCGGCGATCGGCAGATCCTCAAGAATGTGGACTTTGACATGCTGGCTGGCGACATCACGGTCATCATCGGCAAATCGGGATCCGGCAAAAGTACACTCCTCCGCGCCTTGGCCGGACTGACCGATCCCGACGAGGGCCGGATCGTCTTCGACAACGAGGTCGTGTTCGAGGACCAGGAACGAACAGAGGCGTGGGAAGAGGTTGATTCCCACATTGGGATGATCTTCCAGAGTTACACGCTGTGGCCACACATGGATGTAGCCAAGAACCTCACCCTGGCTCCGCGGAAGAAGCTGGGCCTCAGCGAAGCTGAAGCAATCGAGCGGGCCAAGCGCTCCCTTGCAGAAGTAGGCATGTCCCACCACCTGCACAGCAAACCGAGCCAACTCTCCGGTGGTGAACGCCAGCGTGCCGCTATTGCTCGAGCGCTCATGATGCAGCCGAAGCTCTTGCTGTGCGATGAGATCACGTCGGCCCTTGATCCACCCGTCGCTGCCGAAGTCCTTGGAGTGCTGCGACGCTTGAAGCAGGACGAAGGGATTGCCATTGCCTTGGTTACCCATGACATGGCATTCGCTTCAAAGGCGGCCGACCGCGTGGTGTTCTTCCACGAGGGCGAAATTGCCGTCAACGCTACTCCGGATGAGGCCTTCAACCGATGCGATAACCCCGACCTCAAGAAGTTCGTGGACGCAGTTCGATTCTAGTGTCCGCTGCCCCAGCCTGGCCCCCGAGCCGGCTGGGGCAGCGCAGCGCAAAAGACCTATATTGCAGAGGGAAGAGGAGACATGAAGCTTTGCCTTAACCAGGCCACAACGATGCCTTATGGTCTGGAAGAGACCATCAGGGCAACCGCGGCCGCGGGAATCGAAAACATCGGCCTTTGGGTTGAACCGGTCGAGGAAGCCGGCGTGACGGCGACCAAGCGTTGGTTGAACGATTCAGGGCTGGCCGCCACGTCGATGAGCCGGGTGGGTTTTCTGGCCAACAAGCGCGGAAATGAACTAGAGGGAGCCTACGACTCCGTGCGTCGGGCCCTGGACACGTGCGCAGAACTCGACATTCCGACCTTGGCGTTCGTTGCAGGGGGGCTCCTTGAGGAAGACCGCTCCATCCGCAACGCCGAGGGACGCGTCCGGGACGCACTCGAAACACTGTTGCCCGAGATCGCCCAGAGCGGGGTAAAGGTCATGCTTGAGCCCATTCATCCGCTGTTCGTCAACGATCGCTCGATCGTCACGAGCGTCGGCCAGGCCCTGCGGGTACTGGACGGACTTCCGTCCGAGAACTTCGGTGTTTTGGTGGACTCTTGGGCTACGTTCTGGGATCCGGACCTCAAAGACTCCCTTAACCGAGCAGCGATCCTGGATCGCCTTACCGGATACCAGATCAACGACTTCACCCTGCCGCTGCCGGTCCCGAACAATATGAACGGCCGACTCATGCCGGGCGACGGCATCATCGATCTGACCTCCATGACTCAATGGGTGGCTGACACCGGCTATTCCGGAACGGTCGAAGTGGAAGTTTTCAATGATGACATCTGGAAATTGCCCCTGGACGAGATCCTCAAACTTACTGTTGCGGCCTATGAAAAGGTCATCGGCAACGTCCACCTGAACTAAACCAACTCGAAGGGAAGATGATATGGAAGAAGCCAAGACTGCAGTAGTCACCGGAGCAGGCGGAGGAATCGGCAGCGCTGTTGCATCGCGGCTCGCCGCGGACGGTTTTCACGTCTATGCCCTTGACCTGCGTTTCGCCGACGATGCTTGGAAGGATGATCCAAACAAGGACCGGATTGAGTCCGTTCCCGTCGACCTGGGGGACCCTGCCGCTATCAAGGCAGCATTTGACGAGCTGCGCGGGAAACTGACGAGCCTTGAAGCCCTCGTGAACTGCGTTGGGATTATGCGCCGCGGCGACGCGCTCACCCTTACTGAACAGGATTGGTTCGATACATTCCGTGTCAACGTCGACGGAGTGTTCTTTACCTGCCGCGAAGCCCTCCCACTGCTTGAAAAGGCGGGATCGAGCGCAATCGCCAACATTGCCTCGAACTGGGGCCTCACGCCCTCTCCGGGCCACATTGCCTACAGTGCTTCGAAGGCCGCAGTCGTTTCTTTGAGCAAGAGCCTTGCCTTGGACTACGGACGACTTGGCATTCGGGTCAATGCCGTATGCCCAGGGGAGATCCTTACACCGATGGTTGAGCAAAAACTCCGTGACAATGGAATGACTGAGGAGGATCTCGCAGCTCCCATTCCTATTGGCCGCGTTGGTCGGCCCGTCGATGTTGCGGGATTGATGTCTTATCTGGTCGGGCCCGAATCGAGCTACATGACGGGCGGAGCCGTGGAGATCACTGGTGGGCTCTGGTCATGACATCAGTTGAGAGCGCATTTGTTTCCGGCCGCGATGAGTGGCCACTCAGTGGGCGAAGGGTGTTGGTCACAGGCGCATCGGGCGGTATCGGAACAGCAATCTGCCGCGCATTGCACCGTGACGGAGCCCAACTTGCCATTCATTACGGTGGTAGTCGGGAGCAAGCGGAAACTCTTGCCAAAGAAGGCCCCAACGGGTCTGTGGCTCTTCAGGCGGACCTCACGTCAGACAGCGGTCCGGATGGACTCTGGGATGCAGCAGTCGAAGCATTGGGTGGAATCGACGTACTGGTCAACAATGCCGGACTCTGGATTCCTTCCCCTCTGGAAACAGAGGACGAATGGATCGCGGGCTGGGATGCCAACCTGGACCTCAACCTCCGCTCGGCAGCTTGGTTAACGCGAAGGGCTGTCCTTGATTTCAAGAACAAGGGTGGCGGCGCCATCATTTCGATTTCCAGCCGTTCAGCGCTTCGCGGCGACGATGCAGACCACCTTGCCTACGGTGTAGCGAAGGCCGGGCTCCAAAATCTCATGAAGGGCGTAGCGCGGGCATATGCCCACCAGGGTGTCTTGGCGTACTCCATCGCGCCGGCCATGGTGGGGACGCAGATGATCGCGGGCCACATCAGCCCTGAGAAGCTTGCGTCCCTGCCGATGCGAGACGTCGTCCCACCCGAGGACGTTGCGGAGACGGTTGCCTTTCTGGCTTCCGGAAAGGCCCGTCACATGACGGGTGCGACATTGGATATCACGGGCGCGGATTATGTCCGGTAACCACGCTTAAAAGGGTCGGGTCACGGAAGATTCCGTGACCCGGCCCTTTTCGCTTAATTTCCGAGCCTGCGGGGGCTCGGCCTAAGCCCCTTTGAAATGGAAGATGTGCGTGCAATTGCACGGGTTGGCCGATGCGCCCGGGTCGCCGCAGGTCCACATGCCCGGGCTTGCGCCAACCATTGTTGCCAGCCAAACCCACTCTTCGAGAGGCCGCGCCTCGTGGAGGCAGTCGTCGCATGTCCGGCTCACCGCGGGGGATGGGCGGCCTGCCCCGAAAACGACTTTCAAGAAGTTTCGCTTAGAGAACATAGCGCCAGAAGGTGAAGTGCTGGGTGCTCAGGGGCTCCAGGTGGCCGGAACGGCCTCTTACCCAAACTATGCCGCGCTCCATGTCTATGAGGTCTATCCGTTCCCGGCAATAGACCAACTCGCCCTGCCGGGCCTCGATCATCTCCCCGGGGTGAATGACACGCAGATTGGTGACCATCGATTCAATGGGAAAGTACTCGACCATGGGATTGTCCTTTTGGCTGAGGCGAAGACGAGGGAGCGACTTACGGGAAAGCGGCCGCCGCAACCCCAAACTGCTTGGTGTTACGACGACCGCTTTGAGCTCGCTGTTAGGCCGGGTACGTTACTCCGCTACAAAGTAGAAGCGCTTGTTGACGAACTCGCCAATGCCCAGGGGGCCCATCTCCCTGCCGAAGCCCGAACGCTTGACTCCGCCGAAGGGAAGCTCAGCGGATTCTGCGGCAATGATGTTGACGTGGGTCATGCCTGTCTCAAGACGTGAGGCGATCTTTGCTGCGCGTGCAGGGTCCGCGGAAAAGACCGATCCACCTAGGCCAAATTCCGAATCGTTGGCCAGCTCCAGTGCTTCTTCATCACTGGAAACCTTGAACACAGTAGCTACAGGGCCAAAGATCTCTTCCCGGAAGGACGCTGAGTCGCGACGGACGCCGGTCAGGACGGCAGGGGAGAAGTAGGCGCTCTTCCGCTCGGTCAGCACGCCGCCGACTTCGAGCGTGGCACCGTCCGCAACAGCCCTCCTGACCTGGTCGTTCACGCCTTCTGCGGCCGCCCTGCTCGACAGGGGCCCGAACGAGCGATCGTGCATGTTCAGCGGGTCGCCGGGTTCGAGACCGTCAGCAAGCTTCTTCAGCTCGGACACGAACTCATCGTAGATGTCGTCCATGACAATGATGCGCTTGTTGCCGTTACAAACCTGGCCACCGTTGTAGACCCGGAATTCCCAGGCGTCAGCGGCTACTGATGCAAGATCATCCGAGTCCAGGACGATCATCGGATCATTGCCGCCAAGTTCCAGCACTGCCTTCTTGAGGTGGCGGCCCGCCTGCTCGCCAATGATCGAACCGGCCTTTTCCGAACCGGTCAGGGACACTCCTTGAACACGAGGGTCCGCGATGATCGACGAGATCTGGTCATGAGATGCGAACACGTTGGTGTACCCGCCAACAGGAACTCCTGCATCTTCCATGATCTGTTGAATGGCGAGAGCGGACTTGGGGCAAATGTCCGCGTGCTTCAGCAGGATCGTGTTGCCGAGGACAAGGTTCGGCGCGGCAAACCTGGCTACCTGGTAGTAGGGGAAGTTCCACGGCATGACGCCCAACAACACACCGACCGGTCGGTTCTCGATGATTGCCTTGCCCTTGATGGTGCTGGGAATCTCGTGGTCTACCACCAGGCTCGGGCCGTGAACGCCGTAGTAGTCGATGATCGAGGCCGCAAACTCAACTTCTTCAATACCTTCGGAAAGGGGTTTTCCCATCTCCTGGGCGATGAGCCTGGCGAGTTCGTCCTTGCGTTCTTCGAACAGTTCTGCGACGCGTCGCACAATGGCGGCGCGATCCTGGATGTTTCGGTTCTTCCATTCGTGGTAGGTTGCGTCGGCATTCTTCAATGCCTGTTCAATCTGCTCGTCTCCTGCGGCTTCGAAGGTTTCGAGGATTTCACCTGTGGCAGGGTTTTCAACCCGGTACCGTGACATATTGCTCCTTACATATGGTGCTGTGCGTGGTTCGCTGCTTGCTGCGGGCGAACAGGGATAAATACATGGTTTATGTATGGCCGGCAAAAGCCGCCGACTTACCAGACGCGGAAGACCTGACCCGTTTCAATGCCGTGCGCCGACCGGACGTAGGCCTGGGCTACGTCCTCCGGCGAGACCCCCGGGAACCCCGGGAAGATCGAGCTGTGCCCGTTAGGTTGATTGATGATCGTGGGGCTGACTGCATTAATGCGTATACCCGCGGGGAGGTCCAAAGCAGCGGTCTTGATGAAGGCCTCAATACCTCCGTTGACAGTGCCGGCAATGACGCTGCCCGGTACGGAGTGCTGTGCAAGGATGCCGGTAGTCAGGGTGAAGGAACCGCTTTGCGCGACGTGGGGGATACCCGCCAGGACCAGGTTGATCTGCCCACCCAGTTTGTTGGCAAAGCCGGAGGCGAAGTCCTCCGGGGTCGCTTTGGCGGTGTGGACGTAGGGGACTTTCCCGGTGACAGACAAAATGGCGTCCACGGTTCCTACCTCCTCGAAGGCAGTACGGATGGATGCGGCATCCGTAATGTCGACCGCTGGTGAGGTGGACCGGGACAGTGAAATCACCTCATCGCCAATTTCCTGGAATGCCTTGACGACGGCCCGACCTATTGTGCCGGATCCGCCAATAATGAGAATGCGCACTAACGCTCCTTTGCCAGACAATCTTACGATATGAAGCAGGCTATCACGCCTTCCCTGGAGCTGTGAAGGCTCATCTGAAGACGCATGAAAAGTGATTGCAGGTTGGCATTGACGGATTGCCTGACAAGTGACTACGCTCATATCAAGGCCCTTGTCTGACAATCAGTTTGGCTGACTATACGCCCTGCTAGGCAGGGTTTCGCACATCTCGAAAGGATCACCAATGACGAACCTCGAACTGAAGGGCATTCTTGCCGCAGTCGTTACCCCCTTCGACAGCGACGGCAATGTGGACATCGGCGGAATCGAACGCCAGGTAGATCACATCCTCGGCAACGGTGCACACGGCGTCGTGTCCACTGGCAGCACGGGCGAATTCAACTCCCTCTCCCTCGAAGAGCAGAAGACGGTTAACGCTGCCTATGCAAAGGCAGCACAAGGCCGAGGCTTTGCGATTGCCGGTGCCGGTGCCGTCACCACGGAGAAGGCCATCGAACTCACGGAAGCAGCCGCCGAAGCCGGTGCAGACGCCGTCATGATCGTTCCGCCGTTCTACGATTCCCTGAACTTCGACGAGCTGCTGGCGCACTACAAGGCCATCTCGGAGGCAGTCGACCTGCCGATCATGTACTACAACATCCCCAGCGTCACTGGTGTGGACCTTTCGCCGGCCCAGTTCGCGCAGCTGGGTCGTGAGACCAATGTCAGCTCCTTCAAGGACACCGGCGGAGACGTAACCAAGCTCGCCACTGTCCTGTTTGAGCACTCGGATGACATCACTCCGCTCAACGGCTGGGATACCCTGACCTTCGAGGGGCTCGCCCTTGGCGCCAAGGCCGGAGTATGGGGCGGCGCCAGCTTCATGCCGAAGCTGGCTGGTGACCTCTACCAGGCCCTGGCTGTCGACCTCGACCTGGCCCGCGGCCGCGAACTGTGGAAGCTGATCAACCCCATCTGCGTCTTCCTCGAAGAACACAACTACGCGGCTGCCATCAAGGCAGGTGTTTCGCTGGTGGGCAACGACGCCGGCAGCACCCGTCGTCCCATCCAGCCCCTCGCGCAGGAGTACCGTGACGAACTGGCAGCCCTTCTGCGGGCGGCCGGGGTCGAAGTCACCGCTAAGTAAGGAAAGAGCACGATGGCACCGCGCAAGGTGATTCGCGCCATCGACGTCCACGCGGCCGGAGAACCCGGCCGCGTGGTCCCGAATGGCGATTTGCTCGTTCGAGGCGCAACAATGAGTGAGCGCCTCGTATACGCGCAACAGCACCTGGATGAATTCCGACAGTTGCTGTTGCAGGAACCACGTGGTTACCCCAGTTTGTGCGGTGTCATCGTCACCTCTCCGGTCAACCCTGGCAGTGCCTTCGGCATTGTTGTCTTCGAGCATGGGGGTTTCCGCCCCATGTCCGGAAGTAACTGTATGTGCGCCGTGACGGCCATGGTAGAAACTGGCGCCGTTGCAGTTGAAGAACCAACTTCGCGGCTCAGGATCGATACCGCTGCCGGTGTAGTAGAGGTTGTGGTGACCGTGGACAATGGCCGCGTCACTGATGTCTCCATCGAGAACGTTCCCTCGTTCGTCGTTGAACTGGACCACGAATTTGAGCTGCCGCAATACGGTACCGTTCGGGCCGACGTCGTCTTTGGTGGTCAGTTCTATGTTCAGGCCAAAGCTGAAGACTTCGGCCTCAAACTCGAGCCGGGGCAAACCAGGGAGATTCTGCGGGCAGGAAGCCTCCTCCGGGAAGTAGCCCGCCGCACTTTCCCGGTGGTACACCCTGAGCACCCGGAAATCGCTGGCATTTCGTTGGCCATGATCCACGGCTCAACCGACACTCCAGGAGCAGACGCTCGAAACGCCGTCATCTGTCCCAACGGCCCCGTCGATCCAGGCGATCCCGCAACATGGACCAGCACGCTTGACCGCTCGCCATGTGGAACGGGGACCTCGGGGCGAATGGCCGCCAAGTTTGCCCGTGGTGAGTTGGTGGTGGGGCAGGAATTCGTCCACGAAAGTATGATCGGCTCCTTGTTCCGCGGGCACATACGGGGGACCGCGGAAGTCGCCGGCCGCCCTGCGGTGCTTCCCACCATCGCCGGCAGAGCGTGGATTACGGCGTTTCATGATTTTGTACTCGAAGATGACGACCCCTATCCCACCGGATTCAGGGTGGGCGACATCTGGGGGGCCAGCGCCTAGAGCGCTGGCCCAAGGCGCCCAACGATCTTGGACTGCCTGAATGCGCCCCGGGACGATCGCGAGCTTCACTCGATCGTCCCGGGGTACAGTCATTGCTGCAGTTTTCCGAAGCCTGACGTCCGCAGTGGACGTCAGGCTTCTAGTCGTTGGGGTCCATACCTGCGAGCAGTTGCTGGATCGTCTGTGTGATTGGAATGCCCCGGGTCTCAGCCTCGGCTCGGACCGCATACCGGTGATCGGCAGGCAACCGGTCCATCCCGGCCTCGCGAAGCATCTGGAGAAACCCTGCCACCCGGATGCCAAACTCTGAGTTACCGCCACGTTCAGGGTCGGCCACCAGGAGAAATTGGCCAGTGCGCGAAGGATAGGCCCCCTCCGGCTTGCCGACGACCGCCTGTACAGAGAAATCTCCGCCGGTCAATGCAGAAGCCAGGATCTCAACCACGATTGACAGGGCGGCTCCCTTGTGGCCGCCAAAGGGAAGCAAGGTACCCCCCTCGACGATCGCCTTCGCATCGGTGGTATCCCTGCCGTTGCTGTCCACGCCCGTGCCCGGGGCAACTGCGCGACCCGCCTTGGCCGCCAGTGTCAGGTCGCCGAAGGACATGGATGAAGTCGCGGAGTCGACGATCAGGGGCCGCCTACCATGAACCGGGCTGGCGAACGCAAACGGGTTGGTGCTGAGAACCGCCTTGCGAACCCCTGCCGGTGCTACGGTGGGCACTCCTCCGGTAACGGTGGTGAAAGCGAAGTAGCCTGCCTCAGCAAACGGTTCGATATCAGGCCACAAGGCACTGTGGTGTATGGAATTCCGGATGGCTACGACGGCCACACCTTGATCTGCAACGGACTTGAGGATGTCTTCGCGAACGACGTCCAGAGCCACTTGGGCGAATCCGCTGGCAGCATCCACCCGTATATACGAGGACGTGATCTGCTCAACCAGCGGCTCCGCATCGCCGTCGAGGTAGCCCGAAGCCAGTGTCTCCACGTACTGCGGGACCCTGAAGACTCCATGACTAAGTGCACCGTCGCGCTCACACATGGCGTGGTTCAGTGCCATGATCCGTGCCGCTTTTGCGTCGGCACCTGCTGCGAGAAGCGTTGACTCGATAGCGGCTACGAGCCCGCTAAACGTGATCCGCTCCTCGGTGGCCTGTGTGCTGAAGGCAGTTTCCCTATCCTCCACGAATTCTCCTCCGTAAGATTGTCTGGTTGTAAGATATCGCAGTTTTTCGAGCAAGAACAGGCCTTCGGGCTATGGACTGGCCCAGTGAAGCGGACCTAGACTTCTGTCGTAATGTCTTACAATCCGACATTGATCACCGACTATCTATTCAACGAGGAAGTTCCATGGCTGAAAAGAATTCATATCTGGTGGGCCTCATTGGCACGGGGGTTGGGCAGTCGCTCTCACCCTCAATGCACATGACTGAAGCTGCCGCACAAGGGTTCCCCCTGGTTTTCAAACCCATCGACCTCACCGCCTTGGAACTTGATCCGGAAGAGCTTCCCAGGATTCTGGACTGGGCGGAAAAGCTGGGCTACGACGCCGTGACCGTCACCCACCCTTGCAAGCAGCAGGTGGTGGGACTGCTGGACATCGTCGACCCCGTGGCTGCAGACCTGGGTGCTGTCAACACGGTGCTTTTTACGCCCGAGGGAAGGGTCGGCTACAACACTGACACCTCAGGTTTCGAAGCTGCCTTCAAGGTGGGAATGTCAGGAGCGCCTGTACGCCGAGTGGTTCAGTTGGGGGCTGGGGGAGGGGGCACGGCAGTGGCAGACGCCCTCGTGCGGCTGGGGGTTGAAGAGCTCACGCTGGTGGATATTGACGACAATCGCGCCGCTGCCCTGGCCGTGAGCCTGCGTGAACGACGAGGCGTCAAGGTGCACCCCGCTCCCATGTCAGAACTGCCGGCATTGCTTGCCACCGCTGATGGTGTGGTTCATTGCACCCCTCAGGGTATGCATGATCACCCCGGAACCCCCTTCGACACTGCCTATTTGCGACAGGATCTATGGGTGGCGGATATCGTCTACCGTCCGCTCGAGACGGCGCTGCTCAAAGCGGCCCGCGAGGCTGGAAGCCAAACCCTCTCAGGCGGCCTGATGGCCGTGTACCAGGCGGCCGATGCGTTCCGGCTCATCACCGGGGTGGAGCCTGACGGTGAGCGGATGATGCATCATTTCCGGGAGCTTGCCAGCGCCGAAGAAGCGGCAGTCTCGTAACCAGCTCCATTTCCTGTCGGTAGGCGGGCGTTTCGTCATGTCGAAGCGCCCGCTTTGACATGGCGTAGATCACACCACTACGATCCTAAACAAACAATTGTCTGTCAGTCAGGCAAGATTCCTCCGGTGGTGCGGACTGTTCCGCGGTCTTACCCGCGCGGTCCATTCGGAGGAAAGTATGAAGGAAAAGCTCAAACCTGACGTCGGTCGCTCGTCGATCAGGCAAGCGCATCTACTGCTTGCATGCACCAAAAGACGAAGGAGTCCCGTGGACGCCGTAAAATCCCGGTCAGCGCAAGCGGCCGGATATGAGGCCAGTGATGCCCAGCTCAAAAAACAGATCAGCCTTTTCGGCCTGATAGCACTGGCTGTCAGCGTCCAGATCGGCTCCGGATGGCTTCTGGCAACCCTGGCTGCAGCAAGCCTCGCCGGGCCGGCCTCGGTTCTCACCTGGGTGCTCGGCGCAGTGTTCTTTGGGGTGATTGGCGCTTCATGGATGGAGCTCGGCACCATGCTCCCACGCTCGGGGGCCGGTGTGCGCTATCCGCGCTTGACGCACGGGGCGTTCGTCAGTTGGTTCAACGGCTGGGGCTACCTCATCGCTGCGCTGTCCTTGCCGGTGATTGAAGTGCAGGCTGTGTTGACGTACATCGGAGGCAACTGGCCCGAGCTTGGTCTTTTGACCGAAAGCGAAGGCACCATGATCCTGTCGTGGCCCCGTGGCATCCTTGTGGGGTTCGCGCTGCTGGTGGTTTTCTTCATCCTCAATTCCTTGGGTGCCAAGGTCCTGAGTGAGTCCAACAAGTACATGACCATCTGGAAACTCGTCATTCCAGTGGTGGCTGCGGGATTGATGTTCACCGCCTTCTCCTCGGCGAACTTCACTATCGGCGGAGGGTTTGCGCCTATGGGCAGCGGAGCCGTGCTCGGAGCACTCGCCAGCGGCGGAATCGTCTTCGCCTACGCCGGGCTCCGCCAAATCCTCGACTTTGGTGGCGAAGCCGTCAACCCGCAGAGGAATATCCCCATCGCAATAGTTGTAGGCGGCCTGCTCATTCCCCTGGTCATCTACCTGCTCCTTCAGGTTGGCTTCGTAGGAGCCGTCAACTGGGAGGCCGCGAAAGTAGCACCCGGGGACTGGCACGCTCTCCTGGGCAGCAGCTGGTCCTCGGCGCCCTTGCTCAACGCAATAACCGCAGCTGGATTTGCTTGGTTCGCCATTGTGCTGCTCTCCGATGCTGCCATCTCTCCTGCAGCAACCGGATGGGTGTGGTTGGGCATTGGCGCCCGATCCACCTACTCGATGTCAGTGAACGGCGAACTGCCCAAGGCCTTTCAGCGCATCAACCGCTTCGGCACTCCGATTGTGGCCCTGGGCGCCTGCACGGTGCTGGGTTTCTTCTTCTTTTTCCCCTCGCCGAGTTGGTACTCCTTCGTCAGCCAGGTCTCCATTGCCCTGACGCTGAGCTATCTCATGGGCGGTCCAGTGCTTGTTGTCCTACGCCGCACCGCACCTGACATGCCTCGGCCGTTTCGCCTGAAACGGCCCGTTCTGTGGAGCGCGGCTGGGTACGTCGCCAGTCTTTTGTTGATCTACTTCGCAGGCTGGATACCACTGATCAACCTCTTCACCGTCGTCTTCCTCGCCCTGCCGCTCTACGGCGCCTACGCAAGTGTCCGAAACGGCTGGAGCAGGAAACTGCCGAGCTGGCTGTACTCAGGGTGCTTCACCCTGGCCTGGATCTTCATAGCCGCCAACGGTGGCTGGATGTTCAACCGCAACCAACAGCAGGCACCGGGTGGCTGGCCCGTGGAACTCTACCTGTCAGCGATGGCCATCGTCACGGCACTTTTCCTGGTCGCCTTGTACTTTGCCAGTAACGCCGTCGGCCGCCGAAACATCCGTGGTGGTGTCTGGATCGTCGTCACCTTCCTGGTCACGCTGACGGTGGCCTATTTTGGCCAGTTCGGACCGCTAAAAACGCCCCTCCTGGGTAACCAGATCGATATCGTCATCATGGTGGTTGTCGCACTGGGGTCCTTCTTCTGGTCAGTGCGCTCCGGCGGGCCAACCGAAGAACTGACCGCACTGCTGGAGGCGGAGAAAGCGAAAAGCAGCGAGTCCGCTGAAGCGAACTAAGCACATCCACTGAAGCGTCTCCGGCAATGAAATTCCTGCCGGAGACGCTTTCTTGCTACTACGGAACGTCTCGCGCACCGATCACCGTGTTTGACGCTTTAGACATGTGTCGTTTTATTGGTGGTGGTGGTGACATTTGTAGGGCGGTGTGGTGGTGGGTGTGGTGGTTAGGTTGGTGGTGAGCGACCGGCGTTGTCCGTTGATGATTTTTGAAAGTGAGTTCTGGCATGTCAGTTAATGAAGATCTTCCCGTGGTGTCCCACTGGATCGGGGGCGTGGAGTCGTCGTCGGCGGGTGAGCGTACTGCTGCGGTGTTTGATCCGGCCCGTGGTGTCGAGACCAAGCGGGTGGCGTTGGCGAACGGCGCGGACATCGAGGCTGCTGTGTCGTCGGCGCAGAAGGCTTTCCCGGCCTGGCGTGACCTGTCGATCACCAAGCGCCAGCAGATCATTTTCCGCTTCCGCGAGCTGTTGAACGAGCGCAAGGGCGAACTGGCCGAGATCATCACCGCCGAGCACGGCAAGGTCGTCTCGGACGCCCTGGGTGAGATCACCCGCGGGCTGGAGGTCGTGGAGCTGGCGACCGGTTTCCCGCATCTGATTAAGGGCGAACACTCGGAGAACGTCTCCTCGGGTGTGGATGTGTATTCCACCAAGGGCCCCCTCGGTGTGGTGGG
>NZ_JBIVXL010000007.1:0-279135 GCF_044769225.1 Paenarthrobacter sp. NPDC090522
AATCAACAAACTCCCGCCGGGCGTCCAACGAAAAATTCCTGACCACAACACGCTCCATCAATCAGAGCGTTGCAACGACCCTATGACTCCGCCCCCTCAAAACGCGCACTACTGCGACCTACTTGGGTGTTGGCGCTTTGACTCCGGAAGCACGCATGGCAACAACTTTAGAAACTTTTGACAATCGGTTGCCAAAAGCGGCCAAAGACCGTACTGTAAATCCCACACCCCAGAAATATGTGGCCCAGGCCACACCTTCTAAGCTCTGATCCGATCCCGTTCGCATCAGGCAAGACTCTTTAGGAGCCGACAATGAAGTTAGGTCCCAAGGCGGCAGCAGCTGCCCTTGTACTGAGTGCCTCTCTCGCGCTCACGGCCTGTGGCGGCGGTGGAGCCGGCGCAGGTTCGAACGCCGGCGGAACCACCGTCACGGCACTCACGTTGGGAACCCTCCGCGACCTTACCTCGTGGGACCCGGCCCAGGCCCACGTGGGCCACGCGCTGCAGCCTTACCAGGCAGCGTATGACTCCCTGATCCTTCGCGAACCGGACGGCAAGCTGAGCCCCATGCTGGCCACCGCGTGGAAGTACAACGACACCAACACCAAGCTCACCGTGGACCTCCGTACGGACGTCACGTTCAGCGACGGGGCCAAGTTCGACGCCGAAGCGGCCAAGGCCAACCTGGACCACTTCAAGAAGGCCAACGGTCCCCAGATGGCCCAACTCAGCTCGGTATCTGACGTTGCCGTCGTGGATGCGGACACCATCGACATCAACCTCACCGCTCCCGAACCGGCCCTCGAGTTCTTCCTCAGCCAGGCCGCCGGCCTGATGGGCAGCCCCAAGGCACTAGGCACCGACGCCATCAAGACCGTTCCGGTCGGCTCCGGCCCGTATGTGATGGACAAGGCAGCTTCCGTCAAGGATTCCCAGACGGTCTTCACCGCCCGTGAAGGCTACTGGAACAAGGACCTCCAGAAGTACAAGAAGCTGACCCTCAAGGTCCTGCTTGATCCCACAGCCCGCACCAACGCGCTGGTCTCCGGCCAGATCGATGCCACGCTCCTTGACCCCAAGAACGGCAAGCAGGCTGAGGGCGCCAAGATGAAGCTGGAAACCAACCAGGTGGACTGGGCCGGATTGCTCCTTCTTGACCGCGACGGCACCAAGAACCCTGCGCTGGCCAACGTCAAGGTCCGTCAGGCCATCAACTACGCCTTCGACCGCAAGACCATCCTGGACCAAGTGATGCTCGGCCAGGGCACACCCACCTCCCAGCCGTTCGGCAAGGACAGCGGTGCCTGGAGCGAAGAGCTGGAGAACTACTACAGCTACGATCCCGCCAAGGCCAAGCAGCTCCTGAAGGAATCCGGCTTCGAAGGCAAGGTCAGCATCGACGTACCCACCCTTCCCGGTGCCGAGACCCTGATCTCCGTCCTCAAGCAGCAGCTCGCCGATGTGGGTATCACCCTGAACCCGGGTGCTGCCATCACCAACACCTTCACCGCCGATGTGGCTGCGCAGAAGTACAGCGCCCTCTACTTCAACCTGTTCCAGGGCGAGCCCACGGTTGCCATCGACCAGATCGTGTCCACCAAGGCCCTGTACAACCCGTTCAAGACCGCCACTCCCGAACTCGATGCCAAGATCCAGGCCGTGCGCACTGCCGGCGACCAAGCCGGAGAAGCGGCCAAGGAAGTCAACAAGTACGTGGTTGAGCAGGCCTGGTTCGCTCCGCTGTTCCGCGTGAACCAGATGTATTACCACAACGACAAGGTGAACGTGGTTCCGCAGGCCCAGCAGGCCGTTCCTTCCATCTACAACTACTCGCCTGCCAAGTAGGAACCCATGATCAAGTTCATTGCGAAGAGGCTGGGCAGCGGGGTGGTGGTGCTGCTGGTGGTTTCACTGCTCACCTTCACCCTCCTGTACACCGCCAGCGGAAGCATTGCGCAAAACATCCTGGGCGACCAGGCAACCCCTGAACAAGTCGCCGCGAAGGAACACGAACTGGGTCTGGACCAGCCCCTCTTCACCCGCTACTTCGCCTGGTTGGGCGATGCCTTGAACGGAAACCTCGGCGCCTCGTGGTTCACCTCGGAGCCGGTAGCCAACTCCCTGGCCACCCGGATTCCCGTAACCATGACCATGGTTTTCGCAGCAATGATCCTGATCGCCCTCTGCGCAGCACTGATTGGTGTTGCCGCAGCCGTCAAGCGCGGCTGGGTGGACAGGGTGGTCCAGATTGGCGCGATCATTGGTGACTCCATTCCGGGGTATGTGATCGGCGTGTTCCTGGTTACCATCCTGGCCATCCAGCTGGGCATGTTCCCCGCTACCAGCACCATCTCGCCCGAGGTAGGGCCTGAAGCGTGGATCGTCTCGATGACCTTGCCGGTCATCGCCCTCCTGATCAACGGCGTGACCGGCGGTGCCCAACAGATCCGCAGTGCCGTCATCAAGCAGCTTGAACGCGACTACGTCCGCACGCTTCGCAGCCGTGGCATCGGCGAGCGGGAGATCCTGTTCAAGCACGTCCTGCGCAGCGCTGCCCCCGCCGGTTTGACGGTCCTGAGCCTGCAGTTGATCGGCATGCTGGGCGGCGTGGTGATCATCGAGCAAATCTTCGCCCTTCCGGGCATGGGTCCGTTGGCCGTGGCAGCGACCGGCCAGACTGACCTTCCCGTCGTCATGGGAGTGGTGATGTACACCGTGGTGGTGGTCATCGTGGTGAACCTCCTGGTGGACATCCTCAACGGTTGGCTCAACCCGAAAGTGCGTGTGTCATGAGCGATTCCATAAATTCAACAGCAGACCTTGCGGCCAACCCCGCAACAGGCCAAAGCGGCACCGTGGTCCGTTCCACCGTGATGCGCCGGCTCATCAAGAACCCCCTGGGCATCGCGGCCCTCGTCATCCTGACAACCATCGCGTTGCTGGCTATCTTCGCTCCTGTGCTGGCTCCGTTCGAAGAGAATTTCGCCAACATCAGCAAGACCCTCGCGGCCCCGGACTCCACCAACATCCTGGGAACCGACAGCGCAGGACGGGATACCTGGAGCCGGTTGCTCTTCGGCGCCCAACTGACCCTGCTTTCGGCGCTGCTCTGTGCAGGTGTGGCCATCGCCATAGGCCTCCCGGCCGGACTCATCGCCGGCTACTACGCCGGCAAGTTCGAGGCCGTGTCCAACTGGGTGGTCAGCATCCTCATGAGCCTGCCGGGCCTGATCGTCCTGCTCACCATCCGTGCAGCGTTCGGCCCGTCGGTGTGGATCTCCATGATCGCTTTCGGCATCCTGATCAGCCCGTCCTACTTCAGGCTCACCCGTGCCGCTGTCCAGTCGGTGCGCAATGAGTTGTACGTCGACGCGGCCCGCGTTTCCGGCCTCTCCGACATCCGGATTGTTGCCCGCCACATCTTCTCCGTGGTGCGCGCGCCCATCATCATCCAGACAGCCGCAATCGCCGGTGTTGCCATCGCCATCCAATCCGGCCTGGAATTCCTGGGCCTCGGCGATCCCACCAAGGCAACGTGGGGCGTCATGCTCTCCGAGGGCTTCAAGAACGTCTACCTGACGCCCACGCTCCTCCTGTGGCCGGCCCTCGCCATGGCCCTCACCATCGGCGGCCTCGTCCTGCTGGGCAACGCCATCCGCGACGCCCTGGAAGACGGCGAGAAGATCAAGCACCGCAAGAAGCGCACCCCTGCTTCGGGCACAGTCGGCGCCAGCACGACGGCGGAACCCGCCAAGGCGCGCCCGTCGCGTAAGTCGGTTGCCGCCGTCGAGCTTGGAACCGAACACCACCTGGTCAAGGTGACCAACCTCGGCGTCGGCTATCCGCAGGCGGATGGTTCCATTAAGAAAGTGGTGGACGACGTGTCCTTCCACGTGGACCGCGGCGAAATCCTGGGCATCGTGGGGGAGTCGGGTTCGGGCAAGTCCCAGACCGCCTTCTCCATCCTGGGCCTGCTGCCGGACAACGCACGGATCGTGGCCGGTTCCATCCAGTTCGACGGCAACTACACCGTGGCCCCGGGCGAGGACCGCGTCAGCCAGGAACGGCTGTCCAAGCTGCGCGGCAAGCGGATCTCCTACATTCCCCAGGAACCCATGAGCAACCTGGACCCGGCGTTCACCATCGGTTACCAGCTGGTCACGCCCATGGTCCGCGTCCTGGGCATCTCCAAAGCGGAGGCCCGGACCCGCGCGCTGAAGCTGCTGACCGACGTCGGGATCGTCAACCCGGAGCGGACGTTCGCCGCCTATCCGCACGAAGTTTCCGGCGGCATGGCCCAGCGGGTGCTGATCGCCGGAGCGATCAGCTGCGAGCCGGACCTGGTGATCGCCGACGAGCCCACCACAGCCCTGGACGTTACCGTGCAGGCCGACGTGCTGGACCTGCTGCGCGAGCTGCAGCAGCGCTTGAACATCGGCGTCATCCTGGTGACACACAACTTCGGTGTTGTCGCCGACCTCTGCGACCGCGTGGCCGTGATGCAGAACGGCCGGCTCGTGGAGGAAGGGACTGTCCGGGACATCCTCCGGAACCCGAAAGAGAAGTACACCCAGACCCTGCTGGGGTCCATGCTTGAAGGTAAGACGCCCATGACCATGCTTGTTTCCCCGCCGGAAGGGCCCGTTTCACACGCAGATTCCGGTACGGGCCGCGTAGCAGAGAAGGAGCCGGTGGCATGAGCACCGTTTCGCGTCAGGAAGCCCCGCTGCTGTCCGTGGAAAACCTGGTGGTGGAGTACCCCAGCAAGAGGTTCCGTGCCAAGCCTTTCCGGGCGCTGACGGACATCAACATCACCATCGGCCAAGGGGAAACCCTGGGACTGGTGGGGGAGTCCGGATCGGGCAAGACCACCCTTGGCCGGGCCGTGCTTGGCCTGGCTCCAGTGACGGCCGGGAGAGTCATTTTCGAGGGAAACGACATCAGCAACGCCTCCCGCAGGGAACGCCGCACGCTGAGCCGGGACCTGCAGGTGGTCTTCCAGGACCCGTACACCTCGCTCAACCCGGCCCTCGAGATCGGCGACATCCTGGCCGAGCCGCTCGGCGTGCAGGGTATGGCCCCGGCAGAAGCGAAGAAGCGCGTGCGCGAGCTGCTGGACCAGGTGGGACTGCCGTCAGACGCGATCCACCGGCTCCCGCGGGAGTTCAGCGGCGGCCAGCGCCAGCGTGTGGCGATTGCCCGGGCTTTGGCGCTCTCTCCCAAGCTGATCGTCTGCGACGAGCCCGTCAGCGCCCTGGACCTGTCCACGCAGGCCCGCGTGCTGGACCTGTTCCTGCAGATCCAGAAGGACACCGGGGTGTCCTACCTGTTCGTCTCCCACGACCTCGACGTGGTGCGGCACATCAGCCACCGCGTCGCCGTCATGTACCGCGGGGAAATCGTGGAGCAGGGACCTGCGGAGACCGTCACCCGGGACCCTGAACATCCCTATACACAACGGTTGTTGCTGGCTTCGCCGGTGCCCGACCCGGACCGCCAGGAACAACGCCGCGCAGATCGCCACCGCCTGCTCGAGCAGCAGCGCCAACAGACCGAACAGGCTGGCGCCGCGGCGTAACTGCCGCGTCTTGCCAACACATCAACAGGGCCTTAGCGGGCCGGAGAACCACGGAGGAAAACAGTGGCCAAGATAGGCGTACAGGCGATGATGCTCAAGGAGAGCTTCGCCGAAGTGGGAGCGTTCGAGACCCTGCGCAAGGTCAGCGCAATCGGCTACAACGCGGTGGAGGTCTCCCAGATCCCCATGACCCCGGAGAACGTGGACGAACTGGGGCGTGCCCGGACTGAGTTGGGCATGGACATTGCTGCTTTGTCGGTAGCGGTGGAAGGCCGCAAGGGCTTCCCCGTTGAGTCCCTGGCGGACGACTTCGAGAAGATCGTGGACGACGCCAAGCGCCTGGACTCCAAGCTGCTGCGCATCGGCATGCTGCCCTTCCCCGCCATGAAGTCCCTGGACGCCGTGGTGGACTTCGCCAAGACAGCCAACGGCTACGCCGAGCGGCTGCAGGAGCACGGCATCAGCCTGTACTACCACAACCACCACGTGGAGTTCGCGAAGTTCGACGGCAAATACATGCTGGACATCATCGCCGACAATTCGCCGGCCATGGGCATGGAAATCGACGTGCACTGGGTCCAGCGCGGGGGTCTGGACCCGGTCCGGACGCTGCAAAAGTACGCGGGAAAGACTGCCATGGTGCACTTGAAGGACTACCGGATCGGGCAGATGCCCGAGTCGTCTTTCGGGCTCCTGGAACAGGGCGATTTTGCCGGGTTCATGGCCGAGTTCAAGAACGTCGTCCAGTTCGCGGAAGTAGGCGAAGGCAATCTCGACTTCCCGTCCATTGTGCCCGCCGCCATTGAGGCCGGGGCGCAGTACCTCCTGGTGGAGCAGGACGAACTCTACGGGCGCACGGTGTGGGACGCCCTCCAGACCTCCCACGACAACCTGGTGGCCATGGGCCACAGCGACCTTTTCTAGATTCTTCAACGGACGGAGATTAATTTCATGAGCAAGAAAGTACGCCTCGGCATCATCGGCCTGGGCCAGCAGGGCGGCGCCTACGCCAAGTTCATCAAGGACGGCATGGTCCCGAACATGGAAATCGGCGCCATCTGCGACACTGATCCGGCGAAGAAGGAACTGGCGGCTTCCCTCTACCCGGAGGCACCGTTCTTCGACGACTACATCGCCCTGCTGGAAAGCGGTTCCGTTGATGCCGTGGTCACGTGCGTTCCGCACTACCTCCATCCTGAGATGGGCATTGAGTCCCTGAAGCGGGACATTCACGCCCTCGTGGAGAAGCCTGCCGGCGTCTACACCAAGCAGGTCAAGGAACTCAACGAGTACGCTGCCACCAAGCCGGAGCTGACCTTCGGGATCATGTTCAACCAACGGAACAACCCGCTCTACAAGAAGCTCAAGGAAATCGTCGACGGCGGCGAGATCGGCAGCATCCGCCGCACCAACTGGATCATCACCAACTGGTGGCGTCCGCAGGGCTACTACAACTCCAGTGAATGGCGCGCCACGTGGGGCGGCGAAGGCGGCGGCGTCCTGGTCAACCAGGCACCGCACCAGCTGGACCTCTGGCAGTGGATCTGCGGTGTCCCCAAGTCCGTCTACTCGAAGGTTGCGTACGGCTTCCGCCGCGACATCGCCGTCGAAGACGAGGTCACCGCCGTCGTCGATTATGGCGACGGCGCAACGGGCGTTTTCGTAACCGCCACCCACGACATCGTGGGAACCGACAGGTTCGAAATCCTCGGCGACCAGGGCAAGATCGTGGTGGAAGACAGCAAGGTGGCCACTGTGACGCGGCTGGTCAAGCCCGAGCGCGAGATCAGCGATTCCATGGGCATGGACGATGTCCGCAAGCTCTTCATGGGCCAGCTGAACCGGGAGGAGCTCTACTCCACCGAGGTCATCGAGTTCGAGTCCGTCTGGGGCGGCCAGCACGCGGGCGTCCTGAAGAACTTCGCCGCAAACATCCTGGATGGAACTCCGCTGCTGGCTCCGGGCTCCGACGGCATCAACGGCGTCCGCCTGGCCAATGCCATCCACCTCTCCAGCTGGACCGGCAAGGAAGTCTCCCTGGACTTCGACGAGGACGAGTTCCTGCAGGAACTGAACAAGCGCGTCGCGGAAGAAGGCAAGTTCCCCGAACGCGCCTAACCCACCCCCTCCCTCCGACGCTCTCTCACCAAATCGCCCTTCACGGCAGGCGCTCTCTCACTTTCCCTACGAAAGTGAGAGAGCGTTGGCGTTAGAGGGGGAGTCCGTGAGAGAGCGTTGGCGTTAAAGGGGGAGTCCGTGAGAGAGCGTTGGCGTTAAAGGGGGAATCCGTGAGAGAGCGTTTGGCAACCGTCCAGCTTTTTGTTGCCAAACGGCACTACGATGGACCCGTGACTGAAGCGACGAACGCCGGAACCTCCACTGCCCCCTCCAAGCGCGGCCGGGGTGAGAAGTCTTCGCCCACCATTTACGACATCGCCAAGCTCGCGGGAGTCAATCCGTCCACCGTTTCCCGCGCCCTCAGCAAGCCGGGCAGGGTCAGCGCCAAGACGCAAAAGATCATCGAGGACGCGGCCGAACAGCTGAACTACCAGGTGAACCCCTTCGCGCGGGCGTTGCCAACCGGCCGAACGCAGACCATCGGCCTGATCGTCGCGGACATCACCAACCCCACGTTCTTCGACATCATCCGCGGCGCCGAAACCACGGGCGCGGCCCGGGATTACACACTGGTCCTCGCGGAGTCGTCCGAGTCGCCCGAAACCGAAGTCACGGCGGCCAGGCGGCTGCTCGCTACCGTCGACGGGCTCATCCTGGCCAGCCCCCGCATGGACGACGACAACATCCGTTCGCTGGCCGGCGACAAGCCCGTCGTCGTGGTCAACCGCGACATCGAAGGCGTTCCCTGTGTGGTCCCCGACGTCAACAAGGGCATCAGCGAGGCAGTGCGGAGCCTCGCCGCGAACGGCCACGAGCAGCTTGCCTACGTTGCCGGCCCGCCCCAATCCTGGATGACGGCCCGGCGTTGGGAGGGCGTCAAGGCCGCAGCGGAATGGTCCAAACTGACGGCCGTCCGCCTGGAGTCGAGCAAACCAACGGTCGACGGCGGCAGGAAGGTTGCGCGCGACGTGCTGGACAGCGGGGCCACCGCCGTCATCACCTACAACGACCTCATTGCCATCGGCTTGATGCAGGAGTTGCAGGCAGGCGGGATGCAGGTTCCGGACCAGATCAGCATTGTTGGGTTCGACGACATTTTCGGGGCGGATTTCACCACCCCAGCACTGACCACGGTGCGTTCCCCGCTGCGGGAATGCGGTACCCGGGCAGTCACTATTCTCCTTGATCTGTTGCTTGGTCACGAGCCGCCTGCCGGGGCCGTCAGCGTTGAGACTGAACTGGTGGTCCGCGGTTCCAGTGGCAGGCTCCTGAGTTAGCCCCTCACTCCTCGTTGCAGTGCCCTTTGCAACGACTTGGCAATTTTTGGCAACCGGTTGACAAAATGGCAACGGGCGCCGGAAGATTGATCTATGTCACAGTCCCTTGCAGCCCACCCTGACCGGCTCCTGCCCGCAGATCCCGGGACGCGCAGCATCGCGCGGTCCTTGCTGGAGCGCGTCCAGGACCTGCCCATCATCTCCCCGCACGGCCACGTTGACGCCGCGGTCATCGAGCAGAACACGCCGTTTCCGGATCCCGCCGCGCTGCTGGTCAGCCCGGACCATTACGTCACCCGCTTGATCCACGCCGACGGCGTCTCCATGGACCAGCTCCACGCGGGCGAGTCCCAGGATTCCCGAGAGGTCTGGCGGCGGTTCGTCGAGGCTTGGCCGCTCTTCGAGGGCACGGCCTCGGGCTACTGGCTCAGGACCCAGTTCGAGCAGGTGTTCAAGCTCGGTGCGGACCTCTCCGGTATGTCCGCCGATGCCAGCTACGACGCCATTTCAGCGAAGCTCGTGGAGCCGGATTTCCGTCCCCGGCAGCTGTTCAAGGACTTCAACATCGAGGTCCTGGCCACCACGGATGATCCCTTGGACAACCTCGCGAGCCACAAGGCCCTCACCGAGGACCCCACCTTCAACGGCCGCGTCCTGCCCACGTTCCGCCCTGATGCGTATCTCAATGTCGCCCACCCCACCTGGGTCGCGAACGTTGAGCGGTTGATCGAAACCGCGGCCGACGGCGGCAGGGGCTACGCCGGCTACATCGCAGCCCTGGAAAACCGCCGTCGTTATTTCGTGGACCATGGCGCGGTATCCGCGGACCACGGCGTCCGTACGCCGGCGACGCTCAAACTCGATGCCGCCGAAGCCGAGGCCCTGTTCGAGAAGGCCCGCTCCGGCGAGGCCACCGCCGCGGACCGGGACGCGTTCGAGGCCCACATGATGTACCAGATGGCGCGGATGTCCGTGGATGACGGTTTGGTGATGACCATCCACCCGGGCTCGTACCGCAACCACCACGGACCCACGTTCGAGTCGTTCGGCGCAGACACCGGCCACGACATCCCGTTCGCCATCAACTACACCGAGGCAATCCGCCCTCTGCTGCAGGACTTCGGCACGGCCAAGGACTTCCACCTGGTCCTGTTCACCCTGGACGAGACCGTGTTTTCCCGCGAACTCGCACCCCTTGCCGGTTTCTACCCGTCCGTGTACCTCGGTGCGCCGTGGTGGTTCCTGGATGCCCCGGACGCCATGCTCCGCTTCCGCTCGGCCGTCACCGAAACCGCCGGTTTCTCGCGGTCCTCGGGCTTCATCGACGACACCCGTGCTTTCTGCTCCATCCCGGCCCGGCACGACGCATCCCGCCGCATCGAGGCCTCGTTCCTTGCGCGCTTGGTTGCCGAGCACCGCGTCAGCGAGGACCGCGCGCACGAGTTGATCCTGGACATCGTGGATGGATCGCCGCGCAGGGTGTTCAAGCTGTGAGCGGGCTGCTTCGCCGGACGGCTCCCGCGGCCCCGGTCCGCATCGTGCACCTTGGTTTGGGGGCGTTCCACCGCTCCCACCAAGCCTGGTACACCCAGCACGCCGGAGACGCGGGGGAGTGGGGCATCGCCTCCTTCACCGGCCGACGCCCGGACGCCGCATCGGTTTTGGCTGCCCAGGATGGCCTCTTCACCGTGGTGGAACGATCGGATTCCGGCGACTCCTTCGAGGTGGTCGGAACCATTGTCGAAGCCGTCGATGGCGCGGATGTTGCCCGGTTCGTTGAACTGCTCGCCGCTCCCTCCACTGCCGTGGTCACCCTCACCATCACGGAAGCCGCGTATGGTCTGGGCGCCGGCGACCTGCCGCTGCTGGCCGCCGGACAGCAACCCACGACGCCGATGGGCCGCTTGGTCGCGGGCCTCGCCGCCCGCAGGGCCTCCGACGCCGGACCGCTCGCCGTCGTCAGTTGCGACAACCTCTCGGACAACGGAAACGTAGCCCGGAACGGGGTTCTCTCGTTGGCCCGGGAGTTTGACGCCGGGCTCGCAGCCTGGATTGAAGCGAATGTCAGTTTCGTCAGCACCTCGGTGGACCGGATTACTCCGCGGACCACTGCCTCCGATATCTCTGCCGTGGCCGCTGCGTGCGGCTACCAGGACGAAGCTCCTGTGGTCACCGAGCCTTTCCATAACTGGGTGCTGAGCGGTGCGTTCCCCGCCGGGCGACCCCGGTGGGAAGACGCCGGCGCAGTCTTCGTGGACGACATTGAGCCGTACGAAAACCGCAAGCTCTGGCTCCTCAACGGCGCGCATTCCATCCTGGCCTACGCCGGACAACTCCGCGGGCACACTACAGTGGCCGAAGCTTTGGCCGACCCCGTATGCCGCGACGCCGTGGAGGAATTCTGGGACGAAGCCTCCAAGCACCTCCCCGGAGAAGAACTTCGCATCACCGAATACCGGGCTGCCTTGCTGGAGCGCTTCGGGAACTCCCGGATCGCCCACCACCTGGCCCAGATCGCCCTGGACGGCAGCACCAAGCTCCGGATGCGGGCCATTCCCGTCCTTCGCGCGGAGCGTGCGGACGGCCGAACCGGAGAGGCCGCGGCGCGGATGATCGCGGTGTGGTCTGCTTTCCTGGCCGTTCAACCTGGTTTGCAGGACCCCCTGTCCGACGCAGTGGCTCAAGCGTCCCTCCTGTCCGGACAAGCCCGAACGGCGGCATTACTGGCTCTGCTCGACGCGGAGTTGGCCAAGGACGCGGGCGTGGTGTCGTTGATCCATGAACTCGGCGAGGGCTTCGCAGCCGTGCCCGCCGAGGCAGGTTCGGGGACCGCCGCGTAGCCCTCCGGGCATATTCATCGCACCCTTTGATTGGCCCAGGCCGCCCGGTAGCCCCGGACTGGCCTGGGCCAATCTGTGCTTTAACAACCCGCTGCTATAGCAACCCCATTGCGTGGCCCGATCTGCCTGGCATTTCGGGGGTTCTGGGTGCAAAGCGGGACCCCCAAGGTGTTCGTGTGAACGGGTGGGTCTTCTTGTTGTTGGGCCTGCGCTGCGTGGCATTCGTGAATCGTGGGGCGCAGGGCAGGCCCGGCAAGGCGTGTCCCCGGCGTCGGCAAGCAGGGACGGGTCGAATCGTTCTGAAGCAATTTGCGGCAACCGATTGCCAAACCTTTGCCAACGTGACTAGAATTACATCAGCTGCACAGGCCGGGCCCAAAGCTCCAGTGGCACAACAACTGTTGAGACGTCCGGCACGCAATGACGCAATGGGTAAAGGAGCCCGCATTGAACAAGCTCAGCAAACTCAGCATCCTCGGCTACGGAGCCGGTGATGCCGCCAACAACCTGGCCTTCACCACGGCCACCATGTTCCTCCTGGTCTATTACACCGACGTTGCCGGCATCTCGGCGGCGGCAGCAGGTACCCTCCTGCTTGTGGTGCGGGTGTTCGACGCCTTCGCCGATGTCTTCGCGGGCCGCCTCGTGGACCGCAGCTACAGCAAGCGCTTCGGCAAGTTCCGTCCCTTCATCATGTTCGGTTCCATTCCACTGCTGCTCCTGAGCGTGGCAACGTTCTCCGTTCCGCAGATCGGCGAGACGGGCACCCTCCTCTACGCCTACGTCACCTATGCCGCGCTCGGCCTTGCGTATTCTCTCGTGAACATTCCCTACGGCTCACTCGCAGGGGCCATGACGCAGGATCCGGGCGACCGCGCGAAGCTGGGCTCCGCCCGCATGGTCGGCGCGCTGCTGGTCGGCTCAGGCCTGGGTATCTTCGTGGCTCCGCTCATCAAGCCAGGCGCCAACCTCCAAGGGCTCTTCACCACCATCACGCTGGTGTTCGTGGTGATCGGCGCGGCCCTCTACTTCTTCACGTTCGTCACAGCAAAGGAGCGAGTGCACCGCTCGGTTCCCAAGGTTTCCTTCAAGCAGAGCATGGACACGTTGAAGACCAACCGCCCGCTGCTCATGCTGTGCCTGAGCTCGTTCCTGTTCCTCACCGGCTACATGGCCCTGTCCTCCGTGCAGCTCTACTACCTGCGCGACGTCCTGGGCCGCCTGGACCTGTATGCCGTGATGTCCATCGTCCAGCTCGTCATGACGTTCGTCCTGGCCGCCTTCATGCCGCGGCTTGTCCACCAGTTCGGCAAGAAGACCGTCTATGTTGCAGCCGGCGCCCTGAGCGCAGTCGGAGGGGCGATCATTTTCTTCACCCCGGCCACCATGACCTGGGTCGGCTTCTCCGGGCTGCTGGTCAGCATGCTCGGCGTGATGGCCGTGAGCATCGTGGTGTGGGCGCTCGAGGCCGACACCGTGGAGTACGGCGAGTGGAAAACCGGCGTCCGCACCGAAGGCATCACCTATGCCCTGTTCTCCTTCACCCGTAAGACCGGACAAGCCGTGGGCGGCGCCCTCGCTGCCTACGCCCTGGCGATGGGCGGCTACAAGTCCGGCGCCGCCCAGACTCCGGAGGCCGTGATGGGAATCCAGTTCGCCGCTGGCGCTCTGCCGGCCATCATGGTGGTCCTGGCCATCGCGGTCATGGCCAAGTACAAGCTCACCGATGCCATGCACGCCGAGATCGTCAATGAGATCAAGGCGCGTCGCACCGCTGAGGCGGGCAGCGCACCTCAAGGCATCGCCGCTGAGGCGGTCAACGCACGCCAGGGCAACGCAGCTGAGACGGCCAACGCACCCCATGGCAACGCCGCTGAGGCGGTCAACGCACGCCAGGGCAACGCCGCTGGGGCGGGCAGCGCACCTCAAGGCATCCCCGCTGGGACGGCCAACGCACCCCAGGGCAACGCCGCTGGGGCGGGAGATCGCCGCTGAGGCGGGGCACGCCGCCGTCGTAAATAACGACGGCGGGCTGCCGGGCTTGGCGGGTGAGCGCAGTGGGGTTGCGTGTAAACCCTCAGGCGGCTTGGCGTCGCCGGGCCCCTGACCCGAAGAGGCGCACTCGCGGGGTCCGGTTCTCCTAACGTCACCCACGCATCCCGTAGACAGCACCAGTCATTCAGTCCAGGAATTGGCAACCGATTGCCAAAATCTGCCAACCGCTTTACACTCAATTCCAATCAACCTCTCGCCGAGGGGCTTGCTCCCGGCTTCCACGCATTCGAAGTCTTTCAACCGTCAAAGAGCCGAGATCCCACCCTCGCGGCCCGAAAGGATCCTTGATCATGAAAATCATCGCCGCTGACGTCTTCGTGACCAGCCCGTCCCGTAACTTCGTTACCCTGCGGATCACCACCGAAGACGGTGTGACCGGTATTGGTGACGCGACCCTGAACGGCAGGGAGCTCGCCGTGGCTGCGTACCTCAAGGAGCACGTGGCCCAGCTGCTGATCGGCAAGGACCCGCACCGGATCGAGGACACCTGGCAGTTCCTTTACCGTTCCTCCTACTGGCGCCGTGGCCCCGTGACCATGGCAGCGATTGCCGCCGTCGACATGGCGCTCTGGGACATCAAGGGCAAGATGGCCGGCATGCCGGTCTACCAGCTCCTCGGCGGCGCATCCCGGAACGGGCTGCGCGCGTACGGGCATGCTTCGGGTTCGGACATCCCGTCGCTGTTCGATTCGGTCCGTGAGCACCTGGAACTGGGCTACAAGTCGATCCGGATCCAGGCCGCGATCCCGGGCATCAAGGCCGTGTACGGTGTGGCCGCGCAGGCCCAGGCCTCCGGCGAACGGTACGACTACGAGCCTGCCGGGCGCGGTGCGTTCCCGCAGGAAGAGGACTGGGACACCCGCGCGTACCTGCGGCACCTGCCCACCGTGTTCGAAGCTGTCCGCAACGAGTTCGGCCCGGAAATCCCGCTCCTCCACGACGGCCACCACCGCATGACCCCCATCCAGGCCGCCAAGCTCGGCAAGGCGTTGGAACCGTACGACCTCTTCTGGCTCGAGGACTGCACCCCGGCCGAGAACCAGGAGGGCCTGCGCCTGGTCCGCCAGCACACCACCACCCCGCTGGCCATCGGTGAAATCTTCAACACCGTGTACGACTACCAGACGCTCATCAAGGAACAGCTGATCGACTACGTCCGCGCGGCCTCCACCCACTTCGGCGGGATCTCACCGCTGAAGAAGGTCATGGACTTCGCCGCGCAGTACCAGATCAAGTCCGGCTTCCACGGCCCCACGGACATCTCCCCGGTCGGTTTCGCCGCGCAGCTGCACGTGGGCCTGGCGATCCACAACTACGGCATCCAGGAATACATGCAGCACTCGGACAAGACCAACGAGGTCTTCCAGCAGTCCATGACGTTTAAGGACGGTTACCTGCACCCGGGCGACAACCCCGGCATCGGCGTCGAATTCAACGAAGAAGCGGCCGCGGCCTTCCCGTACCAACAGGCCTACCTGCCCTACAACCGCCTCGTGGACGGCACCGTCCATGACTGGTAAATCCCGCGCGATTAACGACGGCGGCACTTACGACGGCGGCACCCGCCCCGCTGCTTCCGGTCGCCACGTTGTGGTCATGGGCGTGGCCGGGTGCGGCAAAAGCACCGTCGGTGCCGCCCTGGCCGAACGCCTCGGCGCGGAATTCCTCGACGGCGATGCGCTGCACCCGCAGTCGAACATCGACAGGATGGCCTCCGGTACTCCGCTCAACGACGACGACCGGGCACCCTGGCTGGCCGAAATCGGCAGGCGATTCTCGGCGTCGGACGCTCCCTTGGTGATCGCGTGCAGCGCGCTCAAGCGCGCCTACCGGGACATCATCCGATCCGGTGACCCGACCGTGACGTTCGTGCACCTGCACGGCACCCGCGAAATCCTGAACGAACGCATGAACTCCCGCCCTGGCCACTTCATGCCGGCGTCCCTGCTCGACTCGCAATTGGCTACCCTTGAACATCTCCAAGTTGACGAAACAGGAGTGGTTGTGGACATCGAAACGCCCGTGCAGCAGATCGTTGACCGAGCCGCGGAGGAGTTGCTCGGCTCGCAGGATGATGCCGCCAGGTTCCTGGTGGACCTCAAGGCCGCGCCCTTCAACCTGGACGATTCCGCCGTGGAATGGGTTGAATCCACGTTGGCGTCCATGACGCTCGAAGAGAAGATCGGGCAACTCTTCATCAACCACAACAATGACTACTCGCCCGAATACCTTGACGGTGTCCTGGAGAACTTCCATGTGGGTGGGATGCGGTACCGGCCCGGTCCGTCCGCGGCGGTGCAGGAACACATCCGGTACGCGCAGTCCAAGACGCGGATTCCGTTGTTGGTGGCGTCGAACCCGGAAATGGGCGGCGCAGGAAGCTGCGATGACGGCACGTTCGTCTCCACGCACCTGCAGGCCGGTTCGCACCCGGACAAGTCGATCGCACGCCGCATGGGCGAGGTTGCCGGCGTCGAAACCGCTGCCCTCGGCTGCAATTGGGCGTTCGCGCCGATCGTGGACATCCACTACAACTGGCGGAACACCGTCATCTCCACGCGCGCCTTCGGGAACACCCCGGAGATTGTGGTGGAGCGGGCCAAGGAGTACTTCGACGGCATCAGCGAGTCGCCCACCGTCTGCGCCATGAAGCACTTTCCCGGCGACGGGATCGACGAGCGCGACCAGCATGTGGTCACCTCCTACAACACCTTGGGCTACGAGGAATGGAACCGCACGTATGGGCACGTGTACCGGGAGATGATCGGGCACGGCGTGCAGTCGATCATGGTGGGGCATATAGGCGCCCCCGAGGTTTCCCGGCATTTCCGGCCTGGGCTGGCGGACGCGGAGATCCGTCCCGCAACGCTCGCGCCTGAGCTGCTGCAGGACCTCCTTCGTGGCGAGCTGGGCTTCAACGGCCTGGTGCTCACGGACGCTTCGCTCATGGTGGGCCTGACCCAGGCCATGAAGCGGCGCGACCTGGTGCCCGCGACGATTGCCGCCGGTTGCGACATGTTCCTCTTCTTCCGCAACCCGGAGGAGGACTTCGGGTTCATGCTCGATGGCTACAAATCGGGCGTCATCTCCGATTCCCGCCTGGAAGATGCGCTGCGCAGGATTCTTGGGCTGAAGGCGAGCCTGGGGCTGCACGTTCGCACCCAGCTGGTTCCACCAGCGGAAGCGCTGGCTGTGATCGGCAGCCAAGCCCACAGGGCGATCGCCGCTGACATCGCGGACAAAACTGTCACCCTGGTCAAGGACACCGCCCACAACCTGCCCATCACGCCGGAAACCCACCAGCGCATCCGGCTTTACGGCATCTCGGGTGGGGCGGACTTTACCCGGGCCGATCCTCTGGCCTATCTGGACACGGTCAAGGAAGAGCTCGAAGCCGCGGGGTTTGCGGTTGACGTGTTCAAGACCGCCGAGCAGCGCGAAGCCGCGGGGGAGACGGGCATGAACTTCATGCGGGTCCTCTCAGAGGAAGCCACCGCCGACTACCCCGAGCGTTACGACGCGGCCCTCGTCTTCGCCAACGTGAAGGGATTCGCGCAGGAAGCGGCCATCCGCATCAAGTGGTCCTCGCCCATGGCTGCCGAGATCCCCTGGTACGCCACGGAGGTTCCCACGGTGTTCGTCTCCTTGAATCAGCCGAACCACCTGATCGACGTGCCCATGGTCAAGACCGCCATCCACGCCCACGCTGGGACGCGCGAAGCAATCCGTGCCACCATCCAGAAAATCCAAGGGAAGTCCGAGTTCCAGGGAACGTTCAACGAGAACGTGTTCTGCGATTCGTTCGACACCCGCCTCTAGCTCCTGGCTCTCGGCCGGGAGGCTTTGATACGGGGGCGCGCCCTCCTCGCCATCACGGAGGACGCGCGGAATGCCCGGCACGGCCCACAAGGCCGTGCCGGGCATTTTTCATTCCGGCGTCACGATCCGGCGGGCCGCGTCTCTCACCTAAGTGAGGCCTTAGAGCCTGACGGAGCTTGATGGGAGTGTCGATCTGCAGTGCAGGAAAAAGGTAGGAGAGCGCAGCTGGGTTTGATCCTGCTGGGAAGTCATGTGTTTGTTGGATCGGCGACCGGCCTCATCGTCTCGGGGTGGATGGCTGATGACTACCACTTGCACACAGACCAGACCCTCCTGCATCCTTTGTGGCTTGGCCTTATGAGCGGTGCCCTTCTTGCTGTTGTCGGTGTGCTGTGGCGGGGGCCTGCGGCGTCGGGCACTCGCCGGGGCTTTCGCGACGAGGGCGCGGAGACCGCTCAAAACCGTTACCCACCTTCCGTAGAATAGGAGCCATGACTTCCTCGCCTGAGACCTCCGTTGCCCGCGCCCGCCTTCTTGAACTCATCAAAGAATTGGCGGTGGTCCGCGGAAAGGTGATCCTCTCCAGTGGCAAGGAAGCCGACTACTACATTGACCTCCGCCGCATCACCCTCCACCACGAGGCCTCCAAGCTGGTGGGCCAGGTCATGCTGGCAATGATTGACGACGCCGGGATCCCGCTTGAGTGCGCTGGCGGACTCACCATGGGTGCCGACCCCGTCGGTACCGCCGTGATGCACGCTGCCGTTGACGCAGGCCGTGTGGTTGACGCATTCGTTGTCCGCAAGGCGCAGAAGTCGTACGGCATGGGCCGCCAGGTGGAAGGTCCCTCGGTTGAAGGACGCAATGTGGTTGTCCTGGAAGACACCTCCACCACCGGCGGGTCCGCTCTGACCGCCGTCGAAGGTGTCCGCAAGGCGGGCGGCAACGTAGTGGCCGTCGCCGTGATCGTGGATCGCAACACTGGCGCCAAGGAAAAGATCGAAGCCGAAACCGGCGTTCCGTACCTCTTCGCGTTCGGCAAGGACGAACTCGGCCTCGACTAAGGAAAATGCGGCAGGGGGCGCCCTCAAGGGCGCATCCTACGGGCATCCGCGGTGCACTTTCCACGGGGCTGTAAGGCCGTGCCTTCGAAGCCTATGCTTGCTGCGTGGGCGTTCAGGTAGGGAAACTTCCGGCACCGCCGGAAGTAGAGGAAGACCTCCCGCTGCCCGCCACGCCTGCGCCGGGCCCTGAGCCCGGAGCGGGGACGGAGCCGGCGGAGGATCCGGGTTCATGGGCCCGGATCCTGCCTTATGCTGCCCGGTTGAAGAAGACATCCCGGCGTAACTTCCTCATCACCGCCGGCGCCTCGGCAGCGCTGGCGGGGGACATGCTCTTTACCCGACATGTGCAGGCCGAACGCCGCGCTCCGAAGATCCTCCGCGTTCCGGACTCCTTTGCGGACCTGTACTTCCCGAAGGCCAGTTGGATCCTCTTTCCGGGTTACAAAACCAGTTGGGAAGAGGCCCAGTGGATCCTTAACTCACTGCGGCCTGCCCTGCACCAGCGGGGTCGCCTGGCCGCCGTCGGATACTCCAACCTGGGGTTGGACGTTGACGAGGTTGTCCGCGAACTCGTCCTCCACGTCCGCGAGCTGGGCCTGGAGAAGCTGTATTTCTACGGCCACAGCTTCGGCGGGATGCTGGCCACCCAGGTCGCGGCCCGTTTGCTGGAATTGCACGGTGTGGAAACCGAACTGATCGTCCTGGATTCCAGTCCCTTCAGCCGGGCCGATGTCTTGGATCAAAGCTGGTTCGACGGCGTGGTGTTCCTTTACGAGAACGGCTTCCGCATTCCGTCGGTCCTCCGCGGCGGCTATGAATTGGGGGAGCGGCTGGTCCATAAGGACGAGCGCTCCTGGCGGCAGATCCTGGACCAAACCGCCGAGCAACTCTCGCCGATCGCGCCGTCGAGTGTGCTGGTCCAGACTGAGTCCGCCTACATCTACCATTTCGATGGGCTGCGGTTCGTGGGTAAGCTGGGCCCGGCAAAGATGGCCTACATGGGCAACTCAGCCGATGCCACCGTGAACTACGTGACGGCCCGTGCCGGGTGGAGCAGGGTGTTCGCCGAGAACATGAAGCTGCCCATCCTCAGTACCGAGGGAGCACGGCCGGCGCACGCCAGCCCGCAATGGAACCCCGACGTGTACCGGCCGTTGCTGGAGCACGTGCAGAACCAGCTGGAACCCTTGCCGCCGGCAAGCGAAGAGCCGTCCTACAAGGAACCGAACGGTGGGATCATCCGCCCCGCGTAGCTTTCAGGACCCGAGGCGCAGGGTTTCAACCTCGACGGCGGTCAGGCCCGCCTGGCGCAGGAAGGCGCCGGCGTCGCCGAACTCGCGGGCAAAGCCAACCAGGAAATGCCGGATGGCAGCTTCCGGGCTTTGCAGGATCATGAGCTCGGGGCTGAAGTATTGTGCCGGAGTCGAAGGGACGTGCAGCCGCCACGTGGCAGCCATGGTCTCCAGAACGGTAGGCAGGTTGGCAGTGGTTGCCGTGTAGTCGTTCACTACAGCTTCGTCTGAAGCGCCGGAGGCCAGGAGCGCCAAGGCCGACACCACACCCGTCCGGTCCTTACCCAAAGAGCAATGGATCAAGGTCCTTTTCCCCTGGGCCACAGGTCGCAGCGCATCCGCAGCCCATTCGGGCCGGATACGGAGCCAGCCCAGATAGAGATCCCCCAAATCCTCGGGAGTCTCCACGGCCTGCAGCGATCCGGCAACTGCGTTGGGATCCAGCGGGTTGTTGATCAGTTCCGGCGAGGTTTCGCTGACCAGCCACGGAACCATGGTCCGCTCGAGTTCGCTTCGGAGATCGACGATGGCCTGGATGCCGTGTTCCGTCAGGAATTCCGACGTCGACGCGGCATCCAGGCCAAATGGCTGGCTCCCCCTGAGAATCCGGCCGCCGGCCAGGGGACGCAGATTGAGCACAGCCATGGTGGAGTCCTTAGATCTGGCTCTTGAGGTCGGCCACGGAGTTCAGGACCTGGTTGGGCCGGAACGGGAAGGACACGATCTCGTCGCGCTGGGTGATGCCGCTGAGGACCAGCACGGTGTGGAGGCCGGCTTCCATGCCCGCGATGATGTCGGTGTCCATGCGGTCACCGATCATGGCGGTGGTTTCGGAGTGGGCATCGATCTGGTTCATGGCCGAGCGGAACATCATGGGGTTCGGTTTGCCCACGATGTACGGCTCGCGGCCGGTGGCCTTGGTGATCATTGCCGCGATGGCTCCGGTAGCGGGGAGCGGGCCGTCCTTGGAAGGGCCGGTGGCGTCAGGGTTGGTGGCGATGAAGCGGGCGCCGGCCAGGATGTGGCGCACTGCAGTGGTGATTGCCTCGAAGGAGTAGGTGCGGGTTTCGCCGAGGACCACGAAATCGGGATCGGTGTCCGTGAGGATGAACCCGGCCTCGTGGAGGGCAGTGGTGAGGCCTGCTTCGCCGATGGTGTAGGCGCGGTTTCCGGAGTCCGAGGACTTGACCTGGTCCTTGAGGAACTGCGCCGTGGCCAGGGCCGAGGTCCAGATGTTTTCTTCCGGGATCTCAAGTCCGGAGGCGCGCAGGCGTGCTGCGAGGTCCCTGGGGGTGAAGATGGAGTTGTTGGTCAGCACCAGGAAGCGCTTGGAGGTATCCACCCAGCGCTGGATGAGCTCGGCAGCTCCGGGGATTGCCTGGTTTTCGTGGACCAGTACGCCGTCCATGTCCGTCAGCCAACACTCGATTTCATGGCCGTTGCGGTACACGGAGTCGGACGTCTGGGGCGTGGATTCTTCTGCCATATTTGCCTCCGGCTGGGATTGTTCATGCACTGCGTCCCAGTCTTTCATTATTCGGACCTCCAGACACCCCGGGGTCTTGCTATGTGGATAGATCTCCCCATGCGGAAAGCGGAGTTTGACTTGCGGCCACCTCCCTCGGCTGCACTACCCTTGTGGCTGCGCAGGCGTCCCGCAACCGTGGATCGGGGGATCGACACGGTGACTTCAGAGGCGTCGGCGCGGACCAGGTCCCCTGTTCTGATCGCCATGCCGGCAACGCAAAACGCCGGTCTCCTGAAAGGGCCCTGCCACATGAGCAACACCAACGGAGCGCCGCAGCCTCCCTACAACCCCGACGGCATTCCCCAGCCGCGCTATGACACCAGCCAAGGCCAGTATCAGCAGTACCAGCCCGGCCAGGCGCAGCCGATGTACAGGCCGGAGGAACAACACCAAGCCAGCCCTCGACAAGCATCGGGCAACCCCCACGAGGCCCCTACGCAGGCGTTCCCGGCGCAACCGGGTATTCCCGGCCAGAACGAGGCCCCACCCCAGGCGTTCCCCACCCAGCCCGCCGGCGCAGGCCAGCCTTCGTACTCCGGCCAGCCCGCCGGCGCAGGCCAGCCTTCGTACCCCGGCCAGCCCGGCGGACCCAACCCCAACCCGGGCGACCACAACAAGAAGGCGCTGTTCCTGATCCTCGGCGGGATCGCCGTCGTCGTGGTTATTGCGCTGGTGGTGGTCTTCGCCTGGTTGATCCCTTCGGCCGCCAAGCCCGTGGCCGTGGACACGGCAGCCCCAAGCGCGCAAGCCAGCGATGCGGCCGCGGACCCCTCCGCGGAAGCGGACCCGTCGGGGGAGGCCGAGCCGTCGGCGGAAGCCGAACCGTCGGCGTCCTCGGACATCCCCGCCGGTGCTATCCCGCTCCCCGCGGGCTGGGACCAATTGGCAGGCCCAAGCAACGTGCCCGCCGACGGCGATCCGTTGTTCAGCAAGTGGGTGACGGGCGAATCGTCGTTCCAGTACCTGGCTGAGTGGACGCACGATGAGTCGTTCGGCATCACCAAGGACCCTTCTACAGGTGAAGAAATCCAGAAGAAGGCCCAAGGCACCACGGAAACCGATGGCGACGGGATCGCGGTGGCCTACGCCTTCTTCGCCGAATCCGAGGAAGGGAAGTTCGGGAAGGATCCCGCGGATGTCAAGAAAGCCATCACGGACATTGAAGCCCGCTACAAGGGCATGACCGCCACGGAATTGCCGCAGAACCTGGTGGGCCATAAGTGCGCCTCGGACTTCAAGACCACCATGCCGGAGACCCGCGAATTCCGCCGCGGTGCTGCAGTGGTGGTCGGGTTCACGTGCACCAACGCCCGCGGCGAGGAAATCCAGGCCGTCAACCTGTTCTCCGTCACACCGTGGGGCACCCCGCAGATGCTGGGCGTGAGCGGACACAAGACGTACTGGGACGCGCACCCGGGCCTCATGCAGCAGTTGGCCAATTCCTACCGCATCAACAAGTGGAAGGTTGGCTAACCAGCCTGTTCGGCTGAGCGGGCACCGCGCACGCGGCTAAAGTTGAAGGGTGACTGACCTCCCCACCGATGCCTCCGGGCCCAACGCAGCCCTGCCCGCCCCCGACGCAACCCCTGCGGAAGGCGAGGCGGAAGCGAAGGCGGAGGTCGGCGTCGGGCCTTGGGAAGGTGAGTGGCCCGACGGCGGGCACTGGGACCCGGACCTGCTGCGCGACGGCGACCGCCGGAACGTGGTGGACCAGTACCGTTACTGGAAGCACGAATCGATCGTGGCGGACCTGGATGCCAAGCGCCACGACTTCCATATCGCGATCGAGAACTGGCAGCACGACCTCAACATCGGCACCGTGGTGCGTACTGCGAATGCGTTCCTCGCCAAAGAAGTCCACATCATCGGACGACGGCGGTGGAACCGTCGCGGGGCCATGGTCACCGACCGCTACCAGCACGTCCGCCACCACCCGACTGTTGAGGATTTTGTGCAGTGGGCGGAGGAGGAAGGGCTCGCGGTGATCGGCATCGACATCTTCCCGGATTCGGTGCCGCTGGAAACCTACGACCTCCCCCGGAAGTGCGTGCTGGTGTTCGGGCAGGAAGGCCCGGGCCTCACCCCGGAGGTCCACGATGCCGCCGTTGCCACGCTGTCCATCGAGCAATTCGGCTCCACCCGCTCCATGAACGCAGCCTCCGCTGCAGCCATTGCCATGCACGCCTGGGTGCGCCGGCACGTGTTCAACCAGCCCGTGTAGCCCTCCCGCACCTTCGAAGCGGAAGTGTTACCAGCCCGCGTGACCGGAAACACGGGGGCCGGATGGTTGTCGCTAGGATGGTGCTAGCCGTAAGCGGTCTACTCCAGGGTCACCAACCCACAGACGAATTCAGCATAGGAGTCACCATGCCCATTGCAACCCCAGAGATTTACTCCGAGATGATCGACCGCGCAAAGGCTGGCGGCTTCGCCTTCCCCGCGGTCAACGTGACGTCGTCGCAGACTCTGAACGCTGCGATCCGCGGTTTCGCCGAGGCCGAATCCGACGGCATCATCCAGGTCTCCACCGGTGGCGCTGCCTACTGGTCCGGCGCCTCCGTCAAGGACATGGTGGCCGGTTCCCTCGGCTTCGCCGCGTTCGCCCGCGAGGTTGCCAAGAACTACAACGTCAACATCGCCCTGCACACGGACCACTGCCCGCAGGACAAGCTCGAGGGCTTTGTCCTCCCGCTGCTGGCCGCTTCCGAGGAAGCCGTCAAGGCCGGCAAGGACCCCATCTTCAACTCCCACATGTGGGACGGCTCGCACGAGACCCTGGAAGACAACCTGCGCATCGGCCGCGAACTGCTGCAGCGTGCGGCTGCCGCCAAGATCATCCTCGAGGTGGAAATCGGCACCGTCGGCGGTGAAGAAGACGGCGTGGAGAACGAGATCAACGACAAGCTCTACACCACCACCGAAGACGCCCTCGCCACCATCGAAGCCCTGGGTGCCGGTGAAAACGGCCGTTACCTGACCGCTCTGACCTTCGGCAACGTGCACGGCGTCTACAAGCCGGGCAACGTCAAGCTTCGCCCGGAACTGCTCAAGCAGATCCAGGCCGAGGTGGGCGCCAAGATCGGCAAGGAAAACCCCTTCGACCTCGTCTTCCACGGCGGTTCGGGTTCCACCGAGCAGGAAATCGCTGACGCTGTGTCCTTCGGTGTGATCAAGATGAACATCGACACCGACACGCAGTACGCGTTCACCCGCCCGGTGGCCGGCCACATGCTCGCCAACTACGACGGCGTGCTGAAGGTCGACGGCGGTTTGGGCAACAAAAAGACCTACGACCCCCGTGTCTGGGGTGCTTCGGCTGAAGCCGGCATGGCAGCCCGCATTGTCGAGGCCGCCCAGCAGCTCGGATCGGCTGGCAAGACGTTCTAATGTCCGACGAATTCCGGAAGAACCTCATGGGGCCGGAGCCCACGCTCCTGCCCGCCGAAATCGATGTGTACCAGCAGCTTGCCCTCGGCAAGGAAGCATTGGACCTCGTGGCGCAGAACCCCACGTCGTCCTTGCTGTGGGCCATCCTCGCGGAGGAAGCCTGGGCAGAGGGCCGGACCATCGAGTCCTACGCCTACGCCCGCGTTGGCTACCACCGCGGCCTGGATTCCCTGCGCCGGAACGGTTGGCGCGGCGTCGGGCCCATCCCGTGGGAGCACGAACCCAACCAGGGCTTCCTGCGTGCGCTCTACGCGCTGGGCCGTGCTGCGTCCGCCATCGGTGAAGCAGACGAGCCGGAGCGGATCGAGCAGTTCCTGAACGACTCGGACCCGAAGGCCAAGGCAGCGATCGAAGCCAGGTAGTTCCACAAACAACGACGGCGACCCCCACCGAAATGGTGAGGGTCGCCGTCGCGCGTTAACCCGCCCAACTGGGTCGCAGTTAAGCGCGTTTTGACCCGTCAAAACGCGCACAAATGCGACTCAGTTGGGTAAGCGGGGGCGGCCGAGCGGCACCACCAGCGGGGTGTGCGTGACGGGGTCATCAATGATCCGGCAGGCCATCCCGAACACTTCCTCCACCAAGGATCCGGTGATCACGGAAGCGGGCGCACCCTCGGCCACCACCACTCCGTCCTTCATGGCGATGATGTTGTCCGCGTAGCGGCTGGCGTGGTTGAGGTCGTGCAGCACGGCAACCAGCGTGTGGCCCTTGTCCAGGTTGAGCTCGCGGCACAGTTCCAGCAGCTCGATCTGGTGGGCGATGTCCAGGAACGTGGTGGGTTCGTCGAGGAGCAGGAGCGGGGTCTGCTGGGCCAGGACCATGGCTACCCACACCCGCTGGCGCTGGCCGCCGGACAGCTCGTCCACCAAACGCCCGGACAACGCGGAAACACCGGTAGCCTCCATGGCGGAAACCACGGCGGCTTCGTCCTCCACACTCCATTGCCGCAGCAGCTTCTGGTGCGGGTACCGGCCTCGGGCCACGAGGTCCGCCACGGTGATGCCGTCCGGAGCGATGGACGATTGCGGCAGCAAGCCCAGGCGCCGCGCCAGTTCCTTCGCAGGCAGCGAGTGGACGGACTTTCCATCCAGCAGCACCTGCCCGTGGCGTGGCTTGATCAGCCGGGCGAGTGCCCTCAAAAGCGTGGACTTGCCGCACGCGTTAGGCCCCACGATCACCGTGAACGAGCCCTCGGGGATCTGGACGGTGAGGTCCTCCGAGATGATGCGTTGCTCGTAGCCGATGGTCAGGGCCTCGGCGCGGAGCTGGGGTGCCGTTGAAAGAGTGGTCATGATTTCCTTGCTTCCCTGGCCAGGAGCCAAACGAGGTAGATGCCGCCGATGCACACCGTCACCACGCCCACGGGCAGTTGGATCGGGGCGAACAGGCGTTGTGCCGCGAGGTCGCTCGCGGCCAGGAGGAACGCGCCCATGAAGGCCGACGGCAGCAAGGTGATGCCGGCGCTCCGGGTCAGCCGGCGGGCCAGTTGCGGTGCGGCGAGGGCTACGAAAGCGATGGGCCCGGCCACCGCGGTGACGGCGGCAGTCAGGGCTACGCCGAGGACCAGCAGCAGCAAACGGGTGGGTTCAGCCCGGACGCCCAAGGCGCGTGCGGCGTCGTCGCCCATTTCCAGCAACTGCATCCGCCGCGACACAACAAGCGTTGCCAAGCCAACCAGGACAACCACGACGGCGGCAGGCGCCGCTTGCTCCCACGTGATGCCGTTGAGGGACCCGGCTCCCCAGACGGCGGCGGCCAGGGCCGCTTCAAGCTCGGCCTGGAGGATGAGCCAATGGTTGAGGGCCGCGAGCATGGCGCTGATGCCGATGCCGACGATGATGAGCCGGAAGCCCTGCGACCCCCGGCGGAAGGCGAGCAGGTACACCGCGATCGCCGTGAGCACGCCGCCAACCAGCGCTCCGGCGGCCACTCCAACGTAGCCCCCACCAAGTGTGAGCATCACGACGAGGGCCCCGGTGTACGCGCCGGTGTTGAAGCCGATGATGTCCGGGCTGCCCAGCGGGTTGCGGGTCATGGATTGGAAGACGCCGCCGCTCATTCCCAGGGCCGCACCGAAGACGAGCGCCGACAGGACCCTGGGGAGCCGCCACTCCATCACGATGGTCTGGGCGAACCCGGGAGCGTCGCCCGTGAACGCCTGCAGGACCTGATGCACGGAGACCTCGTAGTCGCCGATGGACAGGGAAACCACGGCAACGGCAAGCGTCGCAGCGAGCAGGGCGAAGCACACCAGGATGCTCCGGACATCGAACCGGACGCTGAGGGAACGAACACGCACCAAGACGGTGGAACGGCCAAAGTCGACCCCTTGCCGGGCGTCCAAACGCGTCACAGTCCGCTCACCTTCCGGCGCCGGGCCAGGGCGATCAGCACGGGCGCGCCAACAAACGCGGTGACCACACCTACCGGCAGTTCGCCGGGCGCGGCCACCCTGCCCACCACATCGGAAACCAGCAAGAGAGTAGGGGAGAGCAGCAACGTGGTGGCCAGGATCCAGCGCTGGTCCGGCCCGACGATCCATCGTGCGACGTGCGGGATCATGAGCCCGACGAAGCCGATGGCGCCGGCCCCGGCGGTCGCGGCTCCGCTCAGGAGCGTGATCGCGACGACACCCAGGATCCGCGTCCGGTTGACGCTCGCGCCAAGGGATGTGGCCAGGTCGTCGCCGAGGGCCACAGCGTTGAGCCCACGCACGCAGAACAACGAGATCAGGAGTCCGGCGGCAATGAACGGGGCCACGGTGGTCACGGCTTCCATGCTTCGGGTGTCCAGCGAACCGATGCTCCATGACCGCAGGTGGTCGAAGGCCTTGGGATTGAGCAGGGTCAGCCCGGAACCGATGCCTGTCAGTACGGCTCCGAGCGCCACTCCGGCCAAGGTGAGCCGGATGGGATTCACCACGTTCCGGCCCGAGGTCCCGATCAGGTAGACGGCGGCCGTGGTCAGGATGGCTCCGAGGAACGCGAACCAGATGTAGCCGCCCAGCGACCCGATCCCCAGGACGCCGATGGCCAGCACCATGGCAAACGAGGCGCCCGCATTGACGCCCAGGATGCCTGGATCGGCCAGCGGATTACGGGTGATGGCCTGGATGAGAGCGCCGGATACGCCCAGCGCGACCCCAGCTGCGAGGCCCATCAGAGTGCGCGGAAGGCGGTTTTGCAGGATGATCCCGTGGTCCGCGATGTTCTGCGGATGGGTGAACGCGTCCAGGATGGTGGACGCGGGAATGAACTTGGCGCCCACGCCTAGGCTCAGGAGCGCCGCACCTAACAGAACCGCAGCGGACAGGGCAAGGATCAGTACCCGCCACCGGTTCTTGCGTACGACGCCGGAACCCGGGTCCGCCGTCTTGGCCGCGGGGGCGGCGGCAGGCGGCTTACCGTCGTGTGCTTCGGTGGCCGGGGCCGTCACGTTGGACACAACAAACACCACTCCGGAGGGCTCGGCTAATGATCTGGGGGCATCTGCGTGACAGTGCTCACGCGTTACGCAGGGTTGCCTTAATTAGGTTAGCCTTACTCCGTGAAAAATGACGATTCTGAAGTACAGTTGCGCCGCCCCTTTGGTGTGCGCGCTCATGTCCGTGGGCGCACCCTTGTCCGTGGGCGCAGCCTCGCCGTGAAGGCAGGTGCAGCTGTGCTGGCCATGGCCCTGCTTGCCGGCTGCGGCACCAGCGGCGGCTCCGGTTCCAGCGCCGGTAACGCCGATGTTGCTACCGGTGGCTCCAAATTCACCACCGCGGACCAGGAAACAGCCAAGCTCGGCACGGACGCTGCCCCGGGCGTCTTCCCCCGCACACTCACCCACGCCAACGGGGAAACCACACTGGACAAGAAGCCCAGCCGCGTGGTGGTCCTGGACACCGGTGAGTTGGACGACGTCGTCACCTTGGGCGTGACTCCGGTGGGCATGGCCACCACCGAAGGCGCCAACCCTGTCCCCACCTACCTGGCGGACAAGGTTAAGGACGTGCAGTCGGTTGGCACCATCCAGAACCTCAACCTGGAAGCCATCGCGGCCCTGAAGCCGGACCTCATCCTGGGAAGCCAGCTCCGCGCGGACAAGCTCTACAAGCAGCTGTCCTCGATCGCCCCCACGGTGTTCAGCATCCGTCCCGGCTTCCCGTGGAAGGAAAACTTCCTCCTGGTGGGCAAGGCCCTCGGCGAGGAAGACAAGGCCGTCAAGGCCCTCAACGACTACCAGACTGAAGCCGACGCCCTGAAGAAGGACGTCACCGGCAATCCCAAGATCTCCCTGGTCCGCTTCCTTCCCGGCAAGATCCGGCTGTACGCCAACAAGTCCTTGATCGGCGTGATCCTGAAGGACGCTGGCCTGGCCCGCCCGGAGAACCAGAACATCGATGAACTGGCCGCCGAGGTCTCGGCGGAGAACATCGAGCAGGGCGACGCTGACTGGATCTTCTACAGCAGCTACGGCGATCCCTCGGCCACCGGCGAAAAGTCGGTTGTTGAAGGTGCCGTGTGGCCCACGCTCAGCGCAGTCAAAGCCGGCCACGCCAAGCAGGTCAACGACGATGTCTGGTTCCTGGGCCTCGGCCCCACAGGCGCCCAGCTGATCCTCAAGGACCTCCGCACCATGCTGGTTGGCTAACTCCAGCACCCCCTCACAAGCACCCCAAACGACGGCGACCCCCACCGCAGTGGTGAGGGTCGCCGTCGTCGTTAATCCGCCCAACTGACTGGCAGTAGTGGTTGCTATGAGCGCTTGCTATGAGCGCTCAAAACAACAACAAATGCGAGCTAGTTGGGGGGGCGGGTGGCGGGTAGCTACGCCTTGCGCGGGATGCCCGTGCGTGCCATGGCTTCGGCGTAGGCCGCGTGGATGGCGTCAAGGTATTCCTGCTGGCGTTCGGGCGTTCCGGCGAAGGAGCGGCCACCGAGGGAGCGGACCTTGAACGTCTTGAAACCGCGGCGGGCGATGCTGGCCGGAGCGGCCTTCATGAGCTGGTCGGCCAGGCGGTGTGCCTCGTTGCCGTGTGCCACCAGGGCGGACGTGCGCGGCAGGAGCTGGAGCAGGCGCAGGAGCGGCTTGAGGCCCTCGGTGATGTTGGCGGGGGTGAGCTTGCCCGGTTCCTCGTTGGGTTCGATCCACGGGTAGGCGTTCCACGGAATGACGTATTCCGGACGCAGGCCCAGCTGCCACTGCATGCCGAGCATACGCGTGGTGGCCTCGTCATCGCCGGGCTTGATGAAGCCCTCGCCGGACGTGGTGCGCTGGTTGGAGAAAAGGCTGACGATACGGCAGTCGTCCATGCTGTGCGCGGGGTCGATGTAGAGGACCTCGCTGCCTGGCTTCTGTTCCTTGAGGGAATCGCACAGTCCGTTGACCTCGGCGATGTGGTCTTCGTAACGGCGGTTCCAGAGGAGTTGTTCGGGTGAGTCGATCGCCAGGTCTTGCATCAGAAGTTTGGTCTCCTAGGTGTCACAGCGCGCACCAATCGAACCGGCCGCGGACATGGCGCAGCGGACGCTCAAAGGGTGCTGTTGGGGGCTGGTTAACCTTACCGGACTGTGGAGGTGGTACTGTCCCGCCTCCGGCGTGCCGACCGAATAAGACGCGGCGTGTTGCGGCCCGGCGTGGCGGAGATCTCTCCTGCAGGGAGGCTCGACGGCTGGTGGCGGCTTCCGGCATGATGCCCGGTATGGAGAAACATGAGTCGTCCGCTGCCGCCGTGTCCGCTTTCGAGGACCTCGGTGCGGACCTCGCCGCGGCGGGAGTAGTGGTGGGCAAAATGTTCGGAGCCTCCTCGCTCATGCTGAACAAGAAAGCCCTCGCCTGCCTCAACGGCAATAAGGTGACCTTCAAGCTCGGCAGGAGCACCTCCGAACACGCCCGCGCGTTGGCCCTTCCAGGGGCGGCGCTGTTTGATCCTTCGGGTATGAACCGGCCCTTTAAGGATTGGGTGGAGGTGCCGTTCGAATCGCACGCGGAATGGCCTGCGTTCGCTGAGGCAGCGTTGGAGTTCGTGGCTGGCGAGAAGTGACCGCAGGAAGCGGCTGGGTAACATTTCCGCAGGTCAGCAACCTTACCGTTGACTTTGCCCCAGCCAAGTGATGGGTTGTTAGCAACGGTTTTGGGGGAAACCAGTACGGGACCCCCACATCCCGGCTCCCTGGCCGGGCCGCCGCAAACATCTACCGTGGGGGGGTACAAAGTGGTTGCAACACATGAAGCGTCGCCGGACATCGACCAACGCCCAAGCAATGCTCCAAGAATCCGGGCCATCCTGGCTGGCGGCCTGGTCCTGGGAGTAGGTGCAGCCATCACCCTGGCTGCATGGAACGACTCCGAATTCGCACAGGGCACCTTCACTGCAGGTGCCTTCAACCTCGAAGGAAGCACCGACGGCACCACCTTCGCGGAGCACCCCGTCGGCTCGCCGGCCACGCTGAGTTTCACAGCGAACCCGGGCAACCTCGCGCCCGGCGATGTGGTCACCGCGCCCTTCGCCGTCCGGCTTGACGACGGCACCACCAACGACGCTACCGTCACTGTTTCCACCGAGGCATCCACCGGTTCCCTGACCGGGCTCACGTATTCACTGACACGCTCGACGGCGTTCGGCTGCGGCGAGGCGGTTACCGGCACCTTGGTGACTGCCGGCCAGGCATTGGGCACGACGCCGGGGAGCGTCACCTTCGCGCTGACGCAGGGCGCAGGGACCGACCCGGGAGATGCGGTAAACCTCTGCTTCAGGATCACGGCAGATAGCAACCTGGTTCAATCCCAAACCGGGACCACCACCTGGGAGTTCGCGGCGGAATCCCAGTGATCCATGGGCATCCAACACTCAACGACGCGCCGCGGAAAGCGGCAGCGGCGCGAGGTGTTCCTGCGCCTCCGGGCACTCCTTGCCGGGGCCTTGGCGCTGGGAATTGGCGGCTCGGTCACCCTCGCTGCATGGACTGACAGCGACTACGCCACGGGGACCTTCGGGGCCAGCGTGTTCGTCACGGAATCCAACGTCACCAAGCCCTACAGCGCGGCCGGAACATGGAGCACCAATGACACGGCGCCTGGCGGGGCCCTGGTCTTCACCGCTACCGCGATGAGCCCCGGGACGGTGGCGTACGCACCTTTTGCCATCCGGACCAAGGCAAATTCCGTCGCGGGGGAAGTCGTACTTGGCATTCCTGCCGTCACCAGCAGCGGAACAGGCACCTCGGACCTCGGCGCCGCGTTGCGGTACCGCGTGGTCCGCTCAGCCACGTGCGACGCTTCCGCCTTTACCGGGACACCCGCCTTCGTGGTGGGCAGCGACGGCGCCAAGCCTTTCACGCAGGGGCAAGCGGCCGGCGTCGTGAATCCGCTCGCTGCCGCCACCGCATCGTTGCCGGGGGCGCCCACGCAGTTCTGCTTCGAAGTGACGCTGCCCGTGGGGGCGAACAACGCCCTCCAGGGCCAGACGGCGACGGCCACCTGGCAGTTCACGGCTGCCTCGAGCTCATGAGCAGCAGTCCTTGGCCCCGCCGGCTCCGCGAAACTCTGTTGAACATCGCGGCCGCCGGTGGTGCCGTGTGCATCCTGGCCGTCCTCGCCGCCGTGGTTTTCAACATTTCCCTGGTCCTGTTCAAGACCGGCTCCATGTCCCCGGCGATTCCGGCAGGGTCGTTGGCGCTGGTCCGCGAGGTACCGGCCGCGGATGTCCGGGTGGGGGACGTCGTCACCGTTGACCGGGCCGGGAAGCTGCCCATCACGCACCGCGTGCAGACCATCCAGCCGGCGGAAGGGGAATCCCGGACCATCACCATGAAGGGCGACGCCAACGCCCAGCCCGACCCGGCGCCCTATGTCGTGGAACGGGTCCGCGTCGTCCTGTGGTCCGTGCCCGGGCTCGCCTACCCGCTCGCTGCCGCCGCAAATCCAGTGGTCCTTGGCGCCACCACGGTAGCCGTTGCGGCGCTGGTGACGTGGGTGTTGTGGCCGCGGTCCCGGCGCCGGCCGCGTGCGGAACAGCGCAGCGGGCGTAAGGGCGAACGGCATGCGGCTGCGTAGTTGGGGGTTCGGCGTGGCAGGACTGGCGGTGCTGGTAGCGGCAGCGGTCCCTGCCGGTGCCAGTGTGACGCCGGACGGTCCGCCATCAGGCTGGTTGGAGCTCGACGGCGGTCCGGCCGGCCAGGTGCACCAGCTCACCCCTGGCGGGACTGCCCACTGGGCGGTGGACGTGAAGGTCCAGGGTGAGCCGGCCAGTGCCTTGGAAGTCTGGTTGGAACCCGGTTCAGTTGCGGCGGAAGAGCAAATGCTTCGCGATCACCTCAGCGTGGAACTGCAAGCCTGCGGGCAACCGTGGGTGGACGGTGCCTGTTCCGGAGGACTACAGGAGTTGCTGGAACCCACGGCGCTCGCCGATGCCGAGGGCGCCAGGGTGCAACTTGAGCAGCCCGGGCCCGCTGGTTCCCCTGGGACGTACGTGCTGGTCACGGCCTCGCTCGCCAACGATGCCCCCCAGGAGGTCCAGGGAACGAGGACACGCCTGGTCCTGGGCGTCCACGGCGCGGGGGATGATCTTGGCGGTGCCGGCTCGGGTGGTGAGGGCGGGCCGCCCGGAGGAGCCAGGTCTGGCGGCGAATCCGGCGCGAGCCACCCAGCCGGACCAGGGCAGGGAACCCAGGCGCCGCCGTCGGGCTTTCTGTCCGAAACCGGTACCAAGCTGGCCGGATTCGCACTCCTGGGCGTGCTCGCCGTCGGCGCAGGCTTCGCATTGTCCGGCCTGCGGGGTGGGACGGGGTTCCGGGGCGGGGCCGGGCTCCGGAGTCGGGCCGGGTTCCGGAGTGGGCGCGCATGAAGGCACGCATGATGCTGGCCGGGCTTGCCCTGGCGCTCGGGATGGTGTTGTCCGCAGCGAACCCTCCGGCGGTCACCGAGGCGGCATGGGAGCGGAACACCTTTGCTACGGACAGCTTTGGCACGGTCACCATTCCGGCGCCGACGCTCAACGGCCAGTGCACGTACAACACGGGGCCTCTGGGACTGAACGCGTATGTGCGGATCTTCTGGTTGCCACCGGCAGGCTACACGTTGGCGCAGGCCGAGATGCAGGCGTCCACCAGTGGGCTTGGCTCCGCCCTGGCCCCCTTGACCGGATACAACCTGACCACCAACACCACGGGGGATGCCACCACCGGGTACATCACGGACGTCCGGACCAATCTGCTGGGCGGACTCCTGGGCCTCGGAACGGAGCTTCAGCTGGCGATCGTGATCAAGGATCCCAGCTCCGGGTGGACCTCAAAATCCGCATCCGTCGCCTCCAACGCCGGCCTCCTTGCCGGGCTCGGTGGAACCTGCCGGAATCTGCCCGCTGGAACGTGATCTGCGGGACGGGAGCAAGAGCCGCCCCGCCGCCATCAAAACTTCACGCGACCGCCGTCGAACGCTCCTTGACACCAGACTTTCAGGGGTCATCGGCTAAACTTGGCTGGTAAGAGCCCCGAACCTCTTGCGTTGACTGCCGTCCTGGTGGCCACACCGGTAACCTCGGGGCATTCTCATGTACGGCGCCCAGCCACAGCGGCTCGGCCCGAAAAGAATGGGGGAGGATCCCATGCCCGCAATCGTGATCGTCGGAGCCCAGTGGGGCGACGAAGGCAAAGGCAAAGCAACCGACCTGCTCGGTGGCCGCGTTGACTACGTGGTCAAGCCCAACGGCGGAAACAACGCCGGGCACACCGTGGTTGTTGGCGGCGAGAAGTACGAGCTCAAGCTCCTTCCCGCAGGCATCCTGAGCCCCAACGCCATTCCGATTATTGGCAACGGTTGCGTGGTGAACCTTGAGGCCCTCTTCCAGGAGATCGACGGCCTCGAAGCCCGTGGCGCGGACACCTCCCGACTGCGGGTATCCGCCAACGCCCACCTCGTTGCTCCTTACCACCAGGTGCTGGACAAGGTGACCGAACGCTTCCTCGGCAGCCGCGCCATCGGCACCACCGGCCGTGGCATCGGCCCCGCCTACATGGACAAGGTGGCCCGCCTGGGCATCCGCGTCCAGGACGTCTTCGACGAGTCCATCCTCCGCCAGAAGGTGGAAGGCTCGCTGCGCCAGAAGAACGAGCTCCTGGTCAAGGTGTACAACCGCCGGGACATCGAGACCGAAGAGATCGTGCAGTACTTCCTGTCCTTCGCCGAGCGCCTGCGCCCACTGGTCATCGACAGCACCCTCGAGCTCAACAACGCTTTGGACGAGGGCAAGGTTGTGCTGATGGAAGGCGGCCAGGCAACGTTCCTGGACGTGGACCACGGCACCTACCCCTTCGTCACTTCCTCCAACCCGACGGCCGGCGGTGCTTCCGTGGGTTCCGGCATTGGACCTACCCGCATCTCCCGCTCCATCGGCATCATCAAGGCCTACACCACGCGCGTTGGCGCCGGTCCGTTCCCGACGGAACTCTTCGACGAGATGGGCGTGTACCTGCAGAAGACCGGCGGTGAGTTCGGCGTGAACACCGGGCGTCCCCGCCGCTGCGGTTGGTACGACGCCGTCCTGGCCCGTCACGCCTCCCGCGTCAACGGCTTCACGGACTACTTCGTCACCAAGCTGGACGTGCTCACCGGCATCGAGCAGATCCCCGTCTGTGTTGCCTACGACGTTGACGGCGTCCGCCACGACGAGATGCCCATGACGCAGACCGAATTCCACCACGCCGTGCCCATCTTCGAGTACTTCGACGGCTGGACCGAGGACATCACCGGCGCCCGCACCCTGGAAGACCTCCCCGAGAACGCCCGCAACTACGTGCTGGCCCTCGAGAAGCTCTCCGGTACGCGCTTCTCCGCGATCGGCGTCGGCCCGGACCGCGACCAGACGATCGTGGTGCACGACCTGATCAACGACTAACTGCCAGTCAGTGAATTACGACGGCGGCGGGCCACCTCGGGTGGTCCGCCGCCTTTGTCGTTCCCGGGACTAATTCCGCAACCACCGCGGTTAGCACCTTGAGGGGACGGAAACACGGTACGAACGCGACGGGATAAGACATACATGACTGCAGAAACTGCCGACGGAGTCGGGTTCCGTTCCAAGCGAGGGCCCATCCTCATTGCCCTGATGCTGTCCACCGGGCTCGTAGCCATTGATTCCACGATCGTGGCCACGGCCGTCCCGTCGATCGTTGGGGACATCGGCGGCTTCTCGTCCTTCCCTTGGCTCTTTTCGGCCTACCTGTTGGCGCAGGCGGTGTCCGTTCCCGTCTACGCGAAGCTCTCGGATGTCCTGGGCCGCAAACCGATCATCCTCAGCGGGATCGCTCTTTTCCTGCTCGGCTCCATCCTCTGTGGACTTGCTTGGAGCATGCCCGCCCTCATCGCCTTCCGTGTGCTGCAGGGTCTTGGCGCCGGTGCGGTGCAGCCGGTATCGATCACCATTGCCGGCGACATCTACACCCTCGCCGAACGCGCCAAAGTGCAGGGCTACCTGGCCAGCGTGTGGGCCATTTCCTCGGTGGTGGGTCCCACGCTGGGTGGCGTGTTCGCATCGTTGGGCATCTGGCGGTGGATCTTCCTGATCAACATCCCGCTATGCCTCCTGGCCGGCTGGATGCTGGCCCGCACCTTCCACGAAGACGTCAAGAAGACCACGCACCGCATCGACTACCTCGGCGCAGTCTTGTTGACCACCGCGCTGAGCCTCCTGATCCTCGGGGCGCTGGAAGGAGGCCAGGCCTGGGCCTGGAACTCGCCCGTCAGCATCGCGGTTTTCGCCGTCGGTGCAGTGCTGCTAGCCGCGTTCCTCCTGGTGGAGCGGAAAGCAGCCGAACCGGTCCTCCCACCGTGGGTGGTCTCCCGCAGGCTGCTGTCGACGACGGCCATGATCGCCTTCGGAATTGGCGCGGTGATGCTTGGCCTCACATCGTACGTGCCCACGTTCCTCGAAGGAGCACTGCAGACCTCGCCGCTCCTGGCCGGTCTCGCGTTGGCAGCGCTGACGCTTGGTTGGCCCATCAGTGCCTCTCAGGCAGGCCGTTTCTACCTGCGGATCGGCTTCAGGCGCACAGCCCTGATCGGCATTTCCATCACCGTGGTGGGCACCGGCATCCTGGCCCTCACGGCGTCGGCGCCAAGCGTCTTGTTGGTTGCGGCCTCGTGCTTTGTGGTGGGGTTGGGCCTGGGGCTGGTAGCCACTCCAACACTCATCGCCGCCCAGTCGAGCGTCGAATGGAACGAGCGCGGGGTAGTCACGGGCACCAACCTCTTTGCCCGGTCCATCGGCAGTTCCATCGGGGTGGCGGTGTTCGGGGCGGTGGCCAACGCGATTTACGCCAACAGTGGCGGGCCGAATCCGCAATCAACCATCCAAGCGTCAAGTGCCGTGTTCCTCGCCGTCCTGGTCGGCGCCGTGCTCACTGTCGTCGCGGTCGTCGCCATGCCGGAAGCCGGTGCCAAGAGTCCCGAGGAGGCCCCGGCTTCCAGTGGGGCCAACGTACAGGACTAGGCTCTATCCCGGGGTCACTACGGAAAGGTCACCGCATGGAACTGATCACGGGCACGCTGGAAAAGGTCTTCGAGGGCACCATCTGGGCGGAGGGACCTGTATGGATTCCGCAGTCCCAAATCGTCCGCTGGAGCGACATCCCCAATAACAGGATCCTTGAGTACAGCCCGGAGTCAGGCCAAACGCGGGAGTACGCCACCGCCGTCGAATTCACCAACGGCCGCACCCTGGACCGCGACGGCAGCGTAGTCCAGTGCAGCCACGGGCGGCGCCGCGTCGAGCGGGATCACGACGGCGTGGTGTCGGCAATCGTCGATTCGTTCGGCGGGCACCGGCTCAATTCGCCCAACGATGTTGTGGTGGCCAAGGACGGCACGGTGTGGTTCACGGATCCGCCCTACGGCATCCTGCCCGGGACCGTGGAGGGCCACGAGGGGGAGCAGGAATATGGCGGTTGCTACGTGTTCCGCTTCGACCCGGCCACCAAGGAACTGACGCCGGTGGTCACTGACCTGGTCCATCCCAACGGGCTGGCGTTCTCTCCGGACGAGTCCGTTCTGTACGTCGCGGACACCGCCGGCCCTGGGCGCGGTTCGCCGTTCCGGGTCGCAGCCTACCCGGTTGGGAACGGGACGTGCGGAGCCGGGCGGACATTCGTGGAACTTGAGGACGATAAGGTTTCGGACGGGTTCCGGGTGGACGTCGAGGGCAGGGTCTGGACCTCCGCTGGCGCTTCGGTCCGGGTCTACGCGCCCGACGGCGGCCTGCTGACCGCCGTCGATATTCCCGAACGCGTTTCCAACCTGTGTTTCGGTGGGCCCGACGGCCAGGACCTGTACCTCACCGCGACCACGTCCCTGTATCGGCTGAGGACTTCGACGCGGGATACCGTCCGCCCCTAGCGCTCGCCGCCCCGATGGACGATCATCGGGAGAAAAGCGGTTCAAGCCAAGGACAGGCCATGAAGGACACCAAGAACGTCGTGGGGGATCCAGTCCAAGCTACCGCCGCCTTCAAGCGGCGCTTCATGTACAGGATGGTCTTCGTCCTGGCCGGAGGCATGTTCCTGGACGGCTACATCCTGGGCATTTTTGGTCCCGTAACGGGCTCCATGACCGAAGACCTGGACTTGTCCACGCTCTGGGAAGGCCTGATCGCCGCCGGCCCGCTGTTCGGTATCCTGCTGGGTTCGCCCATCGGCGGATGGGCCGGGGACCGGTTCGGCCGGAAGCCGCTGTTCCTGATCGACATGAGCCTCTTCGTCGTGGCGTCGGGCGTTCAGTTCTTCGTCGACTCGGCCGAGGTGCTCTTTGCTGTGCGCTTCGCGATGGGCGTGGCCATCGGCGTCGAATATTCCGTTGGCTGGCCGCTGATGTCCGAGTTCGCGCCGGCACGTCTGCGGGGACGGCTCCTGGGGCTGACCCTGGTGGCTTGGTATGCCGGCTTCATGCTCGCCTTCCTCTTTGGCTACCTGCTGGAGCAGTTCACCGCTGTGGACTGGCGCGTGATCCTGGGCAGCAGCACCATCATTGCCGTGGTGTTGTTCCTCTTCCGGATTGGCCTGCCGGAATCTCCCCGCTGGCTCTGGAACCAGGGGCGGCGTGATGAGGCCATGGCGGTGGCCCACAGGTACATGGAAAGCCCTGACGAAATGGCTGACGTGCAGCGGGAAGACACCAAGCACGGGACGTTCTCCATGCTCTTCTCGCGGCAATACTGGCGGTCCACGCTGTTCGTCTCCATGTTCTGGTTCTGCGGCGTGGCTCCGTACTTTGCCATCGCGACCTTCGCCGACAGCGTGCTGAGCGGATATGGACTCGGCGGAGGGTTGGCTGGCGGCGTCGGGCTCTCGGCAGTTGCGCTCGTAGCCGTGATCATCACGGTTCTCCTGGTGGACAAAGCAGGCCGGCGCGCCATGACCGTCCCGCCCCAGTGGGCTGCCGCCGTCGTGCTTGCCGTCATTGGACTGTGGGGCGGTGCGCCGCCGCTGGCAGTGCTGATTTTGTTCCTGGTGTTTTCCTTCGTCAACGCCATGTACAACACGCTGACCGGCATCTATCCGGGCGAGGTCTTCCCCACCGAGATCCGCGGCATCGGGACGGGCTTCGCGGCCGCGGTCAGCCGGGTGGGCGCGGGCCTGGGTACCTTCCTGCTGCCGTGGTCCATGGTGAACCTCGGCTCGGCCACCACCATGCTGATTGCCTCGGGCGTCGCGTTCGTCGGCGCTGGCCTCTCGCAATGGTTGGCGCCGGAGACGAAGGGGAAGAGCCTCACGGAGGCGGCCGCGGGCTTCTCGCACTAAGAATGGCAAGAGGCGTGCCTTGGGATGACTCCGCCATTGCTTATGTCTGAAAAGAACATTAGAGTGTTCAAAACAAGACTAAGTAAGCCGTGTAGCTGAGGAGAACCCCTAATGACGCGTCCATCGCTGAGGGTTGGCATCTTCGGGACTGGAAGCATCGCCGAGCGGGCCATGGTCGAGCCTTCTGCCCTGGTCGATAAGGTCCAAGTGGTAGCCGTGGGGTCCCGCGAGCCTGAACGGGCACGGGCGTTCGCCGATCGTTTCGGAATCCAGTCGGCCGGTGACTACGCCAGCGTCATGGCCGATCCCGACGTCGATCTTGTGTACGTGGCGCTGCCGCCCACCGTTCACGCGCAATGGGCGGTGGCTGCCCTCCAAGCCGGAAAGCACGTGCTCTGTGAGAAGCCGCTCTCCGCAAACGGTACGGGTGCCAAAGCCATCGCGGATGCTGCGTCGGCCCACGGCCGCTCTGCCTTCGTCGGCTTCCACTACCGGCTCCACTCCTTCACCCGGCGGCTCCTGGAAGTCATCCGGTCGGGACAGCTCGGAGATATCCAGGATGTCGGGATCGACTTCAGCATCCCCCATTTTGTGGTCAAGCCGGGCAATATCCGTTTGAACGGTGCCCTGGGCGGTGGCGCCGTTATGGACGTCGGCTGCTACGCGATTGATCTGTTTCGTGCGGCATGGGGTGAGGCGGAGGTGGTTTCGTCCACCTCCAAGCTCTACGACGACGATCCTCGCGTCGATATGGAGACCGACTTCGTGCTTGCTTTCACGTCCGGTATCAAGGCCCGGGTCCGGGCGTCCTTCCTTGGCGATGACAAAGGGCGGATGTCACTGGATATCGTCGGCTCCAACGCATCGCTGCGCGCTACCAGCGTGATCGTTCCCCAGTGGGGCGCTACGCTCCGCGTCACAGCCGGCGACACGGTGCTCATCGACGAAAAGGCTTCCGAAGGGGAATCGAGTTATGTAGCGCAGCTTGAGCACTTGGTGGAGGTGCTCGGCGCGGGCGCCCCGACGCCGCTCGGTGCCGCCGACGCCACAGCCACCATGGCACTCGTCGACGACGTCTACCGGGCTTCGGGGCTCCAGCCCCGCTGAGCTTGACCAGCGGATTTTCCTACCTGTAACCAGAGAGAAAGAGCAACGATGCTTCTCGAGCGAGACCTTATCCAAGCCACCGGCTTCCGCAATGTCCGCGACGGCGACCGGATCACCGGGTTCCAATTCCGGGTGCGGATGCCCTCCTACCGCGGCATGGCTGCATCCCTGATCGACGGCATTGCCGTCCGCGTGGGCAACCTCGTGGATGTACCTGCTGACGTTCCGTCGTGGACCCTGCAGGGCAAGACGCACACGCTGCAGGAACTCTGGGCCAGCGAGGGCGTGCGCTGGCAGTTGGATGAGGCCGCCACTGTAACGGTTCCCCTTGAGGGAGGGCTGCCCCAAGGTGTCCACGAACTCCAGATCGAGCTGAAGCTGCGCATGTCCTACATTCCCTTGGAACACCAGCCCTCGGTTTACCGGGAATCCCGGTGGATCACGCTTGGCCCCGAAGGCGGGGACGGCGTGTTCCGCTATGGCGTGTCCCTCTACAGCTTTATGCACGACTTCGGTACGGTCCTGGACCTGGAAACGGCGTTGGCGGCCGTGGCAGATACCGGGGCCACCGGCGTCGAAATCCTGGGCGAGGGGCATGTACCCGGCTATCCGGAACCCACCCCCGAATGGATCGACCAGTGGTTCAGCCTGCTGGAGAAGTACCCCCTTGAGCCCACCAATTACGGCTCCTGGATCGATACGAGGCTCCGTCCTGGCGCGGCCATGACTGCCGAAGAAGGGGCCGCGGCGCTGCAACGCGATCTCCGCTTGGCCAACCGACTGGGCTTCGGCTTCGTGCGGCCCAAGATCGGCGTGGTCTCCAGTGACCTGATCCCGGACCCCATCTGGACCGAATCCGTGGAGCGCTCGCTGGACCTGGCCCACGAGCTGGGTGTGGTGATCTGCCCGGAAATCCACTCGCCGACTCCCATCAAGCACCCGGTGGTGGACGACTACATCAACCTGATCGAGCGCACGGGGACCAAGAACTTTGGCCTGTTGATCGATACCGGTATTTTCCAGGACCGGCCCATTCCGCTGCGCGCCGGCGAGACGCGGGAAACACGTCCGGCGTTCCTTGATGGCATTGGCGTGGACCCCGCCGATTTCGCCGACGTCGCGAAGTACGTGGTGTTTGTCCAAGCCAAATTCCACGACATTGACCAAAACCTTGAGGACCAGCAAATTCCGTGGCGCCCCGTGCTCAAGGCGCTGAAGGACTCGGGTTACGACGGCTACCTGTCCAGCGAATACGAGGGCGAACGGACTCCGTGGCGCTCCATCGAGCAGGTACGCCGCCAGCATTCACTCATCCGCACCATTGCCGCCGAACTAGCCTGACCCCCACAGCAAGGACCCAAGATGCCCAACGGACTCATCCAAGAAGACAGCCTCCGTGCACACCCGGACGGCCTCGCGCTATCGCTGACACTGCCCTGGTACCGGAGCCTGTGGTTGTCCTCGGTTTCCACACTGAAACTCACGGTGGATGGCGAGGAAGTGCCGCAAGAGGACCTCTCCCTCCAGCTGGGTGGAAAGACGTATTCGCTGACCGAACTGCCGGCCCAGTCGGAAACGCTCTGGTTCCTGCAGGAACATCCGCGCTTGGTTGCCCGACGCCCGATCCCGGTGTCCCCGGGCGAAAAGCATACGGTGCAGATCCTTGGCGAACTTCGCCTCCCGTACATGCAGATTGCGCCGGGCCAGGACGGCGGACCGGGAATGTACGTGCCGAACTTCGTTAACCAGACGCTGGAACTGACAGTGGTGGACGCGGACGCGCCGGCACCGGAAACCACGACGGCGGTCACCCCGGCGCCGCCGAAAGCGGACGAAGACCCGTTCCACCTGGGGCTGACGCTCTACTCGGCCAGCGCGGAATTCCGGGCCGGCTGGTACGACTTTGACGGCTTGCTTAACCGTGTGGCGGAACTGGGCATTGGGCCGGGTATCGAAATTGTTGCCTCCCAGGTGCTTCCGGCGTACCCGGAGGTCAGCGACGACTTCGTACGGTCCTGGCAGGCTGCGTTCGACAAGCACGGCTTCGACGCAAGCTCCTTCGGCGCCAACCTGGACATGGGACGGCGGCGGGACCGGGACATGACCCCGGACGAAGAGTACGAGTTCACGGAGACGCTCTTCCATGGAGCAAAGAAGCTCGGTTTCCCGCTGGTGAGGATCCAGAGTGCCAAGCCTGCCCTGCTCCGACGGCTGCTCCCGCTGGCAGAGCAACTCGAGCTTAAGCTCGCCTACGAGATCCACGCTCCGCTTGGCCCGAACTCGCCGGACATCATGAAGGTCCGGGACGTGTACGCGGAACTGGATTCACCGTTGCTGGGCTTCGTGGCGGACTTCTCTTCCACCATGCACAGCATGTCGCCCACGTTGCTCCGGGCCGTTTCGAGGGCGGGCCTCGATGGGGAAGCGCTGGAACGCCTTCAAGCCGTCTGGGCAACGGATGCCTCCATGCGGGAACGCCAGGAGGAGTTCATTGGCTACCTCCGCAGCCGCGGATTCGACCCCGCGAGGCTTGGCTCGTTCGCCCACCTTGCCTTCAACATGCACGGCCACGTCAACCCGCGCGAATGGGCAGACATCATGCCGCAGATCATGCATGTCCACGCCAAGTTCTATGACATCGACGAGCACGGCAACGAGCCGGCCATCGACTACCCGGAACTCGTCAGGGTGTTCGTGGAGGGCGGCTACCGTGGCTACTGGTCCAGTGAATGGGAAGGCCATGCTTTCGCAGAGTTGGGCGAAGTGGATCCGTTGTTGTTGGTGCGGAAGCAGCACGACCTGATCCGCCGCAGCATGCGGGCTGCAGTAACCGCTGCGGTCTAACGCCGCGGCCTCTCAACGCAGACGTCAAGCCTGGCCGGATTTCCGGCCAGGCTTGACGTGCTGGCCCTGAGCCTGGATCCGGCCGCCGCCAGGTCAGGCGTCGGTGCCGGCGTCAGTTGCGGAGGCTACGATCGCCGCGGCCTCCTCGAACAGTCCCCGCATCCAAATGTGCTCCGAGTCCGCGTTGTGGACGGGGTGCCACCACAGGGCGTTAACCAGGGGAGTTGCCGGGAACGGCAGCGGGAGGACCCGAACGCCGCCGAGCCGCCGGGCGATCGGGGCCAACGCCGCCTGGATCAGCCCGATCCTGTTGGTGCCGGCCACAAAGTGGGGGAGTGCCTGGAAGCTCTCCACCACTACCTCCACCCGGGGCTCGATGCCCAGTTGTTGGATCTGCCGTTCCGCGGACGTGAAGGCGGAACGTGATTGGTAGGTCATCACCCAGGGCAATTGGGCGATGTTGTCCATGGAGACGGCCTCGCCCACCTCCTGGTTGCTCTCGGAAACCACGGCCAGCCAGTCGTCGCGCCAGAGGTCCACGAAGGGCAGCCCTGTGAGGATGCCGTGCGGGATCACCATGCCGTCCGCGGCCCGGAGGCGGTTGGCTGCGTCCTCCACCACCACGGGGTTGTGGAGCATGAAGCGGAAACGGACGCCCGGAGCGCGCTCAGCGGCTAGCTCCGAGACCACGCGGCCAACAGTGGTGAAGCCGTAGTCCGAGCCATAAATGGAGAACTCCCGGGCTGATTCGTTGGGCTCCCAACTGGCCTGGCTCTCGAAGACCCGGCGGGCGGCGTCCAAGGCCATGGTGGTGTGCTCGGCGAGGCGCAACGCAAAGGGCGTGAGCTCGTAGGTGTTGCCGCGGCGGGCCAGGATGGGATCCCCGAAGTGGTTGCGCAGGCGTGCGAGCGAGGCGCTCAAGGCGGGTTGGCTCAGGTGCAGGCGCTCTGCTGCGCGGGTCACGCTGCGCTCGGTGATCAGGGCATCCAAGGACGTGAGCAGGTTGAGATCAAGCCTGGAGAGCAGGGAGTGGTCCGTCACAACGGGCATCCTTCGAGTCGGGGCCGGGGGCGTCTTTCCGCCTGATGAGGGCGCAGCACGTTCATCTTAACTCAGAGCAGCGGGACTTATGTGCGGTATCCGAAATACTTATGTGTCTTTCTGGCAGATGCCATGCATACTGGTGAGTGACCGGGGTCACGGACCCCGCCAGACAAAGAAGTCAGAAAGGCTGAACATGACACAGCACCGCTTCCGGGGACTCAAGCTCGGCGTCCTCGTTATCCCAACCGCTGCTGCACTCGCACTCACAGGCTGCTCGAACTCCGCGTCGACGGGCAGCAACGGAGGTTCCAAGGAATTCTCCTTGACGTTCTCCACCTCCAACACCATCGAAAGCCCCTTCCAGAAGCTGGGCGAGCAGTACATGGCTGCACACCCGGACGTGAAGATCACGTTCAACGCACAGCCCAACGATTCCTACGACCAGACGGTCCGAACCCAGCTGCAGGCAGGCAACGCCTCGGACGTCATTGTTACCTCTCCCGGATCAGGCACCGGCCGGAGCATCCTCCCCCTTGTGGAAGCGAACTTCCTGGAACCCCTGGACGATTCGGCGAAGAACCTGGTTCCGGTTGGAAGTGAGGCGCTGTTCGGCAAGGACGGCAAGGTCTACGGCCAGGCCGCCGAGATGACCGTTGTTGGCTTGGTGGTGAATGAAACCGCGGCCAAGGCCTCAGGTGTTGCAGACTTCCCCACCGACTTCGCAGGGCTGGAAAAGCAGTGCTCCACGCTCAGCTCCGCCAACAAGTCCTTCTTCGCCCTGGCCGGCTCTGCCGCACCGAATACGGGCTTGATGGCGATGTCCCTTGCCGCGTCCCGCGTGTACGCAGAAGACCCCAAGTGGAACGAAAAGCGGTCCGGCAACCAGACCAAGTTCGCCGACTCCCAGGGCTGGAAGGACTCCCTCGAGGCAGTCAAGAAGCTGAACGACGCAGGCTGCTTCCAGAAGGGTGCGGCCGGTGCAGGCTTCGACGCCATCACCAAGGGCCTGGCCAGTGGCACCTCAGTTGCCGGCTTCGTACCCGCTCCGTCGTGGAAGCAACTTAAGACCGCCGCCGCTGATTCCGATTTCGTAGTTCGTGCGCTTCCGTCCGAGCAGAGCTCAGACAAGGGCTTTGTCTACGCCAGCGCCAACTACTCCTTCTCCATCAACGCCGCCTCCAAGAACAAGGACGCAGCCAAGGCGTTCCTCGATTGGGCAGCCCAGCCGGAGCAGACCAAGGCTTTCGCCGAGATCGACGGCGCCCTTCCGGTCAGTGGCCTGGATACCTATGACTACGCTTCCGGCGCCTACAAGAACGTGGGCGACCTTATCAAGGACGGAAAGTACGGTCCGCTTCCCAACAGCCAGTGGCCCAACTCTGCTGTCTACGACGCCCTCGCCACCGGTGTCCAGGGACTCCTGACCGGCCAGAAGTCTGTTGACCAGGTCCTGCAGGCCATGGATTCGGCCTGGGGCTAAGCCGGATTCCCACCATCACCGTTCGCTCTACTCCAAGGGATAAGCAAGGATTACCATGACTGCGACGATGCAATCCAAGACCGAAGCAGCTGACGCTTCCCGGCGAGGCAAGCGCGCTCCGGGGACGGTCCGAAAGGTCCGTTCCCGGGGTGGCTCCCTGCAGTTCGGACACTGGTGGTGGGCCCTCCCGGGCATTGCCCTGGTGATTGCCATCCACTATGTGGCAACCGGCATCGGTGGCTACTTCGCCTTCACCAACTGGACCGGCATCGGATCCTTCAAGGTAGTGGGACTGGCCAACTTCGAAGCCATCTTCAAGGACCCCACCAAACTGGGCGCCTTGATGAACACCCTGTTCCTGGCTTTTTCCTCGGTCTTCATCGGCAACGTCGCGGGCCTCGTCATCGCCCTGGGCCTGAACCGGGTGCTGAAGACGCGCTACATCCTCCGTACCTTGTTCTTCATGCCCGTGGTGCTCAGCCCCCTGGCGACGGCCTACATCTGGAAGTACATCTTCGACTTCGATGGGCCCATCAACGTTTTCCTCAGGTCCATCGGTGCGGAGGACCTCGCAAAGCCGTGGCTCGCAGACCCGCAGTGGGCCATCTGGACGGTTCTGATCGTGCTGGTCTGGGGTTCCACGGGGTTCGCGATGGTGATCTTCATGGCGGGGCTGGCCAGTGTCCCGGTGGAAATCGAGGAAGCCGCCGCCATTGACGGCGCCAACCTGTGGCAGCGCTTCTGGAACGTGACGCTTCCAGCGATCCGTCCGGCCGTGGCAATCGCCACCACGCTCGGCATCGTCCAAGGGCTCCGGGTCTTCGACCCCATCATGGCCCTCACCGGTGGCGGTCCCGCCGGTGCAACCGAAACGCTCGCCACGCAGGTTTACAAGCAGGCCTTCGCCCTCGGAAACTTCGGTGGCGGCGCGGCACTGGCCCTGGTGCTCGCAGTCATCATCCTGATCTTTGCCGTCATCCAGCAGCGGCTGACCCGCTCCAACCCGGAGGACTGACCATGTTCCGCTACACGAAACTCACCCTTCTCCGCGAAATCGGGTTGTGGGCGCTGGCCCTGCTCTTCCTTTCCCCGTTCTACTTCCTGGTGACCACGGCCTTGAAGCCCAGCAGCGAGATCTACACGACGTCGCCGCTGGCACCGCCGTCGAACCCTGACTTCAGCAACTTCACTGCGGTCTTGACCGCTTCCGGCAACTCCAATGTGGTCCTGGGCCTGGTGAACAGCGTGATCATCACCGCAGGCAGCATCCTGGGCCTCATCGCCCTGGGGTCGATCACCGGCTACGTCATCTCCCGGCACACCCGCCGCTGGAGCAAGCTTGCCTACTACCTTTTCCTTGTTGCCATCATCCTCCCGGGACAGCTCGGTGCGGTTCCCCTGTACATGGGCGCCCGTTCCCTGGGCCTGACCGGCTCGGCCTGGGGTTTGATTGTCCTCTACACCGGAATGCTGCTGCCGCTCTCGATCTTCCTGTACGCCAACTTCTTCCGTGGGCTCGGTACCGACTACGAGGAAGCCGCCACCATCGACGGTGCCAGCAAGACCCAGATCTTCTCCAAGGTGGTCTTCCCCATGATGGCCCCGGCAACGGGAACGGTAACGATTTTCGCCGGCCTGATTGTGTGGAACGACTTCTTCACCTCGCTGATCTTCCTGGGCGGTTCCAGCAACCAGACGCTGCCGGTGGCCATGTACTACTTCATCGGCTCCCTGGTGTCCCAGTGGAATTCCATCTTCGCGATCGTGATCGTGTCCATGATCCCTATCCTTGCCCTCTTCCTTTTCGCCCAGAAGCGCTTCATCCAAGGCTTCTCCGGCGGCCTGAAGGGCTAGCGGTGACGGACAACCGCGCCGCCTTCGAAAAGTTCGTGGACGTTTTCTACACGAAGAAGAGGGTCCGCGAAGCCTTCGACTTCCTTGTGGCGGAGAGCTACGTCCAACACAATCCGAACATTCCGGACGGCCCGGAAGCTGCGATCACGGCGCTCACGCCCAAGTTCGACGGTTCGCCGGACGCTCGCTTCGACATCCAGCGGATCCTCGTGGACGGCGATCTCGCCATGGTCCATGTCCGCGCCTCACACCCGGGCCGGCCGGATGCCGCGGTGGCTGACATCTACAGGTTCGCCAACGGCAGGATCGTCGAGCACTGGGACGTGCTCCAGCCGGTCCCGGCCGACGCAGTCCATGGCCACCCCATGTTCTAGAAACTCACTCATAAGTCACAGGAGACAACCATGTTCCAACTTGCGCCGAATATTGACCTTTTGTTCTCTGAAGCAGGCGAAAGTGCTGCCGAACGCGTCCGCGCCGCAGCATCAGCCGGCTTCGACGCCGTCGAAATGTGGGGCCCCAGTACCAAGGACATCCCGGCCCTCAAAGCCGCGCTGCAGGAAACCGGCATCCAGCTCACCGCCCAGCTCGCCGAGCCGCGCATGCAGTTCATGATCCCGCCGAAGAACCACGAACCGTTCTGTGAGGGACTGGATGCCGGGGTGAAGGTTGCGCAGGAACTCGGTTGCCCGCGCATCGTTGTGGGAAGCGGAACCGGCTTCGGTGGCCGGAAGCGCCAGGACCAGTTGGATGAGCTCATCGAGATCTTCACCAAGGGCATCAAGCACATCGAAGGCTCCGGCATCACGCTCGTACTCGAGCCGGTGAACATCCGCGTGGACCACCCCGGAGCCCTCCTGGATCGCACCTCGGAGGCTGTCTACGTTGCCCGCGGCGTTGACTCGGCCAATTTCGGCATTCTCTACGACCTCTACCACTCCACGGTGGAGGGCGAGGACGTGGCCGCGGAACTGGCGAACGCAGGTGATTTGGTCAAGTACGTGCAGATCGCCGATGCGCCAGGCCGTGGGGAACCCGGCTCCGGTTCCATCGACTGGACAGCCCGCCTGAACGACCTGGAGGCCAGTGGTTACGCCGGACCGGTCGGACTCGAGTATTACCCGACCATCGATTCCGCGAAGTCGGTGCGCCGTATCCAGGAATTGGTGGCTTCGCGGTGAGCCAACGTTCCTACCCGGCATCGGTTGATGTCGCGATTGTGGGGAGTGGTCCGACGGCTTCCGCCTACGCCCGCATCCTGAGCGAGGAGGCGCCCGGCGCCAGCATCGCCATGTTCGAGGTGGGCCCCACGGTCAGCAACCCACCCGGCGCCCACGTCAAGAACATTGCGGACCTGGAACGGAGAACCGAAGCCCAGCGGGCTTCTGAAGGCCCGGGCGCCGGAGCCGCAACAGTCAACTCCCCGGGTGCAGTCAAGGCTGGCGAAAGGCGTGCGCGGCCGGGAACCTACCTGCTCAGCGAGGGGTACGCGTTTCCGGGCGAAGACGGCCTCCCGGTGGCCGCGATGTCCAGCAACGTCGGTGGCATGGGTGCCCACTGGACCGCTGCCTGTCCACGTCCGTCCGGCAAGGAGAGGATCGACTTCGTCCCGGACATGGACGGGCTGTTCGAGCATGCCGAGCGTCTCCTGGGCGTCACCACCCACGCTTTCGACGGCGCCCCCTTCTCCGACATCGTCCATGACCGCCTCGCCGCGGCGGTGGACGAGGGCCGGGACCCGGCAACCAGAGTCCAGCCCATGCCGCTTGCCGTCCACCGCGAAAGGGATGGCCGCCTCCTCTGGTCGGGAGCCGACGTCGTGATGGGTGAGGCGACCCGGAAGAACCCGCGCTTCGGGCTTTTCGACGAGTCTCTGGTCACCAAAGTGACGTACGACGGCGGAACGGCCTCGGGAGTGGAAGTCCAGGACCGCCGCACTGGCGCGAGTCACCGGGTGGCCGCCCGCTTCGTGGTGGTGGCTGCTGATGCCTTGCGGACTCCACAGTTGCTGTGGGCTTCGGGTGTCCGGCCGGAGGCCCTGGGGCGGTACCTTAACGACCAGCCGCAGGTGGTGTTTGCCAGCAGGCTTGAAGGTGTGACGGGCGCCGAGCCGGCGGAGAACCAGCCACAGGGCGGGTTGTCCCAGCAAAGCGGTGTCGCTTGGGTGCCCTACACGGATGACGTACCCTTCCACGGCCAGATCATGCAGTTGGACGCCTCGCCCGTGCCGCTGGCGGACGATGATCCCGTGGTGCCCGGATCGATCGTGGGCCTGGGCCTGTTCTGTGCCAAGGACCTTCAGCGGGACGACCGCGTTGCCTTCGATGACGAGGTCCTGGATGCCTACGGAATGCCGGCCATGCGGATCCACTACCGCCTGACGGATGCGGACCACGACGTGATCGAGCGGGCAAAGACGGAAATCGTCCGCTTGGGTCAGGCGGTGGGTCGCCCGCTGGATGAACGCCCCTTCGTGCTGCCGCCGGGCGCATCCCTCCATTACCAGGGATCGACGCGAATGGGATGGGAAGACGACGGCGAAAGTGTGTGCTCGCCGGACAGCGAAGTGTGGGGAGTCCGTGGCCTGTTCGTTGCAGGCAACGGAGTGATCCCCACTGCGACCGCATGCAACCCGACCCTCACCGCCGTGGCACTGGCCGTCCGGGGTGCGCGCAGGATCGCCGAAGAGCTTGAGACCTCTTTACTTATGTCGGAAACAGACAATAGAATTACGAAATAAGGAAAAAGTCCTTTCGGGTGTTGATGCCCGGAGGCAAGACAAGGAGTCCCGATGATTGCCGACCGCATGATCGAGCAAGGAACACTCACCGCGGAAGGCGGCCGCACCGCCGTCGAAGTCCGCATCCCTTGGTACCGGGCGTTGCCGGGTTCGTGCATTGCCGGGGCAGCCCTCACCATCGACGGTGTGGCTGCTCCTGAGGATTCGCTCCGCTGGACCATGAACAACCGGACCTTTAGCTTCGCGGAGCTCGTGGAGGAAACAGGGGAGTGGTGGTACCCGCTCGATTCCGCAGTCCTTTCCGGTGAGCTTCCGGTGGATGCGGCGGCTGAGCACGAGGTCCGCGTGGACCTGAAGCTCTACATCCCCTACATCATCACCGACCACGGTGTGCTGCACATCGAAGAAAACGACACCAAGACCATGAAGGTAGGACAGTGATGACCGGCCTCGGCACTCCCATCCAGGGCGTAACGCTCTACAGCTTCACCCGCGCTTTCCACGGCCGGCAGTACGACCTCGACGGCCTGATCCGCAAGGTGGCCGCTGAGGGCTTCGGCCCCGGCCTGGAAATCATCGGCTTCTCCAGCCTTCGCGGCTTCCCGGACCGGATCGATGACTCTTTCGTGGGCCACTTCCGCGACCTCGTGCAGGAAGTGGACCTGGTTCCCACTTCCCTGGCCGTGAACGTGGATACCGGCATCCGCAGGGACCGCTTGATGAACCACGACGAGCTCGTGGAGTACATGCGCAAGCAGATCGAGGTTGCTTCGCGCCTCGGCTTCCAGATCGCCCGCGTCCAGATCTCGCTGACCCCGGATGCCATGGAAAGCCTGCTGCCGGTAGCCGAGAAGTACGGGGTGACGCTGGCACTGGAAGTCCACGCCGACCAGCACGGCGCCCACGAGCGGGTGCTTGCCCTCCGCGACCGCTACGAGAAGCTCAACTCTCCGCTGCTCGGATTCACCGCCGACTGGGGTGCGACGGTCACCGGCTTCGCGCCCTCCCTCATCGAGGCCTACCGCCGGCGGGGAGCTTCCGAAGAGCTGCTCCAGCAGGTGGTGGATCTCTGGAACGGCTTCTACGCAGAAGGCCCGCCCAACACCCAGAAGGTCCATGGCGAACGCTTTGGCGCCTTCATTGGCCTTGCCGCGCGCAACGGCCGGCCGGATCTCGGCATCGACTTCGCCATCAACGGAACCGGACTCTTCGGCCCCGCTCCGATCGATACGTGGTTGGAAATCATGCCGTTCGTCAAGCACGTGCACGGCAAGTTCTTCGGCATTGACCAGAACGGCGAGGAACCCTCCGTCCCGGTGCGCGACCTGGTTCGCCAACTCGTGGGAAACGGCTACTCCGGAGCGATCTCCAGCGAATACGAAGGCTGGCACTGGAACAACTGGGAAGACCCCTTCGAGATCATCCGGGGCGAGCAGGCCGTCCAGCGCTCCGCTGCCGCCAACGCCGGCTCGGCCATGGTCACCGATCCCGCAGAGGCCCGCCGCATCCTCAACAGCCACCTCGCCCAGCCGGTCCTCGGCTAGAAGAAACGGATACACATTATGTCTAACGGCATCGCAGGCTCGGGCATCGAGCTTGGCATCACCCTTTACTCCCTGACCTCCGAATTCGCCGCCGGCCTCTACACGCCTGAGACGCTCATCAAGGCCGTCGCCGACGAAGGCCTGGGTCCCGGCGTCGAATTCAACATCGCGCAGATGCTGCGCACCTACCCGGACGTGGACGAGGACTTCGTCAAGCTGTGGCGCGACAGCATGGACCGCTACGGCCTGACCCCCAGCGCCGTCGGCACCAACCTGGACATGGGCCGGCGCAAGGACCGGGACATGACCCCGGACGAAGAATTCGAGTTCTTCGCACGCCAGCTCAACACCGCCAACACGCTCGGCTTCAACAAGATCGTGATCCGTTCCGCGGGCAAGGAACTGCTCCGCAGGCTCCTGCCGTTGGCCGAGAAGTACGACCAGAAGCTTGGGTATGAGATCCATGCTCCGCAGGGACCCAACGACCCCAAGATCCTCCAGATCCGCGAGATGTATGAGGAACTCGACAGCGAGCGGCTGGGCTTCACCGCCGACTTCAGCTCCACCATGCACAGCCTTTCGCCCACCCTGTTCCGCACGCTGACACAGATGGGCCTGCCAAAGGAACACTTCGCGGTAATGCAGGACATCTGGCGCAAGCCGCTGCCCATGCAGGAGCGCAACCAGGAGTTCGAGGACTACCTCCGCTCCAACAACTTCGATCCCGCGCAGCTTGGACCCTTCACCCGCCTTGCCTTCAACATGCATGGACTGGTGGCACCGGAGGAATGGCTGGACATCATGCCCCAGATGTTCCACGTTCACGCCAAGTTCTATGACATCGATGCGGACGGCAACGAACCCGCCATGGACATCCCGCGGATCGTCCGGCAGTTCGTCAAGGGTGGCTACACCGGCTTCCTGTCCAGCGAATGGGAAGGACACGCGTTCGCCGATCTGGGCGAGTCCGATCCGATCGAGCTGGTGAAGAAGCAGCACGCCCTCATGCGCCGCGCCATCGAAGAGGCCCGTGCCACCGACTCTGTTTCAGCATAGGAAGGCCTGCGATGCCGGCAATCGACACGGATCTTACCGCTGAGATCCAGCAACTGCGCGAGGAACTCAGGGAAGCGCAGCGCTTGGCCCGTCGCGCCACTGACCGGGGCGACATCGAGAACCTCTTCAACAGATACATGTACCTGCACAATGCCTTCCAGGACGAACAGATTATTCCTTTGTGGGTGAAGCCAGGCACTCCCGGAATCCGCGCCCGCTATACCAACGCGGGGCAGTACACGGACTACGAAAGCGTCATCCGGTACCACCAGGGACGCCCCAATCCGGTGGGCAACCTGATCCTGCACTACACCACCACTCCGGTGATCGAAGTGGCGGCAGATGGCGAGACTGCCAAAGGCGTGTGGATCATGACGGGCAACGAGTCAGGCCTGACGGACCCCGAGGTGGCCAAGGAAAGCCCGGACTACATGTACTCGCCGGGCGAAGTGCAAGGCAAGAAGGTCTGGGCCCACTGGGTCTGGTGCAAGTACGCCGTGGACTTCCTGCGCCAGGACGGCGAATGGAAGATCTGGAAGTTCCGCTGCTACGAGCTTCTCCGTGCTCCCTTCGAGGAGAACTGGATCAGTTTTGCCGAAAAGAACCAGCACGCGTTTGCCCTGGACCTCATGTACTTCGGCGACGACGGCAAGCCGGTCTTCATGCCTCCGGCGGACGAGCCCGTCCCGGCGGAGTACCACCCGTACAGCCCCTCGGCGCGGCAAACACTGGAACCGCAGCCGCCGGTTCCGCACCAGACCTTCGTAGAGACTTTTGAGTAAGGATCATCATGGCAACCCACAACTCCCTGTTCCAGGACGCTGACGTCCGCCGGCACCCCGAGGGCATTTCTGTTTCCGTGCAGTTGCCCTGGTACCGCAGCCTGTGGCTGTCCGCCGTCGACGACGTTGCTGCCACCGTAAACGGCGTGGAAATCCCCACGTCCGCACTGCGCTTCGAGCTCCAGGGCAAGTCCTACACCATCGCCGAACTCCCGGATCAGTGGGAGACCCTGTGGTTCGTCGCTGATAAGCCGGAGATCATTATCCCGCTTGACCGCGTCCCCGAAGCCGGTGAGGAGATCGACGTCGAGGTTATCCTCACGCTCCGCCTGCTGTACATGCAGATCGCCCCCATGCGCTACGTCGGCAACCGCGTGGCCGTGGACCGCAAGGTAGTGCTCGCATGAAAAAGCTCCGGGTGGCCATGATCGGCTACGGCTTCATGGGTGCGGCGCACTCGCAGGGCTGGCGCACGGCACCTCGGGTGTTCGACCTCCCGGCAGAAACCGAGATGGCCGTCATTGTGGGCCGCGATGCCGCCGCCGTCGCCAAGGCGGCCGGCAAATGGGGCTGGGCCGAATCGGCAACGGACTGGCGGCACGTCATTGCGAGGGACGACATCGACATCGTGGACATTGTCACCCCGGGTGACTCGCACGCGGAGATCGCCATTGCGGCTTTGGATGCCGGCAAGCACGTCCTGTGCGAGAAGCCGCTGGCCAACACTGTCGAAGAAGCGGAAGCCATGGCGGCCGCCGCTGAACGAGCCGCCGAAAAAGGCGTTAAAGCGATGGTGGGTTTTACTTACCGGCGCGTGCCGGCCGTGACCTTCCTGCGTCAACTCATCGCCGAAGGAGTGGTGGGACGGATCGCCCATGTCCGCGCTTCCTACCGCCAGGACTGGCTGGTTGACCCGGACATGCCCCTGGCCTGGCGGCTCCAAAAAGAACATGCCGGGTCTGGTGCCTTGGGGGACATCGGTGCCCACGCGATCGACCTGGTGGAGTTCGTGACCGGCATGGACGTGGAGCAGGTTTCCGGCGTTCTGGACACGATCGTGAAGCAGAGGCCCCTCCAGGGCAGCGGCACTGGTCTTTCGGGTTCCGGGCTCGCCGGCAAAGCAGCCGCAGGATACGGCCAAGTGACCGTGGACGACATCGCGATCTTTACTGGCAGGCTGGCGTCGGGCGCGCTCGCATCCTTTGAAGCCACGCGCTTCGCCACAGGCCGCAAGAACGCGCTGTCCATCGAGGTCTCCGGCGACAAGGGTGCTTTGGCCTTTGACCTCGAAGACCTCAACAGCATCCAGTTCTACGACCGCACGGCCCCCGCCGACCTGCAGGGCTTCCGCAAAATCCTGGTAACCGAGCCCGTCCACCCCTACGTCTCGGCGTGGTGGCCCGCCGGACACATGCTGGGTTACGAGCATGGCTTCTCCCACCAGGTGAAGGACCTGGTGGAAGGAATCGCCAGGAACACGGACCCGCACCCGACGTTCGCCGATGGGCTCAGGGTCCAGCGCGTCCTTGAAGCCGTGGAACGCAGCGCCGACAACGATTCCGTGTGGACCCGCGTGGCGGCAGACGTCCCAGTCAAGGCATAGGGCTTGCAAAAGCCTGGAAGGAGTTAACATGGCACGACCCATCACCCTGTTCACCGGACAGTGGGCGGACCTGCCGTTCGAAGAGTTCGCCCGGCTCGCTGGAGAGTGGGGCTACGACGGGCTTGAAATCGCGTGCTGGGGCGACCACCTGGACCCGTGGCGCTGGGATGACGACGCCTACGTCCAAGGCAAGCTGGACGTCCTGGAACGCAACGGCCTCAAGGTCTGGACCATCTCCAACCACCTCAAGGGCCAGGCCGTCTGCGATGATCCCATCGACCAGCGGCACAGGGACATCCTCCCGGACATCGTCTGGGGCGACGGCGATCCCGAAGGCGTGCGCCGCCGGGCCGCCGAGGAAATGAAGCACACTGCCCGTCTGGCGGCCAAGCTCGGCGTCAAGACGGTGACCGGCTTCACCGGTTCGGCCATCTGGAAATACGTGGCCATGTTCCCGCCGGCCAGCGAGAAAATGATCGACGCCGGGTACCAGGACTTTGCGGACCGGTGGAACCCCATCCTGGATGTCTTCGACGAGGTTGGCGTGCGCTTCGCCCACGAGGTCCACCCGTCCGAGATCGCTTACGACTACTGGACCACCCAACGCACCCTCGAGGCCATTGGGCACCGTGCGGCATTCGGCCTGAACTGGGACCCGAGCCACATGGTCTGGCAGGACATCGACCCGGTGGGATTCCTGTGGGACTTCAAGGACCGGATCTACCACGTGCACTGCAAGGACACGAAGAAGCGCCTCGGCAACGGGCGCAATGGCAGGCTGTCTTCGCATCTCGCCTGGGCCGATCCGCGGCGTGGGTGGGACTTCATCTCCACCGGTCACGGCGACGTGCCCTGGGAGGACGCCTTCCGGATGCTCAACGCGATCGACTACAACGGACCGCTGTCCGTCGAGTGGGAAGACGCCGGCATGGACCGCCTGGTCGGGGCACCGGAAGCGCTCGGCTTCGTTCGCAAGCTCTCCTCCTACCAGCCCTCCGCCGCGGCCTTCGACGCCGCCTCCAGCACCAAATAACCACATAAAGGGGAACCACATGCGGCTGCGCAAGCCCAGGCTCGAAGGCAAAACCGCCGTTATCACCGGCATAGCCAGCGGCCAGGGCCGCGCAGCCGCTTTGGCGTTCGCGGAGGAGGGGGCGGTCGTCGTCGGCTGCGACATGGACGACGACGGCGCTGCCGCCACCGTGGACATGGTGCTCGAAGCGGGCGGCCAGGCCAGCAACACCCGCGTGGACCTGACCGACGATGCCGCCGTCGCGGACTGGGCCGGCTACATCGCTAAGACTCACGGCCAGGTCCACATCCTGTACGCCAACGCCGCCGCCACGCGCTTCGCGCCTGTGGACCAGATCTCCTTTGCGGACTGGCAGTGGAACGTGGCCCACGAGCTGGATGTTGTTTTCCTGCCTGTGCGGCACTTCTGGCGGCAGTTGGCAGCGGCCGGAAGCTCCGCCGTCGTGCTTGTTGGCTCCACTGCCGGCGTCACCGGCTCGGTGACCAACGGGCGCCTTGCCCACACCGCCACCAAGGGCGCCGTGGTGGCCATGACCAAGCAATTGGCCGCCGAAGGTGCCCCGCTGGGAATCCGCGTCAACGCGGTCAGCCCCGGCATGATCCGGACGTCGGCCACCGAAGGCGACCTCCTGGCGCCGGGGCATCCCATGAACGCCATCGCAGAACACATTCCCCTGGGGCGCGTCGGCACACCCGATGAGGTGGCCCGCTGCGCCCTCTTCCTTGCCTCCGATGAGGCCTCCTACGTCACAGGCGCCAACCTGATGATCGACGGCGGCTGGTCCGCCGTGCTGCCAGGCTGACGCCCGCGGCGGGTTAGGCGAGCGACTTCGCTGCCAGCGCCAGGTGCCGGCGGGTCATTTCGGAGGGATCGTCCCGGAGCCACTCATGGCCGCCCCATTCGCTGGTCAGCGTGCCGGTGAATCCCTCCTGGGCCAGAAGATGGCCCAGCTCCTCGATCGGGCCGGACACCCGTTGATCCGCATCGTCCAGATCCCAGAACTTGAGGTGGAATCCGCCCACCAACGGGAGGATTTCCTTCAGGTCCGCGGCGTCGCTTCGCCCGAACCGGATCAGCAGGTTCATGAACAGGGTATGGATACGCGGGGGAACGGTCCCTGACTGGAGCGCAGCCATGATGGCGTCGTTGGTGGCGGGGTCCTTCCATTCAGACTCCAACCTGCTGCAGAGCACGGGCGAGACTCCGCCGCGCGCCAGTTCGTCCAGATAGCTGACCGGGAGGGCGGGCATCAACATGCTGATGTCCACCAGCACCCGGATGCGGGGGTCGTCGAGCGCTGCGATGTGGTCCAGCGCGGGCTGGACGCGTGGATTCCGCGGGTCTTGCTGCCCTTGGATTTCCTCGAACAGCACCAAGTCCAGATCGTGCAGCAGGGGTTGGACGAGCCCAAGCAATTCGGGTCCGGCTTGCCCGATCGGGAGGCGCACGCCGGTGGCACCAACCCGCCGGGCCGCATCGAACTGGGGGACGAGGAACTCCAGCCGCTGACCCGTAGTGCGGCGTTCCGTCGTCGCTGTGTAGTCATCCAGGCTGCAGCCGAGAATGCTGACCCGGCCACCAGCCGCTTTCAGTGCTTCCCGGAAGGCGTCGACTTCGAGGTCCTGTGGTGCGGGAAAACTCCGCCAGAGGGAACCTGGTTCGACTTCCACAACATCGGCAACGCCGGAGGCGGCGATGTCGGTGACGATGTCTTGCGGGGTCCGTTCTGCCTTGATGATGTCCGGCGTCCAGTTGAAGGAGCTCGCGGCCAGCGTCCAGCTGGCAGGCAAAGAGGCTTCCATGATGGGCCTTTCCAAATATGCGTCTTAGTGACAAACTTATGTCAGTTTCAGACAAAAAGACCATGGAGTCAAGGAGTGTGTGATGTTGCAGAATGCCCTGCGCGACGATGCGTGGAGTAATACGACCGAAGGCCACGAGCTGCGCGTCGGACTGCCGTGGATCCGTTCCATGCCGCTGTCCAGTATTGCGGGCCTTGCTGTGGAGGTTGACGGGCAGCCCGTTGGGGAAGAGCTCCGCGTACGGCTTGGTGAACGGGAAGTGCGGCCGGACACGCTGGCCGCAGAGCCCGGCTGGTGGTTCATCCAGGACCGGCTCGTGCTGGTTTTTCCAGGAGCAGTCTCCGCCGCGCCCGGGCGCCCGCGCAGGGTGTCCGTGGACTTTGAACTGATGGTTCCGTACTTGCAGGGCGGGGGAGGGGGCCCGCTGGTCCTCCCGTTCCACCTTGAAGCCAACCTGCGGACTACGCAGGCTCCGGTCGCGGGAGTTTCCCGCGACGTCGCTTAGCCAGCTCCCAGGGTCCTGACCGGCCCCGGCTTGCCCTGGGCGAACCAGCGCGGGAAGGTCACCTCGAAAAGCTGCTCGCGGGCCAGCTCCACGCCACCCCGGAGGGGTTCGCGTTCGTCATTGACGGACAGCAGGATCCGCAAGTCCCTCGTGGCAAGGGGCAGCGACAGCTCGTAGACCCGCTGCCGCACCTCGGCGAGATACACCTCGCCGGCAGAGGCCATAGCGCCGCCGATCACGATGATTCCGGGGTTGAACATGTTGACCAGTGCCGCAATCGACTCGCCAACCACGCGCGCGGAGCTCTGCAGGAGGCGGACTGCCAGGCCGTCGCCACTGATGGCTGCGAGGGCGATGCCTTCGGGGGAGAGAGTGTTGCCCTTTTCCACGGATGTGGCGAGGGGGCCGGTGGCGCCTTCCTTGATGGCGAGCTCGGCGTCGCGGATCAGGGCCCAACCGCCGGCCACCGCCTCGAGGCAGCCAACTTTGCCACAGCGGCACAAGGCGTCGGAATCGGGCACGCGGACATGGCCGATGTCTCCGGCCGCACCGTTGGCGCCACGGTGGATGCGGCCCTGTGAGAGCAGTCCCGCGCCGATGCCGGAGCCGATCTTGCAATAGATCAGGTCCGCGTAGGCATCCCGGCGCCGCGCCCGTTCGCCCAAGGCCAGCAGGTTGACATCGTTGTCCACCCAGGCGGGGGCATCGAACCGTTCTTCGAAAGGAGTTCGGATGTCATAGCCGTTCCAGCCGGGCATGATGGGGGGCGCCACGGGCTGTGCGCTGTCGAAGTCCACCGGGCCTGGAACGCCAACCACAACCGACCATACTGGCTTGTCTCCGGCGTCCTTGAGGAGGTCGTCCAGGAGTTCCATGGCGGCCTTCAAGGTTTCCTCGGGCCCGCGGGCGATGTCCCACTCGCGGTGCCGCTGTTCCACGATGTCTCCATCAAGTTCGGAGTACCCCACGCGGATATGGAGGGCGCCGAGTGCGCACACGATGATGCGGCCGCGCTCCGATTGGAAGCGGAGGGTCCGGGGTGCCCGGCCACCGGATGACGCGCCGAATTCGCCGTCGCCCAGGAAGCCCATCTGGATCGCCTGGTCCACCCGCTGGGTGACTACACCGCGACCCAGGCCGGTGACCCGGCCGATTTCCGGTCGGGTGGTGGCTTCTCCGGTTCTTACGAGGTTGACGATGCGAAGCAGGCTGGTGACTTCGTCTGTTTGGGCGCCGAACCGGAGGGTCGAATCTGTGGTCATACCTCCAGATTGTTCCACAGTAACGGCACTATGGTGCGGAAATCCGCAACTATAGCCAGAAATGCAATCACTTATGGATAATACTGACAAAAGAAGGGAGATGAAGGCGTGAACATAGGGTTTCTGGGCGCCGGGCCGGGCGTCACCGCACTGCATCTTCCCACCGTCAGGCGGCTGGGCGAAGGTTTCCGGGTAGCCCATATCGCGGACGGAGGGAGCGGCAGGGCGCAGGCGCTCGCGGAACCGCTGGGTGCCCGGTGGTCATCGGGTGATCACGAACTGCTGGCCGATCCCGACGTGGACGTTGTGGCCATCTGCACGCCACCGTCCGAGCATGAGCGGCAAATCCTGGCCGCGGTTGCCGCGGGAAAACGCGCCATCTTTTGCGAGAAACCACTTGCCGTCACCCGGGAAGCGGCTGCCGCCGTCGTCTCTGCCTGCCGCGAAGCCGGCGTCATCCTGCTGGTCGGCACCAACCATGCCCATGATCCGGGCTGGGCGCAGGCCCGCGAGGTGCTCAAGCAGCATGGGCGGCCCCTCCAATCCATCGCCGTCACTCTGGCGCTTCCTCCCAACCGCCGCTACCACCAAGTGGTGTATGACGGTGGTCCCTTCCCTTCTCCTTCCCGGGGAAGGCCAAATACCGGCGATCCTGCCGTGGCGGCAGGCATCGTGCAGCAATTGCTGACGGGGCTGGCCATCCACGACCTCCCGGCCATCCGGCATTTCGCACCGGTCCTGGAGCACATCCAGTACGCCCGCTTCGTTCCGCCGATCGGCTACGCCGTAGGCTTCAAAGCCAGTGGCGTCAGCGTCCAACTGGTCCTCACCATGCTCCCGGAAGGGCCGGACTCCCTCTGGCGCATGACCTTCTCCACTGCCGATCTCAGGCTGGATCTGGACTATCCGCCACCCTTCGTCCACGCGGGCAGCGGAGCGGTCACCGTCCATAACGGGGATGGTTCCGTCGCCCGCTTTCCGCAATCCCTGCAGGACGGCTACGAGGCCGAGTGGCAGTTGTTCGGGGAGTTGATGGCGGGAACGTGTCCGGTCGATTACGGGCAGATCCTGGCGGACGCCCTGTATCCGATCGACGTGGCAGATGCCGTCTTCGCCACCATGTTTACCGAAGTGCAGCCATCCACGGGAGTCCATCCATGAGCCCGGTTTTTCCCGTCGTCGCCTCGCACGCACGCTATCGGGCCGCCGTGGCCGAACTTCCGCGTAGTACCTGGCACGCTGAAACTGCGCACGGTGCCGTGGTGGTGATCCCCGGGGAGGGAGCCTGGTGGGAGGAGCTGTTGGAGGCCCAAGCGGCCGGCGCGTCAGCCGTCGTCGTAAGTCATCCGCAAAGTATTCCGGCCTCGGCGCAAGCCGGGCTGGTGGGCATCCCCGTCGTCGTCGAACGGCCGCACCTGCGGGCGGACGCGGCCGCCGAGGCCGTACGACGGCGGCAGGAGACTCCCGCCACAGTGGTCACCGTTGAGAGCGCAGCTCCCTCCGGTGACCTTGACCCGGTCCTGCGCGACGGCATCCGGTGGGCTGAAGTGCTCGCCGGTGGACCCCTCCAGGCCGTCAGCGGGGCCATCCCGGCCGAAGGCGGCATGGCGTTGCTCGAAGCCAGGCCACCAATGGCACCGGACCCCGTGCCGGTGACGGTGCTGGCTACGGTGCTCGGGCGCACTGCGCGGACCGGGCTGCTCCGCGTGACCGCCTTGGGAGAAGTCCGCACCGTGGTGGAGTCGGACGGGATGGGGCTCGAGAACAGCCTCACCACCAGCACTGAAAGCGGATCGACGCACGCTCCGGTCCGCTATGAAGGGTCCGCCCGGCTGGCCCTTCGCCGGGCCATGGAAGCTGCCTCAAAAGGTGCCGTGCTGCCGGACCTTGGCGAGCTGCTGGCAGACCAGCTGGTCGTCGCCGGGCTGCGTCAAGAGCATAAGCAAGGCTGATCTTCGGCATAGGCAATATCGTCTTCCCTGATGTGCCAGTGCGGCCGGAGACTTGATGTGAACAGCTTCACAGAACACCGAAAGGATCGAAGATGATCAAGCTTCTCTCCCACCTCTCCTACGTGGCCATCACCACTCCCGACGTCGAAGCCTCCGTCGACTTCTACGTCAAGCAGGTGGGACTCAAGGTTGTTGACCGCGTGGACGGCGCCGTTTACCTGCGCTGCTGGGGCGACTACTACCGCTACAGCGTGGTGGTGGTTCCCGGCACCGAGCCTGCCCTGGAAACCATGGCATGGCGTACTTCCAGCGCGGAAGCCCTCGAAGAGGCGGCCCGGCGCATCGAAGCCGCGGGCGTCGCCGGTGAATGGATCGACGGGCACGGCATCGGTCGGGCGTACCGCTTCACGGGTCCGTGGGGCCACAGCATGACCCTCCACTGGGACGTCACCCGCTACCAGGCCGAGGGCAGCGAACTCTCCACCTACCCGGACCGCCCTGCCCGCCGAAGCATGGTTGCCGGCGCGCCCCGCCAGTTGGACCACGTGACCATCGCAACCTCTGATGTTGACGGATTCGCCAAGTGGTACAACGACGTCCTCGGCTTCCGCATCATGGCCCGCACCGTCCTGGACGAAGCTCCGATTTCGGTGTTCTCCGTGCTGACCACCAACGAGAAGTCACACGACTTGGGCGTCGTGCTGGACGGTTCCACCCGTGCAGGCCGCATTAACCACTACGCCTTCTGGGTGGACACCCGCGAAGAACTGCTGATCGCCGCGGACACCCTGATCGAGAACGGCGTGCCGATTGAGTACGGCCCCTCCATCCACGGCATCGGCGAGCAGAACTTCCTCTACTACCGCGAACCGTCCAGCCTCCGCATCGAGCTCAACACCGGTGGCTACCGCAACTATGTCCCGGACTGGGAGCCCAACACCTGGACCCCGTCCCTGGGCTCGAACAACATGTACCGCAACGGTGCCATGCCCATGTCCATGACCGAGTCCTTCCCGCCCGCCGATGGCCCGAGTGCTACCGAGGAAGGCGTGCCGGACGAGATCAAGGAAGCACTGTTCAACCCGTACGCCCGGCAGGGTCAGGGCTAGAAGAGGCAGCCCAGGGCTGGACAGCCAGGCAGCATCACCGGCGTGGGCATCCATGCCGGTGATGCCCGGTATAACCACAAATTGATGTACTTATGTCGAATTCTGACATTAAATGAGGGTGGGCCGAGGGCGGCCCGCGAGGGGAGTTACGTTCATGACGACGTCGTCAGACCACACCGGGATGGAAGCACCATTTGCCCTGGCCCGCTTCCGCGAGGGGCAAGCCGTTCGCTGGGGGCTGGTTGCCGGCGGGCGCATCCGGCCGCTGGAGGAGCAAGACCTCGGCAGCGGAGGCCTCAATGGGTTCCTGGCTGCACTGGACTGGGAGCGCCTTGAGAACCTCGCTGCGGAAGACGGTCCATGGGTCGCGTTGGACAGCGTGGTGCTGACTGCCCCCGTGGAACCCCGGCAAGTGCTGCAGACAGGCGCCAACTATCGGACGCACGTGATCGACCTGGTGGTGGCAGGACTGTCCAAAGACGATCCGCGCTCGCCGGAGGAGGCCCGCGAGTGGGCGGGCAAGATGATGGACGACCGCCAAGCCAACGGCGAGCCGTACTTCTTCATCGGGCTGCCGGCCTGCGTTGTCGGCGACAATGAACCCTTGGTCCTCCCGGCCTACAGCGAGAAGCACGACTGGGAGCTGGAACTTGCTGTCGTCATCGGAACCGAGGCATTCCGCCTCTCCAGGGCAGAGGCCATGGACCACGTTGCCGGCTACACGATCGTCAACGACATCACCACCCGAGACCTCGTCTTCCGCCGCGACATGAAGGAAATCGGAACCGACTGGTACCGCGGCAAGAACGCTCCCGGCTTCTTGCCTACGGGGCCGTTCCTGGTGCCGGCGAAGTTTGTGGATCCGTCCAAGCTCAAGGTCCGTTTGGAACTCAACGGCGAGGTCATGCAGGACGCCACTACCGACGACCTCCTCTTCGATATTCCTGCCCTGGTGTCGGCTGCTTCGCAGAACATGCCGCTGCTTCCGGGCGACCTCCTGCTGACCGGCAGCCCGGCCGGCAACGGAGCGCACTGGGGAAGGCTCCTCCGCGACGGCGACGTGATGACGGGCAGCATCCAAGGCCTCGGAACGCAGGTAGTGCGCTGCGTCGCCGAACAAACCGGCCAGGGATAAGGGCAGGAACCATGAACCTGGATCACGCTGAACTGCTGGAAAACCCCGCGTCGCTGGACCGCAACGACCCCGACGGCGAAATCTCCCGCCGAGGAAAGGCATACCGCAACTGGGGCCGCTGGGGCGAGGACGATGCCCTGGGGACCTTGAACTTCATCGACGCCGCGAAGCGGAAGCAGGCAGCCTCGCTGGTGCGCGACGGTGAGGTTGTTTCCCTCTCGCAACCCTTCGACATGAACGGTCCGCAAAAGGGCTGGCGCCGGCGCACCAATCCCGTCCACACCATGCTGGACACCGGAACGGATGCGGAACGCGGCACGCAGGGCTTCCCGCACGGCCTCGGCGGCGCAGACGACGTCATTTCCATGCCCCTCCAGTGCTCAACCCAATGGGACGGCCTGGGCCACATCTTCGACCACGGCAACGCGTGGAACGGTCGCCGTGCAGGAGACGTAGTAACGAGCGACGGCGACCTCGTCACCGGAATCGAGCACGCGGCGGCGTCTCCGGTCTCCCGCGGTGTCCTGCTTGACCTCGGCCGGCACCTTCAACCGGACACGGGCGAACTTCCCGACGGCTACGCGATCACCGCCGAGGACCTGGAGTCCTGCATCGCAGCCCAAGGCGCCACGAGCGCAGTTGGCCGCGGCGACATCGTCCTGGTGCGGACAGGCCAACTCAGCCGTGCGCGCCGCGAAGGCTGGGGAGACTACGCGGGCGGACCCGCCCCCGGGCTTTCCCTGACGACGGCGGGTTGGCTGCACCGCACAGAGATCGCCGCCATTGCCACGGACACGTGGGGCTTCGAGGTCCGTCCCAACGAGTTCGACGTTCCCGCTTTCCAGCCTCTGCACCAAGTGGTCATCCCGAACATGGGCCTGACCGTGGGCGAGCTGTGGGACCTGGATGCCTTGGCCCACACATGCCACGCACGCGGCCGCTACGGGTTCCTCCTGGTGGCAGCCCCGTTGCCCATCACCGGTGCGGTGGGTTCACCCATCAACCCCGTCGCCATCCTCTAACCAGTCCCAAGAACCAAGGGGTACATCATGACAGCAGTTCAGAAAGTGGCGATCGCCGGCAGCGGCGTGGCTGCCATGGCCACCGCCATCCAGCTCGCCAAGGCGGGGATCGCCGTCGACGTTTTCGAAGCCAAACCGGAGCTGAGCGCCCTGGGAAGCGGCATCACCCTGCAGGGCAACGCTTTGCGCGTTTTCGACGCGTTGGGCGTCTGGGAGGACGTGCGGGAAAAGGGCCTGGCTTTTGAGGGGCTCACCCTTAGGGCGCCTGGCCCCGATGCTCCGGTGATCGCACAGCTTCCAGAGGTCAAGACCGGCGGACCTGACTACCCGGCCTGCATGGGCATGTACCGCCCGGACCTCGCCAAGATCCTCCTTGACCACGCGGAAAAGGCCGGAGCCAAGACTACTTTCGGAGCCAAAATCACCGGCTTCGATGCCACGGACAACAAAGTGGAGGTGTTCGTCAACGAGACCTCCGCAGGAACCTACGACCTCCTGATTGGCGCCGATGGGGTGAACTCGACCGTCCGCGGCCTGATGGGTATCGAGACCGCCCCGGAGACCACAGGCATGGGGATCTGGAGGGCCTTCGTCTCCCGTCCCAAGGACGTGGAACACAGCGAGCTGTACTACGGTGGCCCCGTCTATATTGCCGGGTACACACCCACCGGCGAGGACACCATGTACGCGTTCCTTGTGGAGAAAGCACAGGACCGTTTTGGGGTATCCGATGACCAGGCAGTGGAGATCATGCGCGGGGAATCCCTGGCCTATGGCGGTCCGTGGAACTCGATCCGCGAGGACCTCAACCAAGGCGCCAAGGTCAATTACACCTGGTTCACCAAGCACCTGGTGCCCGGCCGGTGGAACCGCGGACCCGTCGTCATCATCGGGGATGCCGCCCACAGCTGCCCGCCAACGATTGCCCAAGGTGCCGCGCAGGCCCTCGAAGACGCCGTAGTTCTGGCCGAGCTCCTGGTGGACGCGGACCGGGTCAGCGAAGAGCTCTGGGACACCTTCCACGAGCGCAGGGTTCCCCGTGTGCAGGCCGTGGTGGACGCTTCCGTGCAACTGGGCGAATGGCAGATCGAGGGAAAGAAGGACGCAGACGCTCCGGGCCTGCTGTTCGGGATCGCGCAGAAGATGGCGGTACCGGCATGACCATCGATGTCCACGCCCACGTGCTCCTTCCTTCCCTCCAGGCCGAGGTGGAACGGCGTGCTCCCGAGGCCTTCAAAGCGGCGGCCGAACTCGATGCCCGTCGCAACGGTCCCGCAAGCCTGGCCGCTTCGGGCCGGATGATCGGCGAGCGGTTTCCGAAACTCACCGATGTCCGCGCCCGCTTGGCTGCGATGGATGCCCAAGGCGTTGACCACCAGTGGGTCAGTGCCTCGCCGAACCATTTCTACCCCTGGGCCGAGGAGGGCCTGGCCGTGTGGAGCGCCACCGAGGCCAACCGCCTGGTGGCCGAGCACGTGGCCCAGGCACCTGAACGCCTCACCGGCCTGGGCCTCGTGCCGCTGCAGCATCCCGGGCGGATCGTGGAATGCGTCGATGACGCCATCCTGGACCGCGGCTTGGCCGGCATCGAGATTTCCTCGTTTGCCGGCGACGTCGAGTTGTCCGACGAACGGCTGGAGCCTTTCTGGAGCCGCGTGGAGGAATTGGGCGTCGTCGTTTTCCTGCATCCGTTCGGCTGCAGCCTGGATGAGCGTCTCGACCGGTACTACCTGTCCAACACGGTGGGCCAGCCTGCCGAAAACGCCGTTGCCCTCTCGCACCTGATCTTCTCCGGCGTCCTGGACCGGCACCCCGGCTTGAAGATCCTCGCGGCCCACGGAGGCGGATACCTGCCCACGGCGATCGGCCGCTCCAACCATGCCTGGCGCGTCCGCCCCGAAGCCCACGATTGTGCCGAGGAGCCGTCCAGCTACTTGCGCCGGATCTGGTTCGACACCGTGGTGCACGATCCTTCGGCCCTGCGTCACCTCGTGGATGTCGCGGGACCTTCGCAGGTCCTCATGGGTAGCGATTTCCCGTTCGACATGGGGCCGGAGGATCCCGTTGGCGAGGTTCGCGCTGCCGGACTGCCGTCCGACGTGACAGCGCAGATCCTGTCCGGCAACGCCGCTGCACTCTTGGAACAGCGGGTGCGGGCATGAGAATCGCGCGCTGGCAGGACGGCGCCGAGACCGGTGAGGGCTTCATCATTGACAACACCGCGGTGCCGTTTCCCAATGGACTCCGCGTGGCCGAGGTGCTGGCGCGCGGCTTGGATGGTGCCCGGGATCTCTTTGGGCGGGTAAACCACGACGCCGGGCGGCCGCTTGCCGAAGTCCGGCTCCTTGCGCCGCTGGTCCCCGCGGCGATCAGGGATTTCGTTGCCTTTGAGGAGCATGTGGAAGGAGTCAGCGCCTCCGTGGACGGCAAGAGCGAGGTGGTGCCGGAATGGTACGAGGCTCCCACGTTCTACTTCACGAATCCGCACACGGTGCTGGGGCCGGGCGAACCGGTGATCCCGCCGGTGACCCAGCGCCTGGATTTCGAGCTTGAGATTGCGGCCGTGATTGGCGGCGCCGGCGGCTCCAACCTGTCAGGCAAAAACGCCGCCGACGCGATCTTTGGCTACACGATCATGAACGATTGGTCTGCCAGGGACATCCAGTCGCGGGAGATGAAGGTCCGTCTGGGTCCCGCCAAGGGCAAGGACTTCGGGACAAGCCTGGGGCCGTGGATTGTCACGGCAGACGAGCTTGAACCGTACCTCGACGCTGACGGGTTCCTGGCCTTGCGGGCGGAAGTCTTCGTCAACGGCGAGCTCGTGGGGGAGGATCTCGTGTCCAATATGGGGTGGACGTTCCCCGAGCTGGTGTCCTACGCCTCCAGGAATTCCCGCGTGGTGTTCGGCGATGTCCTGGGTTCCGGGACGGTGGGCAACGGAGGCTGCCTCGGCGAGTTGTGGGGCCGTCGCGGCGAACTGACGCCGGCACCGCTTGCCGAGGGAGACGAGGTACGCATGGTGGTTGAATGCATCGGCGAGTTGACCGCCACCGTGGCTGCCGCCGTCGAAGGCTGCTCCGTGCCGCGGGCCCGGGACCGCAACCGCACCCGCGCCAGGGTCTAAGAACTGCAATCTTTTGTTGCTTTCAGACTAAAGTCGAACTAAGATGAAAGTGGCGTCGGGATCCCCTCAAGGATCCGTTCCCGGCAGTGATGATGCAGCCGGGGCACAAACCGTCGCGTCGACGGCCCGATCGTTCGGGCAGAAAACCATGCCACTTTCCACTGTGAAACTACGCTTCCTGGTCGCATCGCTGCTGACCGTGTCCTTCCTGGGCGCACTGGACCACACCGTCGTCTCCACCTCGCTGGCTACCATTGCCGGTGAGCTCGGGGCGTTGGAGCTCATGAGTTGGGTGGTGGTGGGCTACACCCTGGCCAGCACCGTCCTGCTTCCCGTCCTGGGAAAACTCGGTGATGTCCTTGGCCCGCGGAGGGTCTTCCTGGCTTCCCTCCTGGTTTTCCTGGGAGCCTCCCTCGCCTGCGGATTCGCCCAGGACATGACCTGGCTGGTCGTTTCCCGGGTGGTCCAAGGCATGAGCTCGGCCGGGCTGCAGCTCATGTCGCAAACCATCATTGCCAGGGTCACCACGCCCCGGGAACGCCCCCGGTACATGGCGATCATCGGGGCGGCCTTTCCAATCGCCATCCTGGTGGGACCGGTGCTCGGCGGGGCCATCACCGACTATTGGGGCTGGTCCTGGGTCTTCTGGATCAACCTTCCGGTAGGCATTGTTGCCCTGGCGCTTGCCCTCGTGGCGGTGCCGAAACTTGAGCGTGGACAGCTTCCACGGCACTACGACGTGGCCGGCGCTGCCGCTTTCACCTTGGGCCTGGTGTCCCTGGTCCTTGGCGTGACGTGGGCAGCGGAACGCAGCGGCGGAGTCCAGGCCGTGGCAGCCCTGGTGGTTGCGGGTGTGGCCCTGCTGGCGTTCTTCATCATCGAGCGCAGGGTGCCCGAGCCAATCGTCCCCTTGCGTTTCTTCGCCAATCGCACCATTGCCGCCGGTACCGCACTCTCGGCGATTATCGGCGTCGGGCTTTTTTCCATCACCGCCTACCTGCCCACCTACTTCCAGATGGCGTACCAGGTCAGTGCCACCGTGTCCGGCCTGGTTCCCATCGCCACGGTCCTGGGCATGCTGGCCAGCAACCTGCTGACGGGATGGTTGGCCAGCCGCACCGGCCAGTACCGGATCTTTCCGATCATCGGGACCTGCATGGCCTCGGCGGGGCTCTTCGTTATGGCCGGGCTCCCGGTGGGGGTTCCGCTCTGGGTGCCCATGGCCGTGATGGCCACGGTGGGGTTGGGGACGGGCTCCTTCATGAGCCTGATCGTCGCCGTGGTCCAAAGCGCCGCACCGGCCAACCAGACCGGAAGCATCACGGCCACCATCAACCTGGTGCGGCAGATTGGGTCCACCGTTGCCACCGCCGTCATCGGTGGCACCATCGGTTTCGGCGTGGCGGCTCTGTTGCCCCCAGGCATGGACGCCGCAACGCTGACGCCCCAATCGGTGCACCAAGCGGCTCCCGCCATCCAGGAATCGGTGGCCGCGATCTATGCCTCGGTGTTCTCCCCGATCTTCTGTGCGCTTGCTGTCACCTATGCACTCGGCATCCTTGCCGCCGTTCTGCTGCCGCAAGGACGGCTGTCCGACGAACCGGACGCTGTCCGTTCACCCAACACCGAGCCGGTTCCGGCCTGACCTCCCATGAAGGAGAAAGCCATGTCTGTTAGCCACACCATTGCCATCGTTGGCAGCGGGCCGATCGGCTCCGCCTACGCCCGCCTGCTGGTGGAAGGCCTGCCTGACGCCCGGGTGGTCATGTTCGAGGCAGGTCCCCAGCTGACCGAACGCCCTGGTGAAAGCGTCCGCAATATCCCTGACGCCGACCATAAAGCCCGTGCGAGGGAAATGTCCCAAGGTCCCCAGGCGGGCGCGTTCCGCGAGTCACTGGGCATCCCTGCCGGAACCGTCACCGAGGGGATGTTCACTGCCCGGCAGGGCACGCATTTGCTCGATTTCGGTGGCCCGGGCTCGGCACATGCCGGGACCTTCCCTGCAGCGGCGGCGGCCACCAATGTCGGCGGCCAGGGCGCGCACTGGACCTGCGCAACTCCGTCTCCGGCTTTCAGCGAGAAGGTTTCCTTTATCGGGGACGCCGAGTGGGAGTCGCTGATTTCTGCGGCGAAGTCCCTGCTCCATGTCCAGGATGCAGCCTTCGCCGACTCCGGAGTCGGCGCGGCCATCCGGTCCCTGCTGTCGGAGGAGTTCGGCGACGAACTGCCCGAAGGCTACGGCGTGGGCACCCTGCCCGTTGCCGGTGATCCGCAGCCGGACGGTTCCATGCGCTGGGCCGGGGCGGACGTGGTGCTTGGCCCGCTCATTGACCAGGCATCACCGCTCTCCCGCCGCTTCGAACTGCGCGATCTCACGCTGGTCCGCCGGGTGGAAACCGAGGGGAGCCGGACCACTGGTGTCACCGTGGAGGACCTCCGCACGGGAACCACCTCCTTCGTTTCCGCGGACCTTGTGGTGGTAGCTGCAGACGCCTTCCGCTCACCCCAGCTCCTGTGGGCCTCGGGTATCCGGCCCCAGGCGTTGGGCCGCTACTTGACCGAGCATCCCGTGGTGATCTCCACCGTTGCCCTCGATGCAGAGAAGATGGAGCGGTTTGCCACCGAGGCCGACCTCGACGCGGAGCTCGCCCGCCGGGCCCAGAACCCCGCGGACCCGGTTGCGGCGGTGAACCGCATCCCGTTCTCCGAGCCGGACCACCCCTTCTCCGTCCAGGTGATGTACTCCGAAACCACGCCGTTCCCCATGCCGGAGGACGCTCCCTTCGCACGCAACCGCTGGGGCTACGTCAACATGGGCTACGGCATGCGGAAACACCCCCGGTTCGAGGATGGCGTGACCTTTGACGACAACGAACTGGACTACCGCGGCTTCCCGAACATGACCATCAGCTACGCCCTCACTGAGCGGGAGACGGCCGAGATCGAGGATGCCACGGCGAGGCTGCGCCGGGCCGGCCAGGCCTTGGGCTTCTTCGTGGCCGAACCCCGGTTGATGCCTAACGGCTCCAGCCTGCACTACCAAGGCACGCTGCGGATGGGGGAGGCCGACGACGGAACGTCCGTTGCCGATCCCTGGTCGCGGGTGTGGGGCTACCAGAACCTGATGGTGGGCGGCAACGCGCTGATTCCGACGGCAACGGCGATGAACCCTACCTTGATGAGCGTCGCCATCGCGGTGCGTGGTGCGCTGAAGGTGGTGGAGGAGCTTGGCGCGGTCGAGGAAGCCACGGCGGATGCGGTGCGCGCGGGGGCCTGGACGTAGCCCTCATCACCTTCCATGGACAGCAACCTGAGTAAAGGAGCATAATAGTTAGCGGAGCTAATTAGCACTGCTAACTATTATGCCAACCTCAGGAGGCGCCTCCCCTTGACTGCTGCCAACACGGCCACGCCAGCCGACGCAACCACGTCAGCCAGTCCACCCGACGCCGAAGCGGACATCCAACCCGACGCGCTCGCCATCGACCTCCGCACCGCGGTGATGCGCACGTCCCGCCGGCTCCGCATCGAAGCCACGGGCGATGTCATCACTCCCGGCCAATACACCGTGCTTGCCCACCTCAACACCGCGTCCCAGACGTTGCGGGAGTTGGCCGAACGCGAGCACGTCCAAGCGCCGTCCATGACCAGGATCGTGAATGCGTTGACGGAGCAGGGCTTTGTCTTGCGGCAGGCGCACCCGGGGGATGGGCGCCAGGTCCAGATCAGCATCACCCCGGCCGGGCAGGAAGTCCTGGCTGAAGCCCGAAGCCAACGGACCGCGTGGCTGGCCCGGCGTGTTGCCGGGCTGAGCGAACAGGATCGGCTGGTCCTCAGTCGCGCCGCCCACATCATGCAGGAGATGAGCGCCAAATGAGCGCCATGTTCCGGGCCCTTGAGAGTCCCAACTACAGGCTGTGGGCCGGCGGCGCGCTGGTTTCCAACATCGGAACATGGATGCAGCGGGTGGCCCAGGACTGGCTGGTCCTGACAATCCTCACCAACCATTCCGGAACAGCCGTCGGCATCACCACGGCCCTGCAGTTTCTTCCCATGCTGCTCTTCGGTCCCTACGCGGGCGTGCTGGCTGATCGCTACCGCAAACGCGTGATCCTGCTCTGGACCCAAGCGGCCATGGGCGTCTGCGGCCTGGTCGTCGGACTCCTGGTGGTCACCGGAGTAGCCCAGTTGTGGCATGTTTATGTCGCCGCTGCGGCACTGGGCTTGGCTGCCGCCATGGACGCACCCGCCCGGCAGGCCTTTGTGTCGGAGCTCGTGGGCCCGGACAAGCTGTCCAATGCCGTGGCCCTCAATTCCGCCTCCTTCAACAGTGCCCGCCTCACCGGTCCCGCCATCGCCGGTGTGCTCATCGCCTGGATCGGCACCGGACCGGTCTTCATCCTGAATGCGGCGAGCTTCGTGGCTGTCATCATCTCCTTGCTGCGCGTCAGGACCGCGCAATTGGAACCCACCGCACTCGTAGCCCGTGGCAAGCATCAGTTTGTTGACGGCCTGAGCTACGTCCGGCAGCGTCCGGACCTGGTGCTCATCATGGCCATGGTGGGCATGCTCGGAGCCTTCGGCATGAACTTCCCGGTCACCAATTCCTTGATGGCCACGGCAGAGTTCGGTATGGGCCCGGAGGAGTTCGGCGCCTTGGGTTCCATCATGGCGGTGGGAACGCTGGCGGGCGCCCTGCTTGCCGCCCGCCGGTCCGGCCCGCGGCTGCGCTTCCTCTTGGGCGGGGCACTGAGCCTCGGCGCCTTTACGCTCGTGGCGAGCATCGCGCCGTCGTTCTGGATCTATGCCGCGGTCCTCATCCCGGTGGGCCTTGCCTCCATCACCTTCCTTAACAGCTGCAACACCACCATCCAGTTGTCCGTTGAACCGCAGTTCCGTGGCCGCGTCCTCGCGCTGTACCTGGCCATCCTGCAGGGCGGAACCGCGATCGGCGCGCCGCTCATGGGGTGGATCGGCACTGAATTCGGCGCGCGCTGGGCGGTGGCGGCTGGCGGTGCCGTGGTGCTGGTGACCGGGGTCGCCTGCGTGATCATGGTCAGCCGGCGAAGCCCGAAAACGTTCCGCGAGCACGTGCGTGGTTTCCGTCTCCGGAGGCGGCGGACCGCGGAAGCCTCCTAGCGGCAGCACCCCAAACAACAAGGCAGCGGACGACGGCGGGAAGCACCCGGCGTCGTCCGCTTTTGTCATGTTTCGGCTGCTTGTTTTTACGTGCGCTTTTGCCTTGCGTGACGGCGTGACTCATGCCATAGTTATCTGCATACCGTTCATTCAATGAACGGTATGACCAACTAATGAATGGTCTGACACTTTGAACGACCAAGGGCTGCGAGGACGAACTCGAAGCTGGACCAGAAGGGAAAATCCGCATGCTGAACGTTGATCTTTCCGCCAACGTGGGCGGGGACTTCGGCGCAACTGCCGCGCAGCAGAACGCTGGAATCCACGAATTCAACCCCGCCGGCCGCGTGGTGTGCTCTCCGTGGGAGGGCATGTACCTTGAGCAGGCCCACACATTTTCCGCGGGCTCGCGGTAGCCCTGCTTTCATAGGGGGACCCCGCCATGACCATTACCACCGCTGAATCGCCCGCCATCCACACGCCGGCCGTCCAGTCGTCGGCCGTCCAGCCATCGATGCATCTTGCAGGCCACACCGTTGTGGCCGTCGTCATCGAATGGCGCGGCAAGATCGCACTGCTCAAGCGCAGCCAGGGCCCGTCGCACGACCGCGGCCGCTGGCACTGCGTCACGGGGTACGTGGATGAGGGAGTCTCGCCCGGGGAGCAGGCACTGCTGGAACTGTCCGAAGAGACGGGGCTGCACGCTGCCGACATCCAGGAACTCCGCGAAGGCCCGGTGTTGATGCTGAGCGACGATGCCGGGGCGCCGTGGTTCGTGCACACCTTCACGGCCGTCACGGGCCAGCGGCGCCTGACCCTCGATTGGGAACACGACGCTTTCCGCTGGACCGTGCCCAGCAAGACGGCACGCTTTGCCAACCGCGTGACTTGGCTGGACAAGGTACTCGCGGCAACAGGCCACCTGGGTCAATGAGCCGGGGTAGCGTGTTCTGAACTTATTCAGAACTATGGAAGCATGTCCGTTATGGCCCACTCACGCTCCGCCACGTCGTCCGATTTGTCGCGCAATCCAGGCTCGGTCTTTCGGGCAGCTGAAGAAGGGCCGGTTACCATTACCCGACGCGATGGTGCGCCACTGACGCTTGTCCGGTCCAGCACCCTTGAGCAAGAGCATGATGCTTTGCGATTGGCGTCCAACCTGGTTGCGGCGTCCCTCGCCCCCGGCCCCGCCAGTTTCGCTGAACGATTGCTCGCGCCATTTCCGTGGCTGGGGTTCCTGCCCCACGATCAGCGAGAGCAGTTCGCCTCGGAAATTGTAGAGGTTGCCCGTGCTTGCGCAGCAATTTCCAGCTTCGACCGACTCTTTGTGGTGCTCGCCGAATGGCGGGCTACCGCCGAAGCCATTGCCGCCGGCTACACACCGGACCATGACTTGGACCGGCTCGATGAACCTGAAGTGGTAGACGACCCTCGGGCCGGAGGGTGAATCCATGAAGGGCGACCTGGAATCCGTCACCCACAAAGGAGCGACCCACCGCCGACGCCAGTACGAGGTCTCAAATGGAGCACGAATCTGGTTTTACGTCGACGATGGGTCGGTGGTGTTGGTTGACGTACATACCCATCATCCACATGCCACTAAGTAGCGCGTCGGGGGTGATGAGCCGCCGGATAGTTACAGGGCGCTGTGCTTTCCTGAACCGGTGGGTACCGGAACCAGCAGCATGGTGGACGTGTCAATGTGCTTGTTGGTGTCCTGGTCCCTGACCAAGGCGTCGGCTTCTTCGGCACTGGCCACAACCGGAACCGATCCGAGCAGCGGCCGTCCCGCGGTTTCACGCATCCTGGTCAGCGCAAACAACGCTACCGCCGAGAAGAACATGACGTAGAACGCCGGAGCGAACGAGTTGCCCGTGAACTCCACCAGGATCTGGCTGATCAGGGGAGTGGTTCCACCGAACAGGGAGATGGCCACGTTGTGCGTGAAGCCCACTCCGCCGTAGCGGGAGGCCGTGGGGAACAACTCGGACATCGCAGCACCGGTCAGTGCCAGGAAGAAGGCACTGGGCAGTGAGACCATGAACAACGCCAGGTACAGCGACCAGACCTCGCCAATGTGCATCAACGCAAAGGCCGGAACCAACAGGACGAGGTTGCCGATGGTGGCGACCGTGTAGATGGGTTTCCTGCCGATCCTGTCCGACCACCGCGCAACCACCGGGACAATCAGCGCCTGGATGAGCAGGATGATCACCGTCGCCACGGCCGTGTGGACAGCTGCCATGCCGATCTGCGTTTCCAAATACGTTGGCATGTAGCTGGTCACGGTGTAGGAGGACGTACCGTCGGCGGCGATCAAGGCGATGCCGATCAGGATCTGCGGCCAGTAGAGCCGGAGGATGCTGGCCAGGTTCTGCCGGACGAAGAGCGGGTCCACGTCCGCGGTCTCGGTCTTCTCATGCACGGCCTCGAAGCTGGGTGATTCCGGAATCCGGTTGCGGAGGGATATCGCGACGATGCCGAGCGGCAGGGCCAGGAGGAACGGTATCCGCCAGCCGCCGTCGCGCATTGCTTCCTCGCCCCACACGGACGTGGTGATCATGGTGGTGGCCGCAACAACTGCCGCGCCGGCGGCAAAGCCGAGTTGGGCTCCGGTGTTCAGCAGCGCCGTCCAGAACCCACGGTGCTTGTCCGGGGAGAACTCGGCGACGTAGGTTGCGGCACCTGAGTACTCGCCACCGGTGGAGAACCCTTGCAGCATCTTCAGCAGGTACAGCGGAACGATGACCCACAGGCCCACGTTGCCCGCGGTGGGCAGGACGCCGATGAGGAAGGTGGCCGAGGCCATGAGTGCCATGGTGAAGAACAGCACCTTGCGGCGGCCGATCCGGTCGCCCAGCGGGCCCAGGATCATGCCACCCAGCGGGCGGACAATGAAGGACACTGCGAAGCCCAGGAGCGTCACCAGCAAGCCGGTGCGCTGGTCCATGCCTTCGGTGAAGACACTCGTCATGGTGATGGCCAGGTATCCGTAGATCCCAATGTCATACCACTCGATGAAGTTGCCCACGCCTGCGCCGAGCTGGGCTTTGCGCAGCTCGCGCTTGTCGACGACGATGCAGTCTTCAGTCCGCAGCCTGCGGTTGGTTTTTCTTAAGGGGAGAGGGGTTTCCCGTTTTTCGGACATCTTTGTCTTTCTTTCTGGGTGAATGGGGGAGCCCGCGGACCTAAGCCGTGCGGACGCCGTCCACCAAGCGCGGCGCGGAGATGGGGTTCGCTTCCTGCAGCTCAAGGGGCAGCAGGTGCTGGGGGAAGTTCTGGTACGCCACCGGGCGGAGGAACCGGGTGATGGCGGCGGTCCCTACGGAGGTTGAGCCAGGGACAGTGGTGGCCGGGTACGGTCCACCGTGCTGCTGTGCGTAGGTGACGGAAACACCGGTGGGCCACTGGTTCCACAGGACCCGGCCTGCCTTCTCGACGAGCACGGCGATCAGGTCACGGACCTGGCAGTCTTCCTCCGCCTGCAGCGTTGCGGTCAGTTGTCCCTCGAAAGTCCGCGCTGCCTCCACAAGCTGCGCTTCGTCGTCGTACTCCACCACGAAAGCGGCAGGGCCGAAGCATTCCTCTTCCAAGGCCGCCGGATTGGCGAGCAGGCGCTCAATGGACGTGGCGAGCAGCACGGGAGCCGGCGAACCGTCGGCGGCCTCGGACGTGTTCAGCGTTTCCACGCCTGCGATGCCGGCCAGCGTGCCAAGGACTTCGCTGAAGCTTGCGTGGATGCGCGGGCTCAGCATGGCGTGGACCGCCGGCAGTGTCGCCTTGGCCAGCTCCTCCACCATGCCCGACCCCCGGGGTACGAAGAGCATGCCCGGCTTGGTGCAGAACTGGCCGGAACCCATGGTGAACGACTCAACGAAGCCGGCGGCGATGTCCGTGCCGCGCCCGCGGGCGGCAGCCTGGGTGACGAAGACGGGGTTGTTGCTGCCCAGTTCGCCGAAGAAAGGAATGGGATCGGGGCGGGAGGTGGCGATGTCCATGAGTGCACGGCCACCGGGAATGGAACCGGTGAAACCCGCGGCTTTGATGCGGCTGTCCTTCAGGACGATGGTTCCGGCCGCACGGCCGAAGACCACCGTGAGGAGGTTCGGATCAGCGCCGGCAGCGGCGAGGGCGTCGCGGACAACGGCCTCGGTGAGGCGGGACAGGCGCGCATGCGCTTCATGTCCCTTAACGACGACGGCGTTGCCCGCCGCGAGCGCGGAGGCGGTGTCGCCGCCGGCCACGGAGAACGCGAACGGGAAGTTGCTGGCGGAGTAGACCACCACGGGGCCGATCGGGCGGAGGGAGCGGCGCAGGTCCGGGCGGGGCGCACCCATCGGCCAGGCGGGGTCGGCGTGATCGACCCGGGCGTCGAGGAAGCCACCGTCGCGCAGGACGGTGCCAAAGAGGCGCAGCTGGAAGGCGGTGCGCTTGAGTTCGCCGCGGAGCCGCGGTTCGGTCAGGTTGGTTTCCTCGATTGCGGCAGGAACCAGGGTTTCCACCGCGTCCTCGAGCGCGTCGGCTACCCGGTCCAGGACAGCGGCGCGGTCGGCCGGTGCGGTGGCCGACCACACGGCGTGTGCGGCAGCGGCTGCGGCAAGCGTCTCTTCCGCGAGGGCGGCCGAGGTTTCCTGCGTGTCGATGTGGGTGGTGGTCATGTCAGTTGTTCCCTTCGGGGGTGGTTCTCTTGTGCATGAGCCACCCGTCAGGAAACGCGACAGCTATTCCTGGGTGGTTGGGCTCATGCGCTGCTGCACCTTTTCGGCAACAGCAACCAGGCGGGCTGCGAGCTCTGCCTGCTTTTCCTTGCTTTCCATGCGGTGGATGGGCCCGACGACGGACAACGCACCCAGCAGTGTTCCGACAGAATCCCGCACGGGAGCGCCGAAGGCGATGATGCCGTCTTCGAGTTCCTGAACCGTGCTGGCCCAGCCACGCTCATGGACCGTCTTCAGTTCCTTGGCCAAAACAGTGCGGTCCGTGATGGTGCGCGAGGTCAGGGCCACCAGCTTGTCGCCCAAGGCCATCCGCAGCTGATCGGGAGTGAGTTCTGCGAGGAGCACCTTGCCCGTGGCCGACGCGTGGTGCGGCCACTGCATGCCGTGCATGTCGGACATGGTGACGCCCAGGAGGCGGGGAGAGGACTGCAGTACCAGGTCGAGTTCGTACAGTCCGCGCCGCAGGCTGAACGTGACCGTCTCGCCTGATTCATCGGCGAATTCGTCCAGGATGTCCTTGATGCGGGGCACCACGCCGGAAGCGGGATCCACGGTTTGGGCCAGGCGACCCAGGTCCCACCCCAGGGAATACAGCGTGTCCTGACGGTCCACCATGCCTTCATCCTCCAGCGTCATGAGGAGGCGGAAAGTAGTGGCCCGTGCCAGGCCGATCTTCTTGGCAACATCGGTGACCGTCATGGGGGTCTCCGATGCGGCCAAGGCCCGCAGGATCCGGATGGCCCGGGTCACTGAGCGGTTAGAGGCGTATCCCTGCTGGGGTGTTTCCGGGCTGCTGCTCACGTCGGTCAAGCCTTTCGAGTAGAGGTCTACTCAACCCTAACCGGCGGTGTAGTCGAAGCTGACTTCTCCCCAGCCTTCAAAGCGTCCGGTGATCTTTGTGCCGGGGATCATCTTTGCGGCCGCGAGGCAGCTGCCGGGAAGGATGAGCTGGCCTGCCTTGAGCGTGATGTCGTACTCGGCGATCCGCTTGCACAGCCAGACCAGTGCGGAGACCGGGCTGCCGTAGATGGCGTTGGTGTTGCCTTCTGCCACTACTTCGCCGTCGAAGGTGATCACGCCGTGGGTGTCGGAGAGGTTCACTTCGCTCAGCGTGCGGGGCTGGCCGCCGAGGATGACGCCGGCTGCCGAGCCGCTGTCGGCCAGGGTGTCGAAGATGCCGATCTTCCAGTCGCGTACGCGGGAATCGATGATTTCCAGGGCCGGAACCACAAAGTCGGTAGCAGCGATGATGTCTGCCACGGTGACGTGGGCGCCGCCAACATCGTGCTTGAACACGAAGGCCGGTTCCAGCTCGATGTAGGGCTCGATGAATTCCTTCTGCGAGCGAGGAAGGTTCTCCGGGTAGAACTGGCTGGACAGGAGGTATCCGTAGTCCGGCTCGTCCACGCCGAACTTGGTCTGCATGGCCTTGGCGATGTTGCCGAGCTTGAAGCCTGCAACCTTGTCCCCGGCTTCGACCTGGCGGCGGATGACTTCCTGCTGGACGCGGAACGCGTCGGCAACCGTCGGCTCGTCCTCGGGCCGGACCAGGACCTCCACGGGGGAGCGATTGGCCTTGGCCTCAAGGATGCGCGTGGCGGTCTCTGCGATGTTAATGGGCATTGGTTTCAGACTTTCTGCGGGTGGAACGCTGGTCACCGAGGTGCCAGATACTCATGGAGGACAGCATTTCTCGGGGATCCCAGACCACTGCTTCGTTGGTGATCAGGCCGTCGTGGTGGCTGATGAAGGAGGCACCCTGAACGGTGACCGTCCGGCCGGTGGGAGGGACTCCCATGAACTCGCCGGTGTGCTTGCCTTCGGTTTCCCAGTGGATGGCCACGAGGTTGTGGTCTTCGATGGCCCGCAGGACCGTGACGTGGAAATCGCCGAACGCGCGGTGGGACTCCTCGATCTGCTGGACAACCTGGGCCAGGCCTTCGGCGCCGGTCTTGGAGGTGCGCGCGTAGTCCGGGGCAACGAGGCGTTCGAAGGCGGTGGTGTCACCTTCGCCCCAGGCCTTGGTCCAGGCGTCGGTGATCTTTTCAAGCATGGTGGTCATGGCTACTCGGCCTTTCCGGCTGTTGCGGGCGCTGGCGCTGCTGCGGCCGGAGCTGGTGTTGCGGCCGGGGCAGGCGCCGGCCATTGGTTGAAGTCGCCGAACTTGCCGCCCTTGAAGAGGAGCGCTTCGCCTTCGCCCGGGACGAGTTCTTCGATGGAACCCACGATCATGTAGTGGTCACCGGCAACAACCTCGGACAGGACTTCGCAGTCCACCCAGGCCGTGGCGCCGGCAATACGCGGGGTACCGAGCGGGCTGGTTTCATAGTCCACGCCGTTGAACTTCTCGTCACCCTTGCGCGAGAGTGCGCGGCAGACGGGGAGCTGTTCGGTGGAGAGGATGTTCGCGGTGAACTTGCCCAGGGAGCGCAGGGTGGGCCAGGTGCTTGAGCCTTTGTCAACGCAGAACGTCACCAGGGGCGGCTCCAGGGACAGGGACTGGAACGTGCCGACCACGAAGCCGCGGGGCGTGCCGTCTTCGGTGAGGCCGGTGATGGCCGTAACACCCGTGGGCAGTGCGCCGAAGACCTGGCGCTGGGTTGCCGGATCGATCGAGGGATTCTCGGCAGTAACGATGATGGACATTGTGGGCTTCCTTATTTCGCCTGGGTGGTGAGCGAGTGGTGGTAGGCGGCGCCGGGGTGGTCCGAGGCAAGCTTGCTCTGACCAGCGCCGAACAGCGTTTCGCGCAGGGTGTCGCCGTCGTACGAGGTACGCATCAGGCCACGGGCCTGCAGTTCCGGTACGACGTAACGGACGAAGTCCTCGACGTCGTGGAACTTGACCGCATGGGCTATGTTGAAGCCGTCCGCGCCTGTCTCGTCGATCCAGGACTGCAGTTCGGCAGCGACGGTTTCCGGACCGCCGACGATCACGGGGGAGGTGCCGCCGATTCCGTTGTAATCGGCGATGTCACGCGGGGTCCAGCGCTTCTGCGGGTCGATCTTGGTGAAGAAGTTCACCATGGTCTGGCCGGCGTTGGTTTCCACGTCCTCGAAGGGCTGGTCCGGGTTGAACTGGGCCATGTCCATACCGGTCCACCCGCTGTAGCGGGCCATGGCGCCGTCGTAATCCACGTACTGGAGGTAATCCTGGTACTTGGCCTGTGCCTCTTCGTCGGTGGGGGCGCTGATGACGGTGACCATCTGCAGGACGGCGATGTGCGAGGGGTCGCGACCGAATTCCACAGCCTTGGCGCGCAGCGCGTCGATCTGCTTCTTCAAGCCTGCCTTGGTGGCGGAGTTCATGAACACGGCCTCGGCGGTCTGGGCCGCCAAGGCAACACCCTTAGGTGAGCCGCCGGCCTGGAAGATCACCGGGGTGCGCTGCGGGGAGGGCTCGCAGAGGAAGATGCCCGGGACGGTGAAGTGCTTGCCCTCATGGCCGATTTCGTGGACGCGTGCAGGGTCCACGTAGGTGCGGGCTTCCTTGTCGCGGACCACGGCGTCGTCGTCCCAGGAACCTTCCCACAGTTTGAGGGCGACGTCGATGAATTCCTCAGCGATTTCGTAGCGGTCATCGTGGGCGGTCTGGGTGCCGGTGCCGAGGTTGCGTGCGGCGCTGTCCGAGTAGGAGGTCACCACGTTCCAGCCGATGCGGCCGCGCGTGACGTGGTCCAGGGTGGAGAACTTGCGGGCCAGCGCGTACGGGTGGTCGTAGGCGGTGGAGGACGTGATGCCGAAGCCCAGGTACTTGGTTCCGGCAGCCATTGCCGGGATCAGGTAGGCGGGATCGTTGGCGGGGATCTGCGCCGCATCGCGCAGGGCACCGTCCACGTTGCCGCGGTACTTGTCGTGGTAGCCGTTGTTGTCGGCGAAGAACATGCCGTCGAAGCCGGCCTTCTCCAGAAGCTGTGCGTACTCAACCCACCGGTTGATGTCCGTGTATTGGGCGCCGCCGTCGTTGGGGTGCCGCCACAGGCCAGCCGAAAGATGGGCCGGTCCGTTGAAATCGAAGGCAAACACCTTCATTTGCTTTGCCATGGTCAATCCTTGCTGTTTGCTCACCAGGTGAACAGACTATTTATCTGTTGAACACCAAGGTAAAGTGGCCCGTGACACATCGTCAAGTCCCCGCCGGTAATAAAGCGGCTTCCGCGAAAGGAAAACCAGCATGAAGATTCCAGGTGAAACCAGCAGGCCCAGCCCGCTGACGGCACCTACCCTCGACCTCGCCGGACGCGGCCGTCGCGGCGTGTGGGTCGATGTCCCGCATCCGGCCTCCTTGGAGCTCATTGCGGCCGAAGGTCCGGACTGGGTGTGCATCGACGGCCAGCATGGCCATCCCGATTTCCCGGACATGCTGGGCCTCATCGACGCGGCCAACGTCTTTGGCGTCCCCGCCATGGTGCGCGTGCAGGGCCATGAGTTGGGTGGCGCCGGGAGGGTGATCGACGCCGGTGCCCAGGGCCTCATATTCCCTACGGTCGAGGACGGCGAAACGGCGGAACTGCTGGTCAGGGCCTGCCGCTTCTCACCGCGCGGCAGCCGCAGCTATGGGCCCGTGCGGCGCGCGCCGCGTTATGCAAAGGCGACACCGGGCGTCCTCGCTGACGATCCTTTGGCCATCCTCATGGTGGAAACCCGCGCGGGTTACGAAAACCTTGACGCCATCCTGGCAGCGGGGCCGGATGCGATCTTCGTGGGCCCCTACGACCTCTCGCTCAGCCTGGGTGTCGATTTCGATTCATTCCTGGCGGCCGATCCGGACGGCGTGCTTCGGGACATTGCCAAGCGCTGCGCGGATGCCGGTGTATCCGCCGGTATCTACACCGGCTCACCCGCACTCTCCGAGGCGCCTATCAGTTGGGGTTACAGCTTCATGCCCATTGCCTCGGACTTCTCACTGATCTCCACGGCTGCGCGTGCCGTCCTTGAGGAGGCCTCCGTTCCTGCCTGACGCATCCTTTCCGGCGGGAATCGCCGGTGCGCGTGAATCGTCGAGCCTATGCCAGCCCCGGACGCCGTTGCGAGCGAGCGTCCGGGGCTGGGGTCTATGTGCCGCAGTTCTGTGGCGGTCTAAACAATTCAGACTGAGGGTATTGACGAGTGATCAACGTCACCCTATGCTTTTGATCACTGAACAATCAAACTGTTCACTGAATGAACGCACTCCACCACCATCCGTTCGCTCCGCGATATCACCGTCGATGCCGTGAAGCGGTGGAGGGCCTCGAACCAACAGTCCTGGAGGACTGCATGACCGCCATGCACGCATCGCCATTCGCATCCCTTCTCCACGAGGAACCCATGGATCCTGAACAATCCTTCATTCGAGTCGAAAACCTCACCAAGGTCTTCCAGCCCAAGAAGTCCCGGCGCATGCTCGGACTCTTGCCGGCGAAGTCCGCAACGGTGGGTTTCACCGCCGTCGACGACGTCTCCTTCGACGTCAAGCGCGGCGAGATCTTCGTGATCATGGGCCTTTCCGGCTCCGGGAAGTCCACCATCATCCGCATGGTCAACCGGCTTATCGACGCCACCGACGGAACCATCACGGTGGACGGCAAAGCCGTCCGCTCGCTGGAACCGGCCGGGCTGCGCGATTACCGGAACCGGACCATCAACATGGTCTTCCAGCACTTCGGTCTCTTCCCGCACAAGTCCTTGGTGGACAACGTGGCCTTCGGCCTTAAGGTCCGCGGCGTGGACAAAGAGGCCCGCGAAGCCAAGGCGGCCGAAGCGCTGGCTATTGTTGGACTCGGTGACCGGATCCACGCCATGCCGGACCAGCTCTCCGGCGGCATGAAGCAGCGCGTGGGCCTGGCCCGGGCGCTGGCCACCGACGCCGAGATCCTCCTGATGGACGAACCCTTCAGCGCCCTTGACCCGCTGATCCGCAAGGACATGCAGGAACTGCTGATCAAGCTGCAGAGCAACTTCAAGAAGACCATCATTTTCGTCACCCACGACCTCAACGAGGCCATGTACCTGGGCGACCAGATCATGGTCATGAAGCAAGGCAAGAACATCCAACGCGGCACCGCCCTGGACCTCCTCGAAGCCCCGGCCGATCCGTACATTGAAGAGTTCGTCGCCGAAGTGGACCGCAGCCGCGTCCTGACCGCAGCCATGATTGCCCGGCGCCCGGGCGCGGGTGGCCTGCAGTCCCACGCGACCGTCCGCGTCACCGGGGACACGGTCCTGCACGAACTCCTTCCCACCCTCGCCACCGGCGCAGAACCGCTTGAAGTGGTGGACCAGGACGGTTCCGTCCTTGGCAAGATCACCGCCGAAGACGTTTTTTCAGCTCTCTCACCCAGCAAGGGGACCAGCCATGCAGCTTAATATCGGAACAGGTTTCGCGGCCGTCATCGACTGGCTGTTGGCCAACGTGGGCTGGTTCTTCGACGGAGTCTCGGCGGTAGTCCAGTTCTTGGTGGGAAACGTGGAGAACGTCCTCGTCGGGCTCCATCCCTTCCTCATCATCGCCGTCCTGGCGGCAGCCGCGGCTGGACTGACACGCAGCCTCGGCCTGACCGTCTACACCATCCTGGCCTTCCTGCTCATCGTCGGCATGGGCCTTTGGGTCCAGAGCATGTCCACCCTCGCGGTGGTGTTGGTCTCGGTGGTCTCCTCTCTGGCCATCGGTATCCCCTTGGGGATCTGGGCTGCGCTCAACGGAACCGTGAGCAAAGTGGTCCGGCCCGTCCTTGACCTCATGCAGGCCATGCCTGTGTTCGTCTACCTCATCCCCGCCGTGTTCTTCTTCGGCGTGGGCATGGTCCCCGGCATCGCCGCAACGATCGTCTTCGCCATCCCTCCGGCCGTCCGCCTGACCGAACTCGGCATCCGGAAGCTCGACCTTGAACTCCTCGAAGCAGCCACCGCCTTCGGCGCCAAGAAGGGCCTCATCCTCAAGGACGTTCAGCTGCCCCTGGCCTTCCCGTCCATCATGGCCGGCGTCAACCAGGTCATCATGCTGGCATTGTCCATGGTGGTTGTCGCAGGCCTGGTCGGTGCCGGCGGACTCGGCGGAGTCGTCGTCGAAGGCGTCGCCCAACTCGATACCGCCCGTGGCTTCGAAGGCGGACTCGCCGTCGTCATCCTCGCCATCTACCTGGACCGCGTCACCAGCGGAGCCACCTCCTTCGGCGAGGTCCTCCGCAGCCGCAAGGTCCGCAAAGAACAACTCGCAGCAGCAAAGACGCCCGCTCCCGCGGTAGCCGTCTAATCCACTACAAGAATCAACGGAGATTACACGTGTTCAAGAAAATCGGGGCCTTCGCGGCCGTCGCACTGCTCGCTACCGGCGTCAGCGCCTGCTCGGGAGTCAGCACCGCCTCGTCGCAAGGCGGCGGGACTGACACCAAGACCATCACTGTCGCACTGCCGGCAGGGTATGACGACTCCGTGGCCGTCACCGGTCTCTGGACGGAACTCCTGTCTGAGCGCGGCTACAAGCTCGAAACCAAGAGTGTGGACCTGGCCGCAGGATTCTCCGGCATCGCCCGCGGAGACCTGGACGGCTACCTCAACGCCTGGCTGCCCACCACGCACGGAACCATGGTGGACAAGTACAAGGACCAGCTGAACATCCTGGACAAGCCCTTCTTCGACAACGACCGCCTGGTCCTGGTCGCTCCCAAGTCGGTTCCGGAAAACACCATCGCCGACGTCGTGGCCAACGCGGCCAAGTACGATTCCAAGATCGTGGGCATCGAAGCCGGCTCCGGCGAAATGAAGATCCTCCCGGATGTCCTGAAAAAGTACGGAGCCACGGACAAGCTCAGCATCGTTGCCGGCAGTACTCCTGCAACCCTGGCAGCGCTGAAGGATGCCACGGCGAAGAACAAGCCGATCGTTGCCACTCTGTGGACCCCGCACTGGGCGTTCTCCTCGATGGACATCAAGGTCCTCGAAGACAACCTCGAGGGCTGGCCCAAGCCGGACGGATCCTACGTGGTGCTTTCCAAGGACTTCGCCTCGAAGCATGCCGATGTGGCCAAGTGGCTGGGCAATTTCAAGATCACCGAGCAGCAGTTCTCGGACCTGATGCTCAACGTCAGCGAGGCCTCCAGTCCCACTGAGGGCGCCAAGAAGTGGCTGGAGAACGCGGACAACAAGAAGGCCGCCGACAGCTGGTTCAACTAGTCGGGCCAAGGCCGCGACCTGCCGGAAATCGGTGCGTCGCGGCCTTCCTGCGACGTTTGTTTCGCCTGTGTTTCCCAGTCGTTTAACCCTTGTCTCGGGACGGGTAAAGCCTTGTGCCGACGTCCGGGAACCGTCAATAATGAACAAAGTGTTCACTTGATGAATATTGCCTCCCCAATGCACGGTAGTGATTTTTTTCCAGCAGACAGGACCAACCCATGACCACACAGCTCACAGGGGTACTCACCGCGCTCGCGACTCCGTTCACGCCCGAAGGTGCCATTGATGTTCCGGCGCTCCGCCGGCTGGTGGACCGTTCCATCGACGGTGGTGTTGATGGTGTGGTGGCTTGCGGTTCCACCGGCGAGTTCGCCTCCCTCAGTGCCGGGGAACGCAGGCTCGTTGTTGAAACAGTCACCCAGCACACAGCAGGTCGGGTGCCGGTGGTTGCCCAGACGGGTGCCACCAGCACGGCCGAGGCCATCAGCAACTCCCGCCATGCCCAGGAGTGCGGTGCCGATGTGCTGATGGTGGTGGCTCCGTACTACGATCCACTTTCACTGGGCGAGACGACCCACTATTTCCGCGCCGTGGCCGAGGCCGTGGAACTGCCCGTCATGCTCTACAACTACCCCTCGGCCACCGGGGTGAACCTCGATCCCGCCACCGTGGGCAAGCTGGCCCGCGAGGTGGAGAACATCCGCTACATCAAGGACTCCAGCGGTGACATGGGCCAAGCTACCCAGCTCATCCACCACCACAGTGACTACATTTCCACGATTGTGGGCTGGGACGCGCTGATCCTCTCGGCGCTCACGGAAGGCGCTCCGGCCGTCATGGCTGGCACGGCCAACATCCTGCCGCGGGAAATCGTGGCCGTCCAGCGGGCAGTCGCCGCCGGTGACTTCGCCACGGCCAAGGCCGAATGGGACCGGATCTACCCGCTGATCGATGCCATCCTGTCCTCGCCCTTCGTCCCGGCCGTCAAGGCCGCCCTGGAGATCCTCGGCGAGCCCATCGGCGCCCCCCGGCGCCCCACCGCCGACCTGGATGCTGCCTCCGTGAACCGCATCCAAACCCTCGTGAACCAGCTGCAACCGGCACCGGCACCGGCCGGCTAAAACGCACGACGGCGGCGCCCGCCGCCGTCGTGTCCCTCACCCCCGCACCGATCACCTGACCACCACAACGTAAGGACCATCAGTCATGACCATTGACGTCACCACCAACCAGGCAACCGTGCGACGCGGCACCGGTGCCATTACGGAAGCCGGCGTGCTGCCGCCCACCACGCACTTTATCGCCGGAGCGTTCCGCGATGGACTCGGCACCGATACGCAGGCCGTCGTCGATCCGTGCAGCGAAGAAACCATCTGCCAAGTCAGCCAAGGCACCGCAGCCGACGTCGACGCCGCAGTCTCAGCAGCCCTGGAAGCCAAGGCAAGCTGGGGACGCACCCTTCCCAAGCAGCGTTCGGAAATCCTGCACGCCATCGCCGATCGCCTGGCCGAAAACGCGGACCTGCTGGCCCGCCTCGAAGCATGGAACACCGGCAAGCCCCTCATGGTCGCCGAAGACGACATTGCCGGTTCCATCGATTCCTTCCGCTTCATGGCAGGCGCCGCCCGCGCCACCACCTCGCTCGCCGCCGGCGAATACGCCGAAGACCACCTCTCCGTGATCGTCCGCGAACCACTGGGCGTGGTGGGCGTCGTCACCCCGTGGAACTACCCCTTGTTGATGGCTGCCTGGAAGATCGCACCCATCCTGGCCGCGGGCAACACGATCGTCCTCAAGCCCTCCGAACAAACCCCGCTGACCACGCTCAAGTTCGCCGAACTCATCGCCGACCTCCTGCCCGCCGGTGTCTTCAACGTCGTCACCGGCCTTGGCCCAGAGGTGGGCGGCCGCTTGTCCGAACACCCCAACGTGGACATGATCGCGCTCACCGGCTCGGTGAACAGCGGCAAGGCCGTGGCCCGGAACGCCGCCGAAACCGTCAAGCGCGTCCACCTCGAACTCGGTGGCAAAGCACCAGTGGTCATCTTCGAAGACGCCGACCTGGCCGCCGCGGCCGAATCCCTCCGCGCAGCAGGCTACTGGAACTCCGGCCAGGAATGCGGTGCCGGCTGCCGCGTGCTGGTCCACGAATCCGTCGCCGAGAAATTCACCGGGTTGCTGGTCGACCAAGTGCAGACCCTGGTAGTCGGTGAACCCACCGCCGGCGAAGACGTGGAGATCGGCCCCCTGATCTCCAAAGCACACTACGACCGCGTCCTGGCACACCTGGAGCGGGCCAAGGCCGACGGCGCGGAAGCCGCCCTCGGCGGCGGCGCCATGGAAGGCCCCGGCTACTTCGTAGCGCCCACCGTCCTGGCCAACGTCCCCGAAGGCTCCGCCTGCACCCTGGAGGAAATCTTCGGTCCCGTGATCACCGTTGAAACCTTCTCCACGGAAGAAGAAGCCATCACCCGCGCCAACGCCGTTCCGTATGGATTGGCCGCTTCCGCCTGGACCCTCAACCCGCAGCGCGGCCACGACGTCGCATCCCGCCTGGACGCCGGAACCGTGTGGGTCAACTCCCACCTGGTCCTCGCCAACGAGATGCCCTGGGCCGGTTTCAAGAGCTCCGGCTACGGACGCGACCTCTCCGCCTACGCCCTGGACGACTACTCCCGCACCAAGCACGTTATGCACAACAAGACGCGCTAGAAACGCCAAAAGGCGCCCGGCTGGGGAACACCCAGCCGGGCGCCGTCTTGTCGGACGCCAGCCTTCCGCCGGAGAATCGACGGCACGCCAACCTTCCCCAGCCGCGTGAACGGTAAACCGATAACCGTTCCGGTAGGCTGATGTGGCTCATTCAGGAGGAAGGATCGCAGGCGATGGCCAAGCAGGTAGAGCGTCCAGCAGCGCTGGGACAGCAAGTGGTGACCTCATTGCGCGCGGACATCCTGTCCGGTGAGCTCGAACCAGGGGACGCCTTGGTGGAAGCAACGATCGGTGAGGCGTTCGGGGTCAGCCGGGGTCCTGTCCGGGATGCCTTGCGGACCTTGGCCGGAGAGGGCCTCATCGCGGCTTCCGGCAGGAGCTACCGGGTGGTGGGCCTGGACGAGAAGGATATCCGCGATCTCTTTTCGCTTCGGGAACTCCTGGAGGTTTCCGCGGCGCAACAGTGCGCAAAAGCAGACCTGGAAGGTCTGAGGGCTGCCGCCGAAGCTGCCCTCGATGCCATGCGGAAAGCGGCCGAGTCGGCTGATTCCGATGCCTTCGCACAGGCCGATGTTAACTTCCACTCGGCTTTCTTTGCTTTCTGCGGCAACCGGCGCCTGCTGGCAGTGTGGGAGCAGCAAGTGCCCACCTTCACGGAGCTTTTCCGCCTGACCACGGCTTTGGACCACCCTCTGCTGAGCACGGTGGAATCACACCGGGCGGTACTGGACATTATCGACGGAGGCGACCCCGACGCCATCGCGGCCGGTGTCCGGGAACTCATCGTCGGCGGTGACGAACAGATCATTGCCACGCAGAAGGCGCTCCGGGAAGAACGGGGCGCCTGAGCCGGCACCGCGGGCCGATGTGTTGCACGCTAGTCGCCCCAGACTGCCACGGGTTGACCCAGCACCTCTTCGTGGACGGTAATCCCCAGGCCTGGCGCTTCCGGGGGAAGGATTCCGCCGTCCCGCTGGATGAAGTTGAACTCCGCGGTCTTGAGCGTGACCATGTCATCGCAATTGAGCACGCAACGGAGCAGCTTTTCGGGTACGGTCGCGCCCAGTTGGGCGATGCCCGCGAAGGCGATGGCTGAACCCACCGTGTCCTGGACGCTGACGGTCATCCCGGCGGCGCGGGCAATGTCGCGCTGGCGGCGGCCGGGCGTCAATCCGCCGGCTTTGGAGATCTTCAAGCCAATGCCGTCCGCGACGTCGTTGGCGATTGCCCAGGCCAGGTCGCTGTCTTGCTGGGCCAGTTCGTCAAGGATGATCGGGTAGGGGCAGCGCTGGCGCAGGGACATGGTTTCGCGCCACGTGGCACAGGGCGCTTCGATCACGAAATCCAGGCCGGCGGGCAGCAACGCCAGCATGCGCAGGGCGCTTTCCGGCGTCATGCCTCCGTTGGCGTCCACCAGAAAGAACTCGCCCGGTTGCCTGTCCGCAAGGCACGCGGTGATGCGTGCGGCGTCGATGGCCGGTCCGCCTTCGCTGTCCGGAGTACCGATCTTGATGGAATGGCCAAGGTAGCCCCTGGCCCTGTGGTCGGCAACCCTTGCCCGCATCTCTTCGGGTTCGCCCACGTGGATCGAGGAAATCATGACCATGGGAGTGCCGGTTCCACCTCCCAGCAATTCGTACACGGGCAACCCTGTGGATTTGCCGAAGATGTCCCAGCAGGCGATGTCCAGGGGAGTCTTCGCATGGTTGTGCCCCACGAGCGTGGCGTCCATCAAGTCGTAGTTCCGGTCTACCCGGCGCGGGTCCCGGCCCAGGAGTGCTGGAGCCAGTTCGGCGATGCCCGCCCTGGTACCGAGGGCATGGGCGGCGATGTAGGTGGAACCGAAGGGCGTGCTTTCGCCCCAGCCGACCGTCCCGTCGTCGGCGGTGATTTTGACGATCGAAGCGTCGAAGGACTGGTAGGTCCTGCCGCCCGAGAGGTTGTACGTGCCTCCCGAGTACGGCAGGTCAACCTGGAAGAGCTCAATGCGTTCGATTTTCATGAGGGTGTCCTGTTCAGAGGCAAGCGTGGTCCGCGGCCGCGTAAGTAGGGGTCGGCGTCGTTCAAGAGCTGAACGTGATGTTCAACATAGTGACCCGTATGAGCAATTGTCAACGGTAAACCGAACCATTGTCATAGCGAGCTGTGTGTGAATAAAATGACCAAACCATCCATCTAGTGGATGACTTTCCATCCTGACCACATCTTTCGAAAGGGATCGATGATGACCCTGCCAACAACGATGACCGCCGTTCTGCTGACCGGGCACGGGGGCCCGGAAAAGCTCGAATACAGGACCGACGTGCCCGTTCCCCGGCCAGGTGACGGGGAGGTGCTGATCCAGGTGGAGGCCGCCGGCATCAACAACACGGATATCAACACGCGCATCGGCTGGTACTCGAAAGCGGTCACCGGCGATACGAACTCGACGGCGACCGGGTCCGCCGGCAGCGCCGACGAGGACGACGCTTCGTGGTCCGGTGTACCACTGACGTTCCCGCGCATCCAGGGAGGCGACGTCTACGGCAAGGTCGTGGCAGTCGGACACGGCGTGGACCCGGCCCGGCTCGGGGACCGGGTCATTGTCCGCAACCTGATGCGCCATTACGTGGACCGCCGCCCGTTCGAATGCTGGACCTACGGCAGTGACTGCGACGGCGGGTTCGCCCAGTTCGCCGTGGCACCGTCCGCCGAGGCCTATACCGTTGAATCGCAGCTGTCCCCGGTGGAGCTTGGAGCCATTTCCATTGCCTACTCCACGGCGGAGGGCATGCTCCACCGGTCCCGGGTTGGAGCAGAACGCGTTGTTATTACGGGTGCTTCCGGTGGGGTTGGCCTGGCCGCGGTCCAGCTCGCCAAGCTCCGCGGCGCAGAGGTCATCGCGATCTGCTCTCCGAGCAAGGCCGACGTGGTGCGCGAGGCGGGCGCAGACCAGGTGATCGACCGCGGTGCGGACCTGCTCCAGGCACTCGGCGCGCGTTCCGTCGACGTGGTGGTGGACGTGGTCGGCGGGAATGGTGTTTCGGAACTGCTCGCGTTGCTGCGCCGCGGTGGCCGCTACGCCATCGCCGGGGCCATCGGCGGTCCGCTCGCTGAAGTGGACCTGCGGACCATCTACCTCAATGACCTTTCCCTGTTTGGCTGCACTTTCCAGGAGGACGAGGTTTTCGAGAACCTGGTGCGCTACATCAACCAAGGCCGCATCCGGCCGCTGGTTTCCCGGACATATCCGCTCAGCGATATCCACCGCGCACAGGAGGATTTCATCTCCAAGAAGTTCGCCGGCAAGCTCGTCCTGGTCCCGCCGGCCGTGGAGTCGTGACCGTGAAAATCACAGAAATAGCGATCTACGCGCACGACCTGCCCGTCAGCAACGGCCCGTACCGGATGTCCCACGGTGAGATCTTCTCGCTCGACACCACCCTGGTTCGCCTCACCACGGATTCCGGCTTGGTGGGTTGGGGCGAGGCCTGTCCTGTTGGGCCCGTGTACGAACAGCACCATGCGGCAGGCAACCGTGCCGCCCTGTCCGGGATGGCCCAGGGCCTCATTGGCCAGGATCCAACGAACATCGTCTTGCTTCACCGCCGCATGGACCAGTTGTTGTACGGCCACCGCTACGCGAAGGCAGCGATCGACATCGCGGCCCATGACGTTACCGGGAAGCACTACGGCGTGAGGGTTGCCGAGCTGCTGGGGGGCGTGGAAACGGAACGGGTCCCGTCCTACTATGCGCTGGCCGTCGACGAGCCAGACGTTGTCGCGGAGCGGGCAGCCGCCAAGATCGCCGAGGGCTATCCAAGGTTGCAGCTGAAGGTCGGTGGGCGGCCCATCGAACTGGACATCGAGACCATCCGCAAGGTGTGGGAGCGGGTGGGGAAGAGTGGCGTCCGCTTGGCGGTGGACGCGAACCGTGGACTCACGACGCGTGATGCCTTGCGGCTCAGTCGTGAATGCCAGGACATCCCCTTCATCATCGAGCAGCCGTGCAACACCTTGGAAGAAGTCCGCTCGGTGCGCGATCGCGTGAACCATGCCATCTACCTCGATGAACTCACCACGGACCTGACCAAGGCGGTCACTGCGGTTGCCACGGGTGGTTGCGATGGATTCGGCCTGAAGGTCACACGCTTCGGCGGGCTGCACCCCGCCTCGGTCCTTCGGGACATCTGCGATGCCTACTCGACACCGCACACATCAGACGATTCCTGGGGCGGCGACATCATCGGAGCGGCCTGCACACACCTGGGGGCAACCATCCGACCCGAACTCAACGAGGGCGTCTGGATTGCGCAGCCGTACATCGAAGGCCACTACGACCCCCGGGGCGGCATCACGGTGGAGGGCGGTCACATCGAACTTCCGCAAGGTCCGGGGCTCGGCATCGAGCCTGACGAGGCCCTCTTCGGTGAACCCTTTGCCGTGTTCAGCTAGCGCCCCTCCAGCCGTGCCAGACTGGACCCATGCGTTCACGTTCCCAGACACCGCGCACACCGTCCCGGACCGCCGGAGCCGGCCACCCGCCGTCGTACGCCACCTCGGGCCGGCGGCACTTGGCTGCAAGGATCGACGACGCGTGGCTGAGGTTCCAGAACAAGCTCGCCATCCGCCGCGGCCACGTGGTCACGGTGATTCCGCATACCGGCTACGGGTCAACGTCCTGGGTCCGGGTGCTGGCGCGTGTGGTCCGCAGCGATCCCCGCTATGCCGGCAACGGATCGGTAGACGGCAAGCGGAAGCCGCTCACGGAAGGCCTGCGCGGGTGGCGCAACTTCACCAGCGCCCCGGTGGCCCATGCCGCCGTCCGCATCACCGTTGACGGGGTGGAGTACGACGTCGAGGCGGACCGCGGCGGGGTGGTGGACGCCAGGATTCCGGCCGGCTTTGCACCCGGCTGGCACACGGTGACCCTGCAGGCCGGGGCCTCCGCAGTGGTTGAGGCGCCCGTCCAGGTGGTTCCGGACGACGCGGATTTCGGCCTTGTCTCCGACATTGACGACACCGTGATGGTCACCGCGCTGCCGCGCCCTTTCCTGGCGGCATGGAATACGTTCGTCCTCAACGAGCATGCCCGTACCCCGACTCCGGGCATGGCCGTGCTGTATGAGCGGATTACGCGGAACGCCCCCGAGGCACCCGTTCTTTACTTGTCCACCGGTGCATGGAACGTGGCCCCCGCGATCTCGAGGTTCCTCTCCCGCAACCTTTACCCGGCAGGGCCCAAGCTCCTCACTGACTGGGGTCCCACCACGGATCGTTGGTTCCGGAGCGGGAAAGAACACAAGCAGGGCAGCTTGGAACGCCTCGCTGAAGAGTTCCCTGGCATCAAGTGGCTGCTGGTGGGGGATGACGGGCAGCACGATGTTGCCATCTACTCCGAGTTTGCCCAACGGCACCCGGACAACGTGAAGGCGATCGCCATCCGTCAACTCTCAGCAGGCGAGGCGGTGCTTGCCGGCGGCCGCTCGTCGGACGCCCAGCCAACTCCCGGAGTTCCCTGGATTTATGCTCCCGACGGCGCCGGCATGGCGGCGCGGCTGGAGCAATTAGGCATCATTGGACCCTCACTGCGGTAGAATTTAGTAAGGATGCTTACTTATGTGAGGTGCAGCCATGGCAAAGGATCCAACTCCATCGGGCGAAATGTCCGTGCCGCAGGGGGAGCGGATGTGGTGCTCAACGTGCGGCTCGGACGAGCACTTGGTGCTCCACTCGATTGAGTCCGTCCGGGCCCACACGGTAGGGCTGCTGGTGGCGGTGTCCTACAGCTGCGCGGACTGCGGCTCAGTCCTCTCCCACTTCACCCCCTTCCGCGAGGTCGCCGCGAAGCTCAACACCAAGGCCAACCTCGAGGGGCTCATCCTCTTCGGCGACAGCTACCTCCATTGCGGTGAGCCCATGACCAGGATTCCCATCGAAGTCAGGCGCAGCGTCACCGCGAAACCAGTGCCTGGCGAGGAACTGGTCCTCCTTGATGTGCGGTTGGGAACCAAGGTGCTGCAGTGTTTGGGCTGCGGTTTCAGGTTGGAGCTGCCTGCTTGAGGAAGTCTTGAGGTTTTCCTGACGCGGTGCTGTGGGTTTGCAGCGTTCTGTCTTGAGGTGGGGCCGTCAGAGTATTTCTTGTCAGCCAGTAAGGCTGGAAACAAGGAATCGGCCGTCCGGGGAAACGGTGGCCACTTTGAAAAGGACACTGATTCACATGGCCATCAGCCTCAAGACCACCTCCGGCAAGATCCTCGCCTCCGTCGCCCTGGTCGGCACCGCAGCCGCCGTCGCCGGGATGGGCACCTACGGTGCGTTCACTTCCTCCACCTCCGCTTCCCAGGCCGTGACCGCCGGGACCGTGACCATCGCCCTGGGCACCGGGGCATCGAACACCCTAAACGTCCCGGTCGCGGGCCTGCTGCCCGGTGACAAGGTCGAAAAGCTCGTCACCCTGGCCAACACCGGCAACTCGGACCTGAACAACGTCACCCTGACCACCTCCGCCGGCGCCACTTCTTCCTTGCTGACCACCGACACGGTGAATGGTTTGCAGCTGACCATCGAGAACTGCTCCGTGCCGTGGACCGGGTCCGCTGCCCCGTACACCTGCGCAGGGACCAAGACCACCGTGCTGGCCTCGGCCTCGGTGATCGGCGCGAACAAGGTCCTGAACAACCTGACCTCCCTGACCTCGGCCAAGACCGACAACCTCAAAGTCACCACCGCGTTCCCCACCACCGCAGACAACACCTTCCAAGGCGCCACCTCCACCATCGCCTTCTCCTTCACCGGCACCCAACGCACCGAAACCGTCAAATAACCACCCCGCCACGCCACGCGAAAGGACCAGTCGTGAAAAGCCGCTTCAACTTCCTGCGCAGCGTAGCTGTGGCCGTGGTTGTGGCGGCTGGCGTGTTTTCGGGTTCGACGGCGGCAATGGCTGCGTTCCGGGATACGGAACAGGCCGCTCCCCAATTTTCGACGGCGAGCCTCGCCGCTCCCGCTGCAGCCAACGTCACCATGAGCTGCCAGTTCGGCATCCGGGCCACCGTGACCGTGAATTCGTTCAGCACGGTGGCAAATGCCAACTACCACGAGGTCAAGATCTTCGACCGCTCCGGAAACCTCGAATTCACCGGCGACCTCAGCAAAGCTGCCGGCAAGACGTACACCTCCGGCTACGAGGTCATCGGCACGTGGTCCTACGAGATCCGCGGCTATTACAAGGTTCCCGGCACCTCCAACGCCTGGACCGGCAAAGTCCTCAAAGGTAACCTCACCTGCGCATAGGGGCTCTGTTCATGAACCCGTCATCATGGCAGGCTGGAGCAAAACCACCTCCTGAGGAGCGCTCACATGGGAATGCTGTCCGTTGATCTGTTCATCACCCTTGATGGCGTGTACCAGGCACCCGGCGGACCGGACGAGGATCCTTCGGGCGGTTTCGAGTTTGGTGGCTGGCAGGCTGCCTACTCGGACGAAGGGACCGGTGCGGTGATCATGGCCGGCATCGATCGCATGGACGCCCTGCTGCTGGGTCGGCGGACTTATGACATCTTTGCGGGGTATTGGCCCAGCCAGGACGCCGGCGATCCAATTGCCGGCAAGTTCAACGCCATGCCGAAGTTTGTTGTTTCACGTTCCCTGACTGACCCGTCCTGGCAGGGCACCACCGCACTCTCTGACGTATCAGAGGTGGGCCAGCTGAAGGACCGCTTCGAAGACATCCATGTGGTGGGCAGCGGGGACCTGACCCGCTCCTTGCTCAATGCCGACCTTGTTGACCGGCTGAACCTCTACGTCTACCCGCTCACCTTCGGCAAAGGGAAGAAGCTGTGGACCGAGGGCGCGGGTATTCCCGCGGCCTTCCGGCTGGTTGGACAGCCGCAGGCTTTCCCCAAAGGAGCCCTCTGCTTGGTGTACGAACGCGCCGGTGATCCCGTGACCGGAATCGATATCGGCCAGCAGTAGCGGCAGATCATCAGCCCCCCACGTGCTTCCGGGCAGCGTCCCGAAGTGCTGTCAGGGCTCGGGCATTGTTCGCCGCGTCCGTGAGGTCGTAGCGGAGCGGGGTGCCGTTCAGGACGCTGTCCGCGAAGTGTTCGCCCATCCGGACAAAGTGGTTCCGGCCTTTGACGTGGTGCCGAACGGGATCCTGGCCGAAGTGGTGCTCCTCAAGGACGGAATCCTCGTCCAGGAGCCCGAACGGGTTGTCCAGGTACAGCCGGCCTTCGGTGCCCGTGATCTCCAGGAAGTTGCGGCGTTCCAGGTTGACGCCGGTATCGAACAGCACGGTGGCGTTGCCCGGGAAGCGCATGATCCCGGCGATGCTGGTGTCGATCAGTCCGTCATCGCTGGCTTCGCGCATGTTGGCGAAGGCTTCCACGGTGGTGGGCTCTTGGCCGGTGACCATCCGGGCCGCATTGACGCAGTAGCAGCCGGTGTCGAAGAGCGCACCGCCACCAAGCCCGGCGTACCAGCGGATGTTGTCGTCTCCACCGGCGTCGAAGGAATGGGCAACGTGGACGAACGTCAAGGTTCCCACGGTTCCCGCCTCCAGGAGCTCCTGCAGCTTCTCGAACCTGGGATGGAAGCGGTACATGAAGCCCTCAAGGACTTTGAGTCCCGTCTCGTCGGACTTGCGCGCGATGTCTTCGCATTCGGCGGCGTTCATGGCCAGGGGTTTCTCGGAGAGGACGTGCTTTCCCGCGTCGAGGGACTTCAGGATCCATTCATGGTGCAGCGCGTTGGGCAACGGAAGGTAGACCGCATCAATGTCGGGGGAGGCCAACAGTTCTTCGTAGGAACCGAAAGCCTGCGGAATGCCGTGCTTGTCCGCCAATTCCTTGGCTTTCACTTCTGAGCGGGAAGCAATCCCCACTACCTCGCCGTTGACCGTGGCCTGCAGTGCCGGAATGGTCTTGCGGACAATGCGTGCGCCGCCCAGGATGCCCCAACGTACTTTCGCGGTCATTGAACTCCCCTTTGCCGCCGCTTCCGCTTACCCCGGACAGCCTACTGTGCGCCTTCTTCTCCGCGCCACGGTGTGAAGCGGGGCCACCAGCCGGGAACGTGGCGCCGGTAGTCGAGATACTGCCCGCCGTATCTGTCGGTGAGTGTCGGTTCCTCGTAACCCTTGACGAAGGTGAAGACGGCAAGGAAAACCAATGCGGCGTAGAACGCCACCCACCAGTTCGCGAACAGCAGGGCCTGCCCCAGGATGATGGCGAGGACCGCCAGGTACATCGGGTTCCGGACGAAGCGGTAGACGCCCGTGACTACCAGTGTCTCTGTGGGCGCAACCGGGGCCGGAGTCCCGCGGTGGATCGCGAAGAGGGCGAACGCGTACAGCAGGAAGGCAACCCCGACGGCGATGGCCACCAGGGCGATCGGCTCGACAATCCAGGACTCACCCCAGTCGTGCCGCCGCCAGCCGGAGATGGTCCACGGCACCAGCCCCGCCACGACTCCGGGCGCAAGGAACAGGAAGAAGACGGTGCCAATCCATGCGCGGGCGGAAGCGGCGGGGCGTGCCATGAGGATCAGGTCAGCGCGTTTCCAGCTCGTCCAGCGTCTTGCCCTTGGTGTCCGAGGACAGCAGGGTGGCTACGGCGGAGACGAGGCAGATGCCGAGGGTGGTCAGGCCGATGACCAACGGGATGTTCGCGGACCCCGGAGGAGCGATCGCGGTAAACAGGCTCGGGAAGAAGGACGTGATCATGAGTCCGATGTTCTGCGAAACGGCGAAGCCGGTGACGCGCATCCGCATGGGGAACTGCTCCTGGAAGAACGTGGCGAAGGTGCCGTTCCACATCTGGAAGAAGATGCCCTGGACGATCACGACGCACACGAACACCAAGGGCAGGCTGCCCAGCTGGATCGCGTACAGGTAGCCCATGGTCAGCAGGCCACCCACAATGCCACCGGCAACCATGAGCGTCCGCCGGCCCATGCGGTCGGACAGGGCGCCGAAGACCGGGATGGTGATGACGGCCGCAACGTTGGCAGCCATGGTGACCCAGAGGAACTCGCTGCTGGTGAAGCCGATGCCGTAGCCCTTTTGGGTGGCGAAGGAGACACCGAAGATGAGGGTGGCCATGCCGATGACGTTGGTGAAGGTCATGGCGATGCAGCGGACCAGGACCCACGGGTGGGTGCGCAGAAGATCGAACAGCGGGAAGCGGCGCTTGGCCTGTGTTTTCCCGGTCAGGGACGCCTCGGACTGTGCCAGGTAAGCGGGTGGTTCCGTGACGCGCCGGCGGATGATGTAGCCGGCCAGGATCACTACGGCGCTCAGCAGGAACGGGATGCGCCAACCCCATGAGTGGAACTGGTCATCGGGAAGCAGGGAAGCGAGCGGGATCAGGACGGCCGTGGCCAGGATGGAACCAACCTGGGTGCCCTGCAGGCTGAAGCTGGCAAAGAAGCCGCGGCGTGCATCGGGGGAGTGCTCCACGATCATGGCGCTGGCCCCGCCAAGCTCGCCTGCCACGGCGAAGCCCTGGATGAGGCGGAGGATCACCAGCAGTACGGGAGCCAGGAGTCCTACCTGTCCATACGTCGGCAGGAGGCCGACGGCGAAGGTGGCGAAGCCCATGAGCAGCATGGCAAACACAAGGACCTTCTTGCGTCCATGCTTGTCGCCGTAGGCTCCCAGGACCACTGCGCCGATCGGCCGGGAAACGTAGCCCACGGCGTAGGTGGCCAGGGAAGCGATGATGCCCACGGTGGGGTTTTCGCTGGGGAAGAAGATCGTGGGGAACAGAAGTGTCGCGGCCAACGAGTACAGGGCGAAGTCGTAGTACTCGAGTGCGCTTCCAATCCAACCGCTCATGGCGGCTTTCTTGGGGTCTTTCCGGCCTGGTCCATTGTCGAGAGGGGCGGTCTCGAGCGTGGGCTGGATGTCCCGTCGGTGTATGACGCTCATTCGTGAGTCTCCTTTGTCCGTCATTGGCAAGGAACAAGAAATCTTCCCCGCTTACGCAGCGTGAGGAGGGTTACATCTTGAATCGATTCATAAATCATAGAACGTGACCTGCGCAACGTCAAAGGGGGGTTGGTGGTAGGGGTAACGCCAGTGACTCCCTGCGCGCGGGATGCCACCGTAGCGTTGAAGGCATGTCCACCGAATTCCCCACCGCCCAGTGAGCGCCCCGACCGCCTCGCGCACCACAGCAAGCGCACCCACCAAGGACGGCCGCGGCTTCATGGCCGCAACCGTGTCCTTCGTCAGCGTCTTCGCCGCCGGTGCCGCCGTCATCCCCTTGTACGACACTTACCGGGTTGCGGACGGCCTCACGAACGACCAATTCTCGCTGGTGGCCGTTGCCTATTTCTGCTGCGCGGTCTTTGCCCTGCTCTTCCTCGGCCGGCTCTCCAACCATTTCGGTCGCCGCCCGGTGTCGATTGCGGCGCTGACGCTCGCCTTCCTCGGCTGCGTCACCTTGTTGTGGGTCCACAGCTTCCTGCCCCTCCTGCTTGGCCGCTCCCTCCAGGGCCTCGCCGCCGGCGTCGCGTCGAGTGCCATCGGCGCCTACGTCGTGGATACCGCGCCGCGGCGGCCCAGATGGCTCGTGGCCGCTGTCACGACGGCGGGTGCCACGGTGGGGCTCTCCGCCGGCGTGTTTCTTTCCGGCGTTTTGGTGGAGTTCGCTCCCGCGCCCCGGCAGTTCACCTTCTGTGTCTTCGCGCTGGTCCTCACCGCCTGTGCCATCGCACTGGCCACGCGGCCGGAAACGGTGCAGCGCGTGGGTGGTGCCTGGCGTTCGCTGGTGCCCAACCTGGCCGTACCCGCCGCCGCTAAACCGCATCTGCCCCTCGCGTCAGGCGTTTTCGTGGCTACCTGGGCCTTCGGCGGCTACTTCAACTCGTTCGGGCCCTCCCTTGCGGCCGACAACCTCGGCTCGCACAGCCCCATCATCGCCGCGGCCGTGTTTGCCTCCTACATGGCGCCAGGCTTCCTCGGTGGGTTCATCGCCGGGCGGCTGGGTCCCGCAACGGCCCAGCGGTGGGGGATGGCCTTGGTTGCCGCAGCGGGCGCAGGCCTGGCGTTCGCCAGCACGGCGGGGATCCTGGCACTCTTCATCGGCGCCGGGGTGGTGGGCGGCGTCGGCATGGGCATCGCCACCTCGGGCAGCATGAACACGCTCCTGCCCCATGCCCTCCCCAAAGAACGCGCCGGACTCCTGGCGGTGATCTATGCGATCTCCTACACAGGTTCGGCGCTGCCCAGCCTCGTGGCCGGGCAGCTGAGCCGGAGCCTCAGCCTTCCCGCCATCACGGCCGGGTACGCCGCACTCGCCGCCTTGGTGTGGGTGGCAACGCTGGTATGGGCGGGCCGCAAGGCGCGCACGTAGGGTTCGACGGCGGGACGCGCCGTCAGCTGGCTTCGTCGGCGCTGCGGGTGAGCAGGTTCCGCATGGTGGTGAAGGCGGCTTCCGGTTCGCGGCGCTGGACGGCAGTGGCCACCTCCGCGTGGAGTTGCAGGGCCACGGGGTGCGGATGGCCGGGGCCAAGCCCGCCGGCATGCCAACCCTCAAGGAACTCGCTGATGAGCCCCTGCAGCTGGACGAACATCGGATTGCCCGAGCACTCGAGCATGAGCGCGTGGTACTGGACGTCGAGTTCCAGGAACGCCTGCAGGTTGCCTTCTTCGCCGGCGGCCCACATGCGTCCAGCCAACGCCACCAGTTCCGCCGCCTGGCCGGGCGAGGCGTTCAAGGCGGCGAGGCGTGCGGACTCGGGTTCCACGGCGAGGCGCAGTCCAACGAGTGCTGCCAGTTGCTCTGGCCGTTGCGGTGATTGCATCCGCCAGCGGATGATCCGTGGCTCGAACAGGTTCCACTGGTCCGGATCCAACACCTTGATCCCCACCCTTCGGCGCGAAACCACCAACTGCATGGATTCCAGGACACGCACCGTTTCCCGGGCCACCGACCGCGAGACGCCGTGTGTTCGTTCCAGTTCCTCCAGGGTCAGGGTGCTCCCCGGCGCCCGCACGCCGGAGCAGATGTCCTTCCCCAAACTGTCCAGGACCTGGTCGTGCAGTCCCGGCAAGGGGCGCGGCCGCTCCGTCACGGGCGGGCGTCCATGGCGTCGTAGGCCTTGGACGGGATCTGCGTGGCGAGCTTTCCTCCGCTGACATCGATCAGGGTTCCCGTGATGTACCGCGAAGCGTCGCTGGCGAGGAACAGCAGGAGATCGGCCACCTCCCGGGGCTCGCCCCACTTCCGCAGCGTCAGTGTGTCCAGCAAGCGGTCCTGCGCATCCTGTGGCATGGTGGCGAAGCCGTTCATGCCGGTGGGGATCATTCCGGGAGCATAGGCGTTGACGGTGACGTTCCACGGCCCCAGTTCTCCGGCGAGTACCTTGGTGAACTGCACGACGGCGGCCTTGGATGCCGCGTAGGCGGCGCTGCCGATGCTGGGCACAATCGCAGCGAACGACGCCGCGTTGATCACCCGGCCGTGGCCGCTCTCCTTGAGATAGGGAATGGCTGCTTTGCACATGCGTGCCACGCCGGTGACGTTGACATCGAAGCAGCGTTGCCACGCCGTGTCCTCAAGCTCCTCCACCGTGCCTTCAACGTTGATTCCCGCGTTGTTGACCAGAATGTCGATCCCGCCGAAGTGCCCGGCAGCCCGTTCCACAGCTTCCTGCACCGAAGCGCTGTTGGTGACGTCGCAGGCAAGGCCGACGACGGCGGCGCCAGCCTTGGTCAGTTCGGCGGCTACCGCCTCGACGCCTTCTCGCGAGATATCCAGGGCGGCAACCTTGGCTCCGTTGCGTGCGAAGCTCTCTGCAATAACGCGGCCAATGCCCTGGGCCGCTCCCGTCACCACCACCACGCGGCCTTCGATTCCCCACTGAACTTCTGCTGCATTAGTCATATGAATAGCATACGATGAGTTCCAAAGATATGACTATTAAAAGTTGGAGTTGGGATTCATGGCTGGCACACTCTGGATCATCGGTGGCGGAAGCGGCATGGGCAGGGCTGCCGCTGTGGAGGCGGCCGAAGCCGGCTGGCGGGTAGCAGTCACCGGCCGCCGCCACGACGCCGTTGCCGAAACCACACGCCTCATCGCGCTCGCCGGTGGCGAAGCCCTGGACGTGGTGGCGGACGCCAGGAACTCTGAATCGTTGGCCGGGGCGCACTCAAGGATCGAGGAACACTGGGGCCCGGTGACCGCCGTCGTACTTGCCGCCGGCCTCAACGCGCCCAACCGAACGTGGGCGGACCAATCGATGGATGACTTCGCGGACATCGTGGACACCAACCTCACAAGCGTCGCCCGGGCCATCCACCTGGTGCTCCCCGGCATGCGGGCCGAAGGCTCCGGGAACATCGTGGTGGTGTCCTCTCGTGCCGCCTGGCGGTTCTCGCCCGGTTCCGGCGTGGCCTACATGAGCAGCAAGACCGGACTGTCCGCGCTGGTCGCGTCCATCAATGACCAGGAAGGCACCAACGGCATCAAGGTCTGCCATCTATGCCCGGGGGACGTGGACACCGATTTCCTGGCCATGCGCCCCGAAGTGCCGGACGCCGAACAGCGCTCGCAGATGCTTGGCGCCGGGGATGTGGCCAGGGCCGTGCGCTTCATCCTCGACAGCCCGCCACATGTGCGCATCGACGAACTGGCCATCAGCCCGATCGGGCAGCGCTAAGCCTGCGGAGGAGCAACCCTAGGATCCCAGCTCCATCAGCCGCGCGATCTGTTCTTCCGCGCCGCTGTCCGGCGCCGGCGTGTACACCACAAGGTGCAGGTCCGGCCGGTCCGATGGCGAAACCTGGTGGTGCTCCAGGTGCAACACGCCCACGGCCGGGTGGTGGAATTGGCGCTCGCGGGATTCGAAACCGAGGATGTCGTACTGGTCCCAGCTTTCCTGGAACTCCGGGCTGGCTTCCTTGAGCCGTTCCACCTGGAATTTCACGTCCGGATCGCCCAGGCGCTGGCCGGTTTCTGCGCGGAACTCCGCGAGGAAGCGGCGGCTGGTGACATCCCAGTCCGGGAGCAGATCGCGGATGTACGGATCCGTGAAGACGAGCCACAACAGATTCCGGTCCTCGGCGGGGACGTTGGCGATGTTCGGGTACAAGGCGGCGTAGGCCTTGTTCCACCCGGCAACTCCCCAGTCGGGGGAGAGCGCATACGAAGGGTTCGGGTCCAGGGCATCGAGCAGGCGTTGCACGTGCGGGGGAGCGCTGCCGGCAACGGGCGCGGTTGAAACCGAGGAGGCATAGCCGCCCAGGGACAACACATAAGCCAGCCCGGTATCGGACAAGTGCAACGCCCGCGCGATCGCCTCGAGTACTTGCCGCGACGGCGAAATGTCCCGCCCCTGCTCAAGCCACGTGTACCAGGTGACGCTCACGCCGGAGAGGAAGGCGACTTCTTCGCGGCGCAGGCCGCGCTCGCGTTTCCGGGATATGGGGGGTAGCCCGTATTCGGATCGGAGGGCCTGGTCCCGCCGGGCCCTGAGGAAGAGGCCGAGTTCTTTGCGTCTCTCCGAATCGTGCACCCATAAATACTATTACTCTGGTACTCCTACTACTAGTATCAAGGCCGTCTTCTGCACCGGGTCCCGAGGCAGCAGGATGGTATTCATGCCTGCACTACGTTCAAAAACTGTCACCCATGGTCGCAACATGGCCGGCGCCCGCGCACTGCTGCGCGCCTCCGGCGTCGCCAATTCCGACATCGGCAAGCCGATCATCGCCGTGGCCAACTCCTTCACCGAGTTCGTCCCCGGCCACACCCACCTTGCCCCGGTAGGCCGGATCGTTTCCGACGCGATCCTGGCTGCCGGCGCCGTGCCGCGTGAATTCAACACCATCGCCGTGGATGACGGCATCGCCATGGGCCACTCAGGCATGCTCTACTCGCTGCCGTCCCGCGACCTGATCGCGGACTCGGTGGAGTACATGGTCAACGCCCACTGTGCCGACGCCTTGGTGTGCATCTCCAACTGCGACAAGATCACCCCGGGCATGCTCATGGCCGCGCTGCGCCTGAACATCCCCGTGGTCTTCGTGTCCGGTGGCCCCATGGAAGCCGGCCGCGTGACGCTGAGCGACGGTTCCGTGCGCTCCCTGGACTTGGTGAACGCGATCGCCGACGCCGTGGACGAATCCATCTCCGACGAGGACATCAACCTCATCGAAGAGAATGCCTGCCCCACGTGTGGTTCCTGCTCCGGCATGTTCACCGCCAACTCCATGAACTGCCTTGCCGAAGCGATCGGCCTCGCGCTGCCGGGCAACGGCTCCGTGCTCGCGACCCACACCGCCCGCAAGGCGCTGTACGAAAAGGCCGGCGCCACGATCGTCGAACTCGTCAAGCGGTACTACGAAGGCGACGACGACTCGGTGCTGCCGCGCTCCATCGCCACCGCCGAGGCCTTTGACAACGCCATGGCCCTGGATATCTCCATGGGCGGCTCCACCAACACCATCCTGCACCTGCTGGCCGCGGCCCAGGAAGCCGGCGTGGAATACGGCCTGGCCGAAATGGACGCCAAGTCCCGTCAGGTGCCCTGCCTGGCAAAGGTGGCCCCGAACGTTGCCAAGGACAAGACCTACTACATGGAGGACGTGCACCGCGCCGGTGGCATCCCCGCGCTCCTGGGTGAGCTGAACCGCGGCGGCCTCCTCCACAAGAACGTCCACTCCGTGCACTCCACCGACCTTGACGGCTGGCTGGACGACTGGGACATCCGCGGCGGCAAGGCCACCGACGAAGCCCAAGCACTGTGGCACGCAGCCCCTGGCGGTGTCCGTTCCTCCACCGCGTTCTCGCAGTCGAACGTCTGGACCTCCCTGGACACCGACGCCGAGGGTGGCTGCATCCGCTCCGTGGAGCACGCCTACTCCAAGGACGGCGGCCTGGCCGTGCTGCGCGGCAACATCGCCGTGGACGGCGCCGTGGTGAAGACCGCCGGTGTGGACGAGTCCATCTGGAAGTTCGAAGGCCCGGCCATCGTGTGCGAGTCGCAGGACGAAGCCGTGGAAATGATCCTCAACAAGACCGTCAAGGAAGGCGACGTGGTGGTCATCCGCTACGAAGGCCCCCGCGGCGGTCCGGGCATGCAGGAAATGCTCTACCCCACGTCCTTCCTCAAGGGCCGCGGCCTGGGCAAGAAGTGCGCCCTCATCACGGACGGCCGCTTCTCCGGTGGCACCTCCGGCCTGTCCATCGGGCACATCTCCCCGGAAGCTGCTTCCGGCGGCGAGATCGCCCTGGTGGAGAACGGCGACATCATCAGCATCGACATCACGCAGCGCTCCCTGCAGTTGAAGGTCTCCGACGAGATCCTTGCCGAGCGCCGCGAGAAGCTCCTGGTCAACGGCGGTTTCAAGCCCAAGAACCGTGACCGCCAGGTCTCGCCGGCCCTCCGCGCCTACGCCGCGATGGCACTGTCCGCAGACAAGGGCGCGGTCCGCGACGTCTCGCTGGTGGAGAACCTCTAGCAGTTACCAACAGGCACGACGGCGGCGGCGGGTCGCCTCGGCTTCGAAAGGAGCCGGGGTGGCCCGCCGCTTTCGCTGCCGCGACCTCCTTGTTGCATCGATATTTCCGATGTGATTGCGCTGTTTTATGTGCTATGCAGATGCACTTGGCCCGCCTGAAAATGGATCAACAGCCGAACTGAAGCAGAGGAGATCGCATGACAAGGCAAGAGGTTGAGGTTCTCGTCGTCGGCGCCGGGCAGGCCGGCGTAGCGATGAGCGAGCATCTGACCAATCAAGGGATCCACCACGTGGTCCTGGAACGCCACCGGATCGCGGAGCGCTGGCGCTCCATGCGTTGGGATTCGCTGGTGGCAAACGGCCCGGCATGGCACGACCGTTTTCCGGGAATGGAATTCAATGGCATTGAACCTGGAGCCTTCGCCTCCAAGGAACAGGTAGCCGACTACTTTGTGGCCTACGCCGGGATGATCGGCGCGCCCATCCGCTGCGGTGTGGAGGTAACCTCGGTCCGCAGGAATGCAGGCGCCCCCGGTTTCCACGTCCAGACCAGCGACGGCGACTATAACGCGCGTTACGTGGTAGCGGCAACGGGGCCGTTCCAGCGTCCGGTGATTCCCGCCGTCGTGCCTGAATCTTCGGGGCTGGAGCAGCTGCACTCAAGCCTGTACCGAAACCCGGGCCAGTTGCCCGAAGGCGCCGTCCTGGTGGTTGGCGCAGGGTCTTCAGGCGTGCAGATCGCTGCCGAAATCCAGCGTTCCGGCCGCCAGGTCTTCCTTTCCGTCGGTCCTCACGACCGGCCCCCGCGGAGCTACCGCGGCCGCGATTTCTGTTGGTGGCTGGGAGTCCTCGGCCTCTGGGATGCGTCCACTCCTCCCCAGGGTGCCGAGCACGTCACCATCGCCGTGAGCGGGGCCGACGGCGGCCACACGGTCGACTTCCGCGAACTCGCCGAAGAAGGCATCACCCTGGTGGGGCGTACAGAAGCGTTCGACGCCGGGACCATGCGTTTTGCGGGCGACCTGCAGGACAACATCGCCAACGGCGATGCAAACTACTTGCGACTGCTCGACGAGGCCGACGAGTACGTGGAGCGCAACGGCCTGGACCTCCCCGAGGAGCCCGGGGCCCGCGTCCTTCGTCCGGACCCGGAATGCCTCAGTAACCCGGTCCGTGAACTCGACCTGGCTGCCTCCGGGGTTACCAGCATCATCTGGGCCACCGGGTTCGTTCAGGACTACAGCTGGCTGAACGTGGAAGCCTTCGATGAGCGGGGCCGTCCTGTGCAGCAACGCGGCGTGTCCAGTGAACCGGGGATCTACTTCCTTGGCTTGCCGTGGCAGTCCCGCCGTGGATCGAGTTTTATCTGGGGTGTCTGGCACGACGCCAAATACGTAGCTGACCAGATCACCATCCAGCGGAGCTACCTGCAGCATGACCAGCAAGCAGCGCAACCCGTGGGGGTCTGACCGCCGAGCAACCAAAGAACGGACCAACAAAGAGGGACCATGCCCACCGGGCATGGTCCCTCTTTGGCATGAGGCCCGCTTCAGCCGAGGCCGGCCAGCGCCGCCGCGGAGAGGACCGTCTCTGCCTGCTGCCGGTCCAGCAGCCCTCGTTCGAGCACCAGCTCAGCGATGCCCCGGCCTGACGCCAGTGCCTCCTTGGCAAGCTCAGCCGCCGCGGCGTAGCCCAGCAAGGGTGCCAGTCCCGTCACAACGCTGATGGAGCCGAGCATGCGCTGCTGCAACATGGGGACGTTGGCAGTGATGCCATCCACGCAGTGGGTCCTCAGCTGCCTGCAGGCCACTGTGAGCCAAGCGAGGGACTCCAGCAGGGAATCGGCCATGACGGGTTCAAAGGCATTGAGCTGGAGTTGGCCCGCCTCAACTGCCATGGTGACCGTCGCGTCCGCCCCCACCACGCGGAAAGCCACCTGGTTCACCATTTCGGGAATCACCGGATTCACCTTGCCCGGCATGATGGACGAGCCGGCCTGTACCGCCGGCAGGAAGATCTCTGCGAAGCCAGCCTGCGGGCCGGAAGAGAGCAAGCGGAGATCGTTGCAGATCTTGGAGAGCTTCACTGCCGCCCGCTTGAGCACTCCGGAGACGAGCAGGAAGACGCCGGTATCGCTGGTTGCTTCCACCAGGTTGCTTGCGGAGGCCAGCGGCAAGTCCGTGATGGACGCAAGCTCCCTGATCACGGCTTCCCGGTAGCCCGACGGAGCCGTGATGCCCGTCCCGATGGCCGTGGCCCCCAGGTTCGACTCGGCCAAATGCGGCAAGAGTTCCAGGAGACGGTGCCTGTCCTCGCGCAGGGTTTCCGCGAAGGCGCCGAATTCCTGGCCCAAGGACATCGGTACGGCATCCTGCAGCTGCGTTCGGCCCACCTTGACGATGCCGGTGAACTCAGTTGCCTTTGCTTGGAACGACTCGATGAGCAGGCTGTGCTCGGCACACAGCTTTGCCAGGTCCAGTTGCAAGGCGATCTTGACGGCGGTCGGGTACACGTCGTTGGTGGACTGACTGCGGTTGACGTCGTCGATCGGATGCAGGGCGGAGTAGTCCCCCTTGCCGCGTCCCAAGAGCTCCAGGGCCCGGTTGGCGATGACCTCGTTGGCGTTCATGTTGGTGCTAGTTCCGGCGCCGCCCTGGATTGCGTCCACCACGAATTGATCGTCCCAGCGTCCACCCATCACTTCGCCTGCGGCCGCCTGAATGGCGGCGGATTTGTCCGGTTCCAGCAGGCCCAGGCTTTCATTGGCCCGGGCGGCGGCGCGTTTCACCGCGCCGAGCGCCCGGACGAGCGAACGCAGCGAGCCGATGGGACGCCCGCTGACAGGGAAGTTCTCCACCGCCCGCAGCGTGCTGATTCCCCAATAGACAGCCTCGGGGACATCGCGGTCCCCGAGGCTGTCGTGTTCCCGGCGGGTTGTGGGCGCGGGAGAAGAAGGTAGGTCTGTCATGGTCCTGTTCCTTGAATGTAGGGTCCGGCTACTCCGCCAGGTAGTCCAGTGCCGTGAGCGCCAAGGCTGCGGCACCGTCGTGGATGGCTTGGTTGGCGGCATCGCCGATGCAGTGCGCGGCGAACTCCGGCTGGTGGTTGGCGGCGGGAAAGCAGCCCAGTCCGATGTAAGGGTGGATGGCGGGAACAATCTGGGAAACGTTGCCCATGTCGGTCGAGGCCCGGTTCATGGTGGCCTGCTCCGGAGGAACGTTGAAGTCCCGACCCAAGGACTCCGCGTGCTTGACGTACAGCTCGAGTGCACGCCGCTCGGTGCGGAACTCCGAATAGGGTTCCGATTCCGGCGTGATCTCAAGCTCGCAACCGGCGGCAAGGGCACCGGCTTCGAAGCACCGGTTGACCCGCTCTTCGAGCTGTTCGAGCTGGGCCAATGATTCCGCCCTCACGTACCAGCGCCCTTCGGTCTTCTCAGGAATCGCATTGGGAGCTTCGCCACCGCGCGTTTGGATGCCGTGCACTCTGGTTCCTGCGGGCAGTTGCTGGCGCAGGAGGCCCAAGGCCACCTGGGCCACGACGAAAGCATCGTTGGCGTTGACGCCCTGGTCCGGGTAGGCCGCCGCGTGGGCGGACTTCCCACGGTATTCCACGTGGCTGTGGGCAACGGCAAAGGGCCGGGCCTCCGCGGAATCCACGGGGCTGGGATGGGCCATCATGGCCAGGTCCAGGCTGGCAAAGGCGCCCTTCTTGAGCAACTCGATCTTTCCGCCCCCGCCTTCTTCAGCGGGCGTGCCGTACACCTCCACAGTGAGGTCCTGCTCGTCCGCGAACCGGGACAGTGCAACAGCCGCGCCACACGAGATGGCGGTGATGATGTTGTGGCCGCAGGCATGGCCCAGCCCGGGCAGGGCGTCGTATTCCGCCATGAGTCCCACCCGGCGCGAGCCGGAACCGAAAACCGCCCGGACCGCCGTCGGGAATCCCAGATAACCGCGCTCCACCTCAAAACCCTGCCGTTCAAGGAATTCGGCCGTCCACTCGGCGGCGCGGTGTTCCTGCCAGCCAAGTTCCGGGTTGGCATGGAGCGTCTCCGAGAGCCGCACCAAGGCGGCTTGCTGGGAAGCCACCAATTCCAGGACGTGAGCGCGCCGCACCGCTGGCGCCATGGGCGTGGTGTCAGCGGTCATCGCCAGGCACCCCGTAACCCACCGAGGCCGCGGGATCGAGCCCACGCACCACGTAGTCCTGCCGTTGTGGCAGCCATACCTCCAGGAGGCGCCCAAGTTCCGCAATGGGATCATCGTGCCAATCGACCCGGAGGTCTGTGTCACGCCAGCCGTGGCCGGACACCACCGAGATCCCAGCAGACCGTACCGGTCCAACCTCCCCGCCGGCGGCTTCTGCGGCTTCGAGCGCACCGAGCAGCCGCCGTTCGAGCTCCCCGGTGGAGGCTTCAAACGCATCGCACAGCGACTGGGCAACCGCCGGGTCCGCAAGCATGTTTCCCGCGGAAACGCTGGAAGGCCCGCGTCCTTCGCCGAAGACACCCAGGGTGTGCTTGCCGCTGAACACGGCAGCTCCGCCACGGGCGTCGAGGACCACCAGTTGCCGGTAGTCCACATTCGGGGTTGCATGGACGACGGCGTCAATCGCCTCTTGCGCAGAGCGGCCGGCCTGCAGCCGGTCGAGAAGCGCAAGGCCCAGGCGCGGATCGGTGATGTTTTGCGAGCTGACAGCCCCCACGCCATCCCGCAAATGGGCGCAGCGCGCTGCAACGGCAGGGGAGGAGGAGGAAACCGCCAAGCCGAACCTGCCCTGCCCGTCGGTGGCGGCAATACTGAAGGTCACTGTTGGCCCTCCGCGGAGAGCACTGCAGTTGCATCGATTTCAACGAGCCATTCCGGGCGTGCGAGGGCCTGCACCACAATGCCGGTGGAGACCGGGAACACGCCCTTCAACCAGCGCCCCATGGTCCGGTAGACCGTCTCGCGGTAGCGCGGGTCAATGAGGTAGACCGTGACCTTCACGATGTCCTCCAGGCTGCTGCCCGCCTCCTTGAGAAGCATGTCGATGTTGGCCATGGCTTTCTCGGTTTGCGCCTCGACGTCGCCGATCCCCACTGATTCGCGGGTGTCCAGGTCCTGGCCGATCTGGCCCCTGAGGTAGACCACGCCATTGGCGACCACTGCCTGGCAAAGGTCGTTGTCGAGGTTCTGCTCGGGGTAGGTGTCCTTGGTATTGAAGGTGCGAATGCGCTGGTGCTTCACGTGAACTGCCTTTCGGTCCTGTAGGTGACGGGTGGTCGTATCCTTCAGCTTCCTGCGACCCATCAAATCTGTCCAACAGTTCTTTCCGAACGATTTCATCGGTATTTCTGATGAAGCAAGGTAGTCTCTTGCCATGGATGTCACCCTGACGCAATTGCGATATTTTGTTGAGGCCGCCGCCCAACTGTCCATGACGGGCGCGGCCCTCCGGCTCAACGTGGCCCAGTCGGCCGTGTCGGCAGCGATCGCGCAGTTGGAACGCCACGTGGGAACGCAGTTTTTTATCAGGCAGCGCTCCAAGGGACTGGTACTGACCCCTGCGGGGGAGTTATTCGTGCGCGATGCCCAGGCAATCCTTGCGCAAGTGGAGGAAAGCATCGACCACGCCCGCGGTGAACACCAAAGCGTCACCGGACGCATCCGGATTGCCTGCTTCAGCACGTTGGCCCCGTTCCTGCTGCCGGGCGTGCTCACCAAGCTCCGGGAGGACCATCCGTCCCTGGAAGTTGCGGTGATCGAAACGGACACCCCGGGGTGCATCAGTGCGCTGCTCACAGGGCAGGCCGACCTGGCACTGTGTTACGACCTTGACCTTCCGGAAGCCCTCTCGCGCTCGGTGGTGGATACCGTCCGGCCCTACGTGGCGCTGCCGCCGGACCACAAGCTGGCACGCTCCAAGAAGGTCCAGTTGTCCGCGCTCGCCGAAGAGTCGATCGTCCTGCTGGACATGCCCCACACCCGGGATCTCATGCTCGCCATTGCCCGGCTTGGCGGACGGGAGCCGGAGGTCAGGTTCCGCTCGGCCAGCTACGAAACGGTCCGGACGTTCGTGGCCAGGGGTTTGGGGTATTCAATCCTCCACCAGCGCCCCCAGCACCACTTGACGTACGACGGCGGCAAGCTGGCCGCCGTCGAAATCCGAGACGACGTTCCGGAACTGAAAACCGTCCTGGCCCACCTGAAGTCGCATCGCCCGACGGCGCGCGTCCGTGCCGTCGCGCAGGCTGTTCGGCATCAGATAGCTGCGGCCAAGGTCCCGGAGGCGCGGAACCAGGGCTAGGCAAGCCTCGCCAGTGCACGCTCCATCAGGTGCCGTTGCCTGGACCCGGATACGGCGTCGGGGTCCAGCATCGATGTGACGTGAAGGCCCATCATGATGTTCAGCAGCTCATCGGCAACCGCGTCCGGGTCCACCAAAGGCGCGCACCCGCCGTCGTACTCTGCCTGGGCAAGGAAATCCAGTATCAGGCCACGCCAATGAAGCAACGCTTCGCGCCCCACGGCGCGCAGCGCGTTCTCCGTCTGGGCGCGCTGCCAAAAAGATACGGCCACGCGCGCTTCCACCACGGTGATCGGGTCGGCAGGGATGATCTCCAGGCAAAGTCTCCGCAAAGCAGGCAGCCCACGTTTACCGTCTGTCCCCGCAGCGATCCGTTCGTTGGTGCGCTCACAAATCAGTTGATAGGAAGCCAGCAGGAGCGCGTCCTTGTTCGGGAAGTAGTGGGCCAGGACGCCCGGCGCGGCGTAGCCGCACTCCCGGGCGATGTCCCGCATGCTGGCGTTCTCGATGCCTTCGTCTGCGATCAGCCGCCACGTGGTTTCGATGATGGAGCGACGCCGTTCATCATGATCGACCAAGCGGGGCATGCTGCTCCTTCAGGGGTTCAGGGTTTCAGTGCCGGGACCGTGTGCACCCTACCACCGCGGGAGCGGCTGCGCGTCCCGCGGCGGTGAGTGGGTGCTTGGTGCGGTCAGCTTCAGTGCGCGCAGTGGCCTGGCTCGGACTGCCCGACGGCGGTGCCGCAGTGGGCCGCCGCGGAAGACGGCACGTTCAGCGTGGGGTTCTGGTCGAAGAAGCCGTGCGGCTTGAGGGTGAACCCGGTGGTGTCGACGGGCATGATGGGCCAGTCTTCGGGGCGGGGGAAGTGCGTGAGACCGAACGAGTGCCACACCACGATGTCCTGTCCATCGATGTCCCGGTCCTGGGCGATATACGCGGGGAGGCCGGCGCCGCCGGGGTGCTGGTTGACGAAGTCGCCGGCAGCGTACAGCTCGGCCTGGTCGTGGCGGGTGACCCAGAGGTGGTGGCGGGCGAAGGCTGCCCTGGACGCGATGGACGAATCATCCGCCATGGCCAGCGTGGGGTTCCCTTCCGGATAGAGCGTGTAGCCCACGGGGTGGCCAAGGTGGTTCAGGGAGTCCGGGTTGCTGATGTGCCAGACCCTGCCCTTGGTTCCGTCCGCGTCGCGGACAGCCTCGGATTCGCGCGCCAGCATGGTCCGCTTCTGCGTGAAGGCGTTGCCGTGCGGGTTCCCCGGTCCTTTGGGAAGCCGTACGAGGTCCAGTTCCTCTACCCGGTTGGCGCCGCCGTCGACGTCCATGTCCAGGCGGGCGCTGAAAAGGTGCTGGTGATACGGGGCGCCGAGTCCCGGGGCGATCTCCGAAGCGTAGGCGTAACCCTTGTCCGGAAGGGCGGCTGTGAAGACTATCCCGGTGGCTTTGGCCTCGAATTCGATGGTGCCGTCCAAGTAGAGGTACCAGTAGAAGCCGTAGTCGTAGTTGCCCACAGTGGTGAAGAAGGACACCACCAGGCGGCGGTTGCGGCGAACCTCGTTTGAACCGGCCCACTCATCAGTGTGCTTCCAGAGGATGCCGGCGTCTTCCTCGTGGATGCAGATGCCGTTGTGGATGGTCCGTGGGTTACCGAAGTCGTCCGCAACCACGGGGGACATGTAGGTGATGTCGCCCAGGCAATCGCAGCCGAGCTTGAGTGAATTGGCGTCCCGGCCCACGAGGTATTCGCCGGAATCGAAGTAGTTCTGCCAGCTCCTGTAGGGGGAAGGATCGCCGTAGGGGACCACCATCTCGGAGATGGAGGCCCGGTGGATGATGGGTCGCCGGCGGCCTTGGTGCGTGTGGTGGAGTTGGTGCAGGACCACCCCTTCACGGGCATCGAAGCCTACGCGCAGGTCCCAGCCGGCCCACGAGAGGTGGTTCCCTTCCACCGTGAAGCTGGGGCCTTCCGGCTGGGTGATCTCGATCGGTTTGAGGTCCGTGCGAAGTTCACCCTGGATGGCGGGCTCGGTGTAGTTGCCGTTGACGTCCGGGACCGGCACCGGGCCGTCGTCGATCAAATGGTCCACGCGGCGCTTCTCCACGTCGACGAACGCCACCAGGCCATCAATCGGGTGCGCCCAGGGGTGGTCGGCAGGGTGGTCCTGACGGAATCCGAGACCACGGAGGAGCCGCTTGCCTTCCTCGTTCTCATACTCGAAGACTCCGGCCGAGAGCGGTGCCACGCGCACCTGCTGCGGAGTCAGGTCCCGGCTCGCCAGGGCGTCATTCCACTGCGGGTCCACGGCCAGGATGTCCTCGATGAGCTCGAATTCTTCCAACAGGACGGGCAGTTGACCGTCGACGGCGGGATCAAGGTCGCGCTGTGACAGCACTTGGCCGGCGGTCAGGGACACACGGACGTCACGGGACGTCGATGTGGCGGCGTCCCACAGCATTGCGCGGACCAGACGATCGGTGCCTGGGGCGCCTTCGCGAAGGGCCGCCTTGGGAGGTTCGATCAACCCGAGGTAGGCAAAGCGCGTGGTGTCGGCGACGAGGCCGGCGTCGGACAGGATGTGGCGGGCCCGCTGGATCTCCTCCGCGGTGAGCTGTTCCAGCGGGTGCTGTGCCCCGGAGCCTTGTCCGAGGGGTGCCAAAGGGATGGTGTGAAGGGTCATGACACTTCCTGAAGTCGAATTTTGATGGTACAACTGTTCAACCAACGCTTTGATGTTACCCACCTCACAAGCCCGGCGTAAAGTCCCAGACCCCAATGCGCCGCAGAGCCAGGAGAACCATGGACCAGAGAACCCGCCTCCTCCCCGGGTGCGCCCCGGCGGGCATCGTCGGCACCGCCGCTGCAGGCAGTGCCGCGGCCCACGTGGTGGCCGCCGCGCTCGGCCCGGCGGGAGCGATGGCATGGTGGATGGCCGGCATGGGGATTGCCTGCCTGGCCTGCCTGGGCCCGATGCTGCCGGGGCGGCTGTGGGCAGGGAGGGCCGGGAGAACGGTTCCGCTCCCTGCTGACCAAGCCGCTGGCCGGGCCGCCGGGCACTTGCTGGTCATGGGCGCCGCCATGGTGCTCGTCCACTTGGTCCTTTTGGTGGCACCGGGCGCCGGCGGCCACCATGGCCGTGTGGACGCCGCGCTCCCTTCCGCCCACGGCGTCACCATGCTGGCGCTCATTGCCGTTGAACTGCTCTGCCTCATCGGCGCTTCCGCCGCCCTGCGCCTGGCGCGCCGGGGCCTGCACCGCCGTCGAGCAGTCACCACCTGACCCACCACTGACAGACCACTTCAAAGGAGCCCACCTATGAACACCGCATCCACCATGATTTCCTCCGACTGGCGGCGCCGCGCGGAAGGCCTGGCCATTGACGGCCGGGCCTTCATGGATGGCCGCCGGACAGCCGCCAAGGGCGCCCGGGTGCGTCCCACGAGCAGCCCCATCAATGGCCGTGTGCTGGCTGAACTGGCCGCGTGCGGATCCGACGAGGTGGACCAGGCCGTTGCTGCTGCCCGGCGATCATTCCCTGCGTGGTCCAGGTTGGGGGCCGAAAAACGAAAGGGCATGCTGCTGGCGCTCGCCCGGCTCATGGAAGAGCACGCCGATGAACTGGCGCTCCTGGAAACCCTGGACAGCGGGAAGCCGATCCTGCAAACAACCACCGTGGACGTGCCGGGAGCCATCTCCACTCTGAGGTGGTACGCCGAAGCCGCAGACAAGCAAAGCGGAGAACTCCCTGCCGTGCCATCCGGCGCCACTGCCTTGGTGACGCGCGAACCGATGGGGGTGGTGGCAGCGATTGTGCCTTGGAACTTCCCGCTGGAAATCGCCATGTGGAAGTTGGCGCCGGCGCTCGCTTCCGGCAACGCAGTAGTGCTGAAGCCCGCGGAACAAACTTCCCTCAGCGTTCTGCGGGTGGCGGATCTGGCGGCCGAGGCGGGGATTCCGGACGGTGTCCTCAGCGTCGTCACCGGCACTGGGCGGGAAGTGGGCGCTGCCCTTGCCCATCACATGGACGTTGATGCCCTTGCCTTCACCGGATCCACTGCGGTTTCCCGAACCCTCTTGGAGGCCTCGGGTAAAAGCAACCTCAAGAGGCTCAGCCTTGAAGCAGGTGGGAAGAGCTCCAATCTCATCTTCGCGGACACTGCTGACCTCGCCGCAGCGGCGGCGAAGGCAGCCTTCGGCGCCTTCTATAACCAGGGCCAGGTATGTTCGGCCAACTCCCGCATTTTGGTCCAGCGGAGCATCCATGATGAATTTGCGGCGCTGCTCGCCGACGCCGCTGCCGGCTACGGCCCGGCGGATCCGCTGGCGGGACTGGACGGCAATGGTGCCCTGATCAGCAGCGCCCATACCGACGACGTCGAACGCTGGATCCTGCGTGGGAGCGAGGAAGGAGAGGTGCTGTTCGGTGGCGAGCGCCGGGAGATCAGGGGCTCTGACGCGTACCTCGAACCGACGCTGCTCGGCGGGCTCAGCGCCGCCCATGAGATTCACCGCGAGGAAATTTTCGGCCCGGTTGCTGTGCTGCATCCCTTTGATACCGAAGGAGAGGCGATAGAGCTGGCCAATGCCACGGACTATGGCTTGGCTGCCTCAGTGTGGACCTCCGACCTCTCCCGCGCCCATCGGGTGGCCGGCGAATTGTTGGCCGGAACAGTGTCCGTGAACACCGTTGACGCCCTGGGGAACACCACGCCCTTTGGCGGTTTCAAGCAGTCCGGGTTCGGCCGCGACCTTTCGTTGCATGCGTTCGATAACTACACGGCGCCAAAGACTACGTGGATCCAGTTCGGCTGATCAGCCTCATCTTGGGAAGGTTCATCTAAAAAACAGATGATGTGCATCAAGATTCAATGGTTTACGTGATGTAGCTCACAAGCTTACGCTGGGTCTGACAGCAGACCAGGCAGGGCGTCGAGGGGCTTGGGGAACGCCCGCCAGCATCTGCGAGCATCCTGCCACCGTTCTGGGGACACCGTCCCATGAAATTGATGCTCCGCTCCCGCCTCTTCGACATCGAACAAGGGCGTACTTTCCACTCTTTCTTTCCCGGTAGCAGACTTAAGCCGTAGCAAAGGACCAATCATGGACCAATCAGCAGCCCCAACGGGCACTGCCCAAACTCAATTAGCCCAAGAGCAAAGCAACCACCTGCAGAAATCCCTGGGCCGCTTCGACATCCTCTTGTTGGTGGTGGCGGCCGTCATCTCCGTGGAGGTGCTGGGGCAGGTTTCCGGCTTTGGCGGAGAGACCTTCACCTGGACCCTCATCCTTGCCGTCACGTTCATGGTTCCGTATGGGCTGATCTTCGCCGAGACGGGCGGCGCCTTCACCGAAGAAGGGGGTGTGTACGTCTGGACCAAAATGGCCTTCGGCCGCGTGGTTGCCGCCATCACTTCACTCTTCACGTGGGTGACTCAGCCGGTATGGGTGGGCGGGGCCATGGCGTTCGTGGCCGTGGAAACGTGGTCAGAGTATGTGGGCCACGTGGAAGCCGGCAGCCTGGGCGACTACCTTTTCAAGCTGGTGTTCATCTGGATCACCGTGACGTCTGCGATCATCAGCCTGAAACACGGTAAATGGCTGCCGTCGCTCGGGGCGATCCTCAAGGTGTTGTTCCTGACTTTCTTCATCATCGTCACCCTGGTTTACGGACTGCAGCACGGCTTCAATGGGCTGGACCTCGGCTTCTTCTCTCCCACGTTGGCCGGCTTCCTCGGCGTCACGCCGTTGCTGCTCTTCTCCTTCCTTGGATTCGAATCCGGTAACAGTGCGGCCGGGGAGATGAAGAACCCGGCCAAGGACGTGCCCATCTCGGTAGCCCGTTCCTCCATGATCGCTGCGGCAAGCTACCTCCTGCCGGTCCTGGCCATTCTCCTGGTGGTGCCGCTGGACCAGATCACGGGCATCGGCGGACTGTTCGGTGCGGTATCCACTGTGTATGCCGTGTTTGGACCGGCGGCAGACGCCATGCTGGCCATTTCCGCCGTCGTGTTCTGCTTTGTCCTGGTGTCCCAGGGCGCGGCCTGGATGATCATCAGCGACCGCATGCAGGCCATGGCCGCAGCCGATGGCTCGTTCTTTGGCGGGTTCTTTGGACGCTTCCATCCCAAGCTGGGCACGCCCATCCGCGTCAACACGCTCTCGGGCGTGGTGGCCACACTGTTCATGCTCGCCGCGATGCAGCTGACGGGGACCAGCAGTGCACTGTTCGGGGTAGTGCTCTCCATCGCCATCTCGACGTTCCTGCTCAGTTATCTCTTCGCGGTTCCCGCGGCCGTGAGGTTGCGCAGCAAGTATCCGGATGTTGACCGCCCTTTCAAGGTCCCTGTCTCCGACGCAGGGTTCCGCCTCCTCGGCATCATTTGCTTCGCGTGGATCCTAGTTGGTTCGTGGGTGGCGATCTTCCCGGGGACTCTGGATGTACTGTTCGGGCTCCAGTACGACTTCGAGGGGACCTGGGGCGTTTCCCAGATCGCCTTCGAAGCCTTTGCCCTGGGTACGCTCGCATGCATCCTGGCCTTGGGACTCGTGGGCTACGCCCGCGGCAAGAAGGTCCGCGACGCGGCAGCGCCGGTCCGCGAAGCGCCGGAGCTGGTGAAAGGGCCGCGGTCCTGATCGAGCAGTTTCGGAGAAGCCGCGGCAGGGTCACCCGCTCTAGCGTTGGATGACAAGCAGCATTCAACACTGAGAGAAGGGCCCTGCCGTGGCTGAGACCGGAACCGCAGACAAATCCAAGTCCTACGACGGCTTCACTGAGGACGAACGCGCCGCCATGAAGGAACGTGCGCAGGAACTCAAGAAGTCTTCGCGAGCCAAAGGAGGCGCCAAAGCCAACGGTGAGGCCGATGTCCTTGCGAAGATCGCGGAGATGCCCCCTGCCGATCAGGCCATGGCCGAGCGCATCCACGCGATCGTCAAGGAGCATGCGCCGGACCTGTCGCCCAAGACCTGGTACGGGATGCCGGCCTACGCCAGGGGTGGCAAGAACATCGTCTTCTTCCAGGGCTCGCACAAGTTCAAGGCACGCTACTGCACCCTTGGCTTCGAAGAGAATGCCAATCTCGATGATGGCGCCATGTGGGCCACGTCCTTCGCGCTGACGGAAATCACTCCCGAGGTGGAGGCCCGCATCATCGAGTTGGTCAAGCGGGCCGCCGGCTAGATCGCGTTCCCGAACTCGCGGATGATGATTCCCGTGAAGGTCGCGGGGCCGCCGTCGGAGTACAAAGAGATCCCCGTATCGCCCTCTGCAAAGTGGACCTGCTGCGAAACCACAGTGTGCCCGGAGTTGATGAAGACCTCCACGCTTTGCGTGTCCACGAAGATGCGAAGGTGCACGGATCGGGCGTTGGCATCGATCGGTGCGGCCGCGCGCGTATACGGCACCAGGGAGTAGCCGGCCAGGTCGGAGGGAGCCCGGTCCACGTAGAGGTCTCCACCGTATTTGCCAATGTTCGTGTGGCGGGAACCATCCGCTGAGCGCCCCACGGATACTCCCACATTCGCCGCCGCGTCCCAGGCAATGTCGAGTTCCAACTCATAGGCCCGCCCGCTCCACGGCAGGACGAAACTGCCGTTCACGGTCTGGTTGGGGAGGGTGGTGGTGGCGGTGACGTACCCGGACAGGGCGGCCACTGGTCTGCTGAGCAGCGAATACCAACCGCCGCCCCGGCGCTCCAAAGTGAGCTCCCGGGTGATCGAGTTCTGCCCGTTGTAGCTGTCCGACGGATCCGTTGGAACATCGCGGGCGGCGTACTTCCAGTTGTTCATCCATGCCGTGGCCAGCCGTTTGGTTTCGGGGGCGTCCACGGACGGCCACGTCACAGCCGCGTACCAGTCCCATCCCCAATCGAGCCATTGCGGGGTGAGGTTGTCGGCCACGAAGGACGTGCCGTTCCAGGTGCCTGTCCAGTACGCATAGGTCATCGGGAGCCCGATACTGTAGGCATCCATGCTCGCTGCGAACACCCAATGCCGCGTGCCGTCGCCGGCCGTCATCTCGAACAGGTCCGGACACTCGATCCCCCCGAGCGCGTGGTTGGGATAGTCGAAGTTGGACTTCCATTGCCAGTCACGCAGGTTCGCAGACGTATAGAAAGCTGCGTACCTGGCCCGCCCGATCACGCACACCCACTCACCGCGCGCTGCATCCCAGTGGATCTTGGGGTCGCGGAACCACTCGGCGTTCTCGATCTCGGCCTGGGTAGTGGCCGTCCGCCCGTCCGTGTTCACGATCACCGGATCCGGCAGGGGAGTGAAGGTGTACCCGCCGTCCGTGGACCAATACAGGTATTGCTCCTGATACTTGCGGATGCCGTCGGTTGGCTTGGTAGCAAGTACGACGACGGCTCCCGCACCAAAGCCTGCCGTGTTGGCCGTGTCCACCACGCCGGAGCCCGACCACACCGGGAAGTTCGGCTGGAGCGGCAACACGGCTCCGTGGTGGGTGAAGGACACCCCGTCCGTGGTGGTGGCGTGGTCCCAGCCGCCTTGGCCGTTGTTGATGCCGGAGTGCAGGTAGTAGAGCTGGTAGGCGCCGTTGGTGTAGACGGGCCTTTGCGGATCGCACAACCATCCTGTCGGTGGCGTCATGTGGTAGACCGAGCGCAAGGACGGCACTGCCTGGGCTGCGCCGGCCGCGGCGCCTCCCATGAAGAGAGCCAAAGCTCCGGCTCCGGTGCCTTGCAGGACTATCCGTCGGGAGAATTCGAGCGTCATGAAGCGGTTTCCTCTCAAGCATTCATTGGTTGAGAACGCGATGGCAGTACGGACACGGAGATGCGTCCGGGCACGCCAAAGTGCGCCATCAAAGGGGCTGGAGTTACTTCGTCCGGTGGCTGTAACCCACTCCGCCCGCTCGGCGTCGAGGGGCGTGGGTGTGCCATCGGTAGCAAGGACCCTAGCTGGCAAGGAATGAATTGGTCAAGCTTTTTAGCGGGGCAAAATAACTTTTGCTAAAACGCTTGACCATCACCAACCCAAGAGCTAACTTCATGGTGATCAAACGCTTTAGCAGAATGGACATCAGCGCAGATGAAACGCTCAGTCTTCTTCCAACCCAGCGATGGCTGGGTTGGGGACCTCATCCCCTTCGAGAAGGACGGGGAGTTCTGGCTCTTCTACCTCCACGACGTACGCACCGACCCCAAACCAGGTACGTCCTGGAACCTCGTGACCACCAAGGACCTCACCCAGTTCGAGTACCACGGAGTCGCCTTGCCGCACGGCAGCGAGGACGATGCGGACTTCAACGCCTACACCGGCAGCGTGGTGACCGACGACGACGGCACCCACCACCTGTTCTACACAGGCCAGAACCCGGGCAACCTGGGTGCGGACGGTGCGCCCCTCCAGTTGGTCATGCACGCCATCAGCCGCGACGGCATGCAGAGCTGGACCAAGCACCCGGAGCACACTTTCGGCGCACCCGAAGGCTACGAGACCGGCGACTGGCGCGACCCTTTCGTGTTCCGCGATGAGGCCACGTCCCAGTGGCGCATGCTGATCGCCGCCCGCCATGCGGCCGGACCCGACCGTCGTCGGGGTGTCATCGCCCAGTGCGTTTCCACCGACCTCGTGACCTGGGACTACACGGAACCGTTCTGGGACCCGCGCCGGTACATCACCCATGAATGCCCCGACGTCTTCCAGTGGGGCGAGTGGTGGTACATGGTCTATTCCGAATTCTCCGAGACCTTCACCACGCGGTACCGCATGGCCAAGAGCCCGGACGGCCCGTGGACAGTGCCGGAACTGGACAGCATCGACGGCCGCGCCTTCTACGCCTCCAAGTCCGCAGGCCGCGAGGACCGCCGTTTCTTCTTCGGCTGGATCGCCAGCAAGGAAGGAAATTCCGACGACGGCGCCTGGCAGTGGGCGGGCACCATGTCCGTCCTCGAAGCCCGGCAAAACCCGGATGGCACCCTGGGATTCGGTTTCGCCGACGAGCTCGTGGACAGCTTCTGGGAGGAGGTGCCGGTCTCGCTCTCCAGCCAAATCCCGGCCGCGCTGGACGTCCCTGACAGCTACGCAGCCATCCTCTCTGATGAAGAGCTGCCCAGCCAGTTCTACGCGAAAGCCGTCTTCGAGATCGCGCCGAACACCACCGAATGCGGGCTCCTGCTTCGCGCAAACCACGACGGCGACGAGTCTTACGTCCTGCGCCTGGAACCCAAGCGCAACCGATTGGTCTTCGACCGCTGGCCCCGCGAGGTTACCGGCGACGCGCAGTGGCACGTCTCGGGCGACGTCCCCTACGACGTCGAACTGGAGCGCCCCTGCACCCTCGCCCCGGGCGAGCACACGCTTGAGGTCATCGTCGACGGCGACTTGTGCGTCGCCGTCGTCGACCGCCAGGTTGCGCTGAGCGCAAGGCTCTATGACCGCCCGACGGGGCGCATCGGTCTGTTCGCCGGTGAGGGATCCGCCGTCGTCACTGAACTCGATATCCGTCAACGCATCGACAACTGAAACACCATCCCCACCCCAACCTCCAGAACAATCAAGGGAGATTGCCCCCATGAAGAAGCTATTACGAGTCGCTGCGGTTGCCGCGGCAGCAGCCCTGGCCCTGACGGCCTGTGGTGGCGGCGGAAACGCCAGCAGCCCAGCCGACGTCAATCCAACTGGTGAGATCAAGCCCCGCGAGATTTCCTGGCTGCTGTCCAGGCCCGCCGACGGCGCCGTCATCAACATCATGAAGAAACTGGCCGATGACTACGCCAAGGACCACCCCGGGTTCTCGCTGAACCTCATCACCACCCCGGATCGCCCGTCCTACATCCAGAAGCTCGAAACCCTGGCCGCGGCCAACAAGCTGCCGGAACTGTTCGATACCGACGCCACGCCGTTCGCCCAGCAATTGGCCAAGCAGGGCAAGATGCTGGACGCGGACAAGCTGCTCAAGTCCCTGGGGCTGTACGACGACTATCGCCCCGGTGCCTTGGACTACCAACGCTTCGATGACGGCTCCCTCTACATGATCCCGTTCCAGTTCGAGCTGGAATTCGTCTGGTACAACAAGGCGCTGCTGGAGAAGGCAGGCGTGTCCGTGCCGAAGTCGCTCGACGACATTCCGGCCATGTGCACGGCCCTGCGGTCGGCCGGCATCACGCCGATCGCCATCGACGGCCAGGACCAGTGGCCGCTGGAACGCTACGTTGCCTACCAGCCCTTCCGTGAGGCCGGACCGGATTTCGTGCAGAAACTGAAGAAGGGCGAAGCGAAGTTCACGGACGCCGCCGGACAGAAGACCGTGAACTGGATGGCCGAACTCGGCAAGGCCAAGTGCTTCCAGGACGGCTTCTCTGCCCAGGGCTACTCGGACGCGCAGAACCAATTCACCTCGGGGCAGGCAGCCATGTACAACATCGGCACGTGGGAGCTGCCCAGCCTGGCCACGGACAAACTGAATCCGGCTGTCCGGGATGACGTGGATTTCTTCACCCTGCCAACCACAGCGAATTCGGTGACGGCCGCGAACGAGTTCGTTTCGCCGTCGGGCATTGGCATGGCCGTCAACGCCAAAACCTACGATCCCCTGGTGAGCGACTTCCTGAAGTTCGCGCTGCAGAAGTACCCCAGCGAGTATGCGGCAACGGGAGCACTCTCGCCCACCACCAACGTGCAGACCGCCGTTCCGGCCAACGCCACCCCGCTGTACAAGAAGGCCTTGGACGCAGCCAACAACCTCGGTTCCAAGCAGGCCATGCCGTGGGACACCCAGCTGGACCCCACCACCAACGGCCGGCTCCAGCAGGAACTCGTCCTCCTGGTCCAGGGCAACATCACTCCTGAGCAGTTCACCAGCACCATGGACGACACCATCAAGCAGAACGCACCCAAGTTCTTCAAATAAGCGGTTCGTCACGTAGATCCCAGCGGCGGGGGATCGGCAGGTCCCCCGCCCGAAAGGCCCAGAAATGCTACCCAACAGATCAAAGACATCCGTCCTGGTCTTCCTGCTCCCGCCACTTTTCCTGTACGGCGCCGCAGTGCTGTTCCCGATACTTCAGTCCTTGTTCCTGAGTTTCTTCTCCTGGAACGGCATCAGCGACATGGAGTTCGTCGGCCTCGCCAACTACGTCCGGATGCTCACCGGCGACGATATCTTCTGGCGTTCCTTCGCCAACGCGCTCATCTACCTGGCCATCTGCCTGGTGCTGCAGCTCGGTGGAGCCCTGGTGGTGGCCAGCCTGTTGACGTCGCTGACCCGGGGCCGGGAACTCATCAAGACCCTCTACCTGCTGCCGGCGGTGATCTCCACCGTGGCCATCGCGTTCCTCTTTGTCCGGATCTACTCAATAGATCCCGTGGGACTGCTTAACCAGCTGCTGCACTGGATCGGACTCGGTTCCTTGGAACGCGCTTGGCTCTCCGACGTGAACACTGTGCTGGCGGCCGTTTCCGCGCCGGAAGGCTGGAGGTTCACCGGCCTCTACATGCTGATCATCTACGCGGCCCTGATCGCCGTCCCCAAGGAACTCGAGGAAGCCGCGGTCCTGGATGGCGCCTCCAAATGGACACTCTTCACCAAGATCCGTTTCCCCTATATCCGCCCGGTCTGGATCACCACCACCATCATGGCCACTACCTACGGCCTGCGCGGCTTTGATATCCCGTACCTCATGACCAACGGTGGCCCCGGCCAATCCTCCGAATTGCTCACCACCTATATGTACAAAACGGCCTTCACGAGCACCGATTTCGGCTATGCCAGCACCATCTCCGTCTTCATCGTGATCGAGTGCCTCGTCGCCGTCGGCCTCATCCTGTTCATGCTCAAGCGGAAGGCTGACTCATGATCGCCCAAACAGCACCTGCCACACCGCGGACCCCCATCCGGCCCCCGGTGCCCGTCATCAAGCGCCGCCGCCGGAAGCCCAACGTGTACCGCACTCTTTCCAGGGTCCTGATCTCCCTGATCGTGATCGTCCAGGTCTACCCCCTGGCATGGCTCTTCCTCACCAGCCTCCGGACCGAGCACGACTTTGCCACAGGAGACCCGTTCGCTCTTCCCGGTGCCTGGACCTGGGACAACTATGCGCGGGCTTTCGAAACAGGGGACCTGGGCCGGAACATCCTCAACAGCTTCATCGTCACCATGGGCGCCAACGTGCTGATCGTCCTGTTCGGCATGATGGCCGCGTACGCCATCCAGGTCCTCGGTTTCCGGCTGAGCAAGTTCGTGCGTGGACTGTTCCTGATCGGAATCATCGTGCCCGTCCAGATCGCGCTGGTCCCACTGTTCATCGACTACTCCGCGGTGAACCTGCTGGACACGTACCAATCGATGATCATCCCGCTGGCCGGCTTCGCGCTGCCCATGTCCATCTACCTGTTCTCCTCCTTCTTCGAATACATCCCGCGGGAGACGTACGAGGCAGCATCCTTGGACGGCGCCGGACCGTACCGGATCTTCGGCCTCATCACGTTGCCGCTGTCACTGAACACTGTGGTCACCGTGGTGCTGGTCAACAGCATCTTCATTTGGAACGACTTCATTTTTGCCAACACGTTCGTCCTGTCCGAGGAGCTCAAGACCATCCCGCTGGGCCTGCAGAACTACATCGGCGCCATGGGCAAGGTTGACTGGACCGCCACGTTCGCCGCCGTCTGCGTGACCATCACGCCGCTGCTCCTGGTGTTCCTTGTCCTGAACAAGGCCATGATCCAGGGCTTGGAGAGCGGGGCGAGCAAGGGATGACCGCCCCGGCTGATGGATATACTCCTGATGGAGGGCAGATGATTTCGCAGGAGAAAGATCCAGGCACGCCGGCGACCCCCGACGCTCCTGTCGGAACAAGCCGCGCACATCCGGTGACCCTCCGCGAAGTAGCCGAAGCGGCCGGCGTTTCCACGGCCACGGTTTCGCTGGTCATCAACAAAAAGAAGAACGCACGGATCGCGGACGAGACCCGCCAACGCGTCAAGGCCGCCATCCAGCAACTCGGCTACCGCCCCAACGCCATGGCCAAGACCCTGGTCAGCGGCACCTCCAAGTTCATCGGGCTCGTGGCAGACGGCGTTGCCACCACGCCCTTCGCCGGCCAGATCATCCACGGAGCCCAGGACGAGGCCTGGAAGCACGGGTACGCCCTGCTGATCGCCAACACCGAGGGCAACCTGGACCTGGAAAACGACGCGATCAACATGATGCTCGAGTACAAGGTCCGCGGGATCCTGTATTCAACGTGGTTCCACCGGACCACGGACATTCCGGAAACCCTGCGTGAGGCCGACTTTGTGCTGGTCAACTGCTTTTCCCCTGAAACCTCGGCCCGTGCTGTGGTACCGAACGAAGCCCAGGGCGGCCAATCGGCTACGGACATCCTGATCCGCGGTGGCCACCGGCGCATTGCCTTCATCAACGCCACCACCCCGGCGCCTGCCCGGGACGGCAGGCTTGAGGGATACAAGGAAGCACTTGAAGCAGCAGGCATAGCCTTTGACCCGGACTTGGTGCTGGAAGCTTTTCCGGACCAGGAAGGCGGCTACGGTGCCACCAAGGAACTGCTGAAGCACGACATCACGGCCGTGTATTGCTACAACGACCGGATGGCCATGGGGCTCTACGACGGCCTCCGCGAAAACGGACTATCCATCCCGGATGACATTGCCGTGGTGGGCTTCGACAACCAGGAAGTCATCGCAGCACACCTGCGCCCGCCCCTGTCCACGGTTTCCTTGCCGCACTACGAATTGGGGGCCGCAGGAGTGCGTCTCCTGCTCGGCCTGGACCAAGCGCCCGCCGATACGGCGTTGCAGATCGAGTGCCCGGCCGTGGAACGTGCCTCCGTAGCGGTGCCGTCGAAGGCTTAGGCCCCCGACCACCCTTGATCAAAGCCCGACGGCGGCTGGTCGCGTGAGGCGACCGGCCGCCGTCGTACTTCACTTCAGGCGCGCCGCGCTTCAGGTGCGCCGCACTTCACTTGCGCCGCCTCACTCGGGCAGCGGGTCTCCGAAGGTCGGGTCCGGGTGTGGAGGAGGAGTTGCCGGGCCGGGATCCGGAATCGGCAGCGGTCCTGGCTCCGGATTCGGGCCGGGCGATGGCGGTGGGAACGGTTGCGTCGGATCCGGCGGCGGCTGTACAGGCCCCGGTTCGGTGGGTGGCTGCGTAGGCCCGGGCTCGGGCGGGAACGGATCGGGTTCGTGCTGTGGAGGAAGGGTCATCATCACTCCTTGGAACTCGGATAATCAGGTGGCTTACTGAAGGGTCCAGCCTACGCCTCCATCGTGCGTCAGGCCATGGCTGGGAAAACCCTTGACCCGCTTGCTGAAAGGCTTGACCCGTCCGGGACGAGCGGTCAATGCTGGATATGCCGCGCTTTTCACCCAGGGGGACACTCGCATGCATAGGGGCCGGAACGAATGACCGAGCAGACAGCCAACGTTGACCTCTCCCTGCGTAGCCCGGCCCAGCGATCCCGCACCTTCATGGGCATCCTGGTCAACACGGCCGCGGCCAACATCACCACCAGCTACCTCTGGTTTGCCCTGACGTTTTGGGTGTACTTGGAGACCCGCAACGTCATCGCCACCGGCGTGGTTGGTGGGGCGTACATGTTGTTGATCGCCGTTTCCAGCATCAGCTTCGGGACGTTCGTGGACCGCTACCGCAAGCTCGCCGTGATGCGGTTCGCGGCAGCCTTCACACTGGTGATGTTTGCGATCTCCGGGGTGGTCTTCCTCCTGGTTCCCACTGCATCCTTGCTTGACCTCGGCCAGCCTTGGTTCTGGGCCTTCACGCTGATCATCCTGGTGGGTGCCGTGGTGGAGAACATGCGAAATATCGCCCTCTCCACCACCGTGACCATCCTCATCGAGCCGGACCGCCGGGCCAACGCCAACGGCCTGGTTGGCATGGTGCAGGGGCTCATGTTCATCGTCACGTCGGTGCTGTCCGGCCTGTCCGTGGGGCTGGTGGGCATGGGCTGGACCATCGTGATCGCCTTGGTCCTCACTGCGCTGGCGTATGTACATCTCCTCACGTTGCGAATGCCCGAAGAACTGCAACCGGCCGTCACCGATGCCAAAGGCAGCTTTGACCTCCGCGGTTCCTACGCTGCCGTAGTGGCTATTTCGGGGTTGTTCGCGCTCATCATCTTCTCCACGTTCAACAACTTTGTGGGCGGGGTCTACATGGCCCTGATGGATCCGTACGGCCTGGAAATGTTCCCCGTGGAGTTGTGGGGGACGTTCTTTGCGGTGGCGGCAACGGGGTTCATCATTGGCGGTGCCTTGGTGGGCAAGTTCGGCTTGGGCGCCAATCCCTTGCGGACCATGCTCATTGCCGTGGCCGTCATGGGTGTGCTGGGAGCGCTGTTCACCATCCGCGAGTGGCCGTGGCTCTACATTCTTGGGATCTGGCTTTATCTGACCCTCGTGCCCATTGTCGAAGCCGCCGAGCAGACCGTCATCCAGCAAGTGGTTCCGTTGCCCCGACAAGGGAGGGTGTTCGGGTTCGCCATGGCCTTCGAGTCAGCGGCAGCGCCGATCACGGCCTTCCTGATTGCCCCCATTGCCCAGTTCTGGATCATTCCCTATGCGCGGTCCGAATCAGGCGCTGCGCAGCTGGAACCGCTTCTGGGCGAGGGTACGTCGCGCGGAATAGCTTTGGTGTTCCTGGTGGCCGGCATCATCATGATTCTTGCCGCCGCGCTGGCCTTCCTCACGCCCGTTTACCGGCGGGTCTCGGCGTCCTACAAAGAGAAGGCCACCGAAGAAGGTGCCTCCTTGACTGCTGATGAAGGCTAGCCCCGCGCAGCTGCGCTGGCAGCAACTCGAGTTCGGCATCTTCATCCACTTCGGCATCAACACTTTCGCGGGCAAGGAATGGAGTGACGGCACTGTTTCTCCTTCTCTCTTCAACCCTGTGGATTTCGACGCCGGAAGCTGGGTCCGCGTGGCCAAGGACGCGGGTGCCAGGTACCTGATTCTCACCGCGAAGCACCACGACGGTTTCTGCCTGTGGCCTACCTCGACCACGGACTACTCCGTCGCCGCCTCGCCATGGCGCGGGGGATCCGGCGATGTAGTGCGTTCCGTTGCCGACGCCTGTGCTGCTGCCGGTTTGGGCTTCGGTGTGTACCTCTCGCCCTGGGACCGGAATGCTGCTTGCTACGACGATCCGGAGGCCTACGACTCCTTCTACACCCAGCAGCTCACCGAGTTGTGCACAGGGTACGGACCGCTCATGGAACTCTGGTTCGACGGCGCCGGCTCAGTGGGCCGGTCCTACGACTGGGATCGCATCATGGCCGTTGCGAGTCTCCACCAGCCCGACGCCATGGTGTTCAACATGGGCCAACCGACCATCCGCTGGGTGGGCAACGAGAACGGGCTGGCTGCGGATCCCGTGCAGTACGTGGTGGATCAGACCCTTGACAGCCAATACACCGAGTCGAGTTCAACTCTCACTGCCCGCTACCTTCCGCCGGAGTGCGACGTTTCCCTCCGGCGCGGCTGGTTCTGGCATCCCGACGACGAGCCCAAATCCACCGAACACCTTCTCGCCATCCACCATCAATCAGTTGGCATGGGAGCCAACCTGCTGCTCAACCTCCCGCCGGACACGCGCGGACTCATCCCTGTGGAGGACCAGGCCCGGCTGCGTGAATGGAAGGCCGAGCTGGACCGACGCCTTTCCGGCGCCGTTGAAGCAGCGCTGGAACACCACGACGACGGCTCTGTGACCATGCGCTTCCCGACGCCGGTCACGTTCAACTACGTCGAGTTGGTGGAAGACCTGGGTTCCGGGCAGCGGATTACCCACCACAGCGTCACGCACGACGGCGGTACTCACGACGGCGGCGAAATCGCCACCGGGCTCACGGTCGGGAACCGTCGGCTCCACCAGGTTCCGGTCACTACGGCCATTGGGCTGCGAGTATTTCTCTCCGGTCCCGGGGCAGTGTTGGCCTCGGCGCGCGTCTACACTGGCGCGCTGGACGCTTCGCCTCCTAGGATCCCCGAAGGCTACGAAGCCCCGACGGACGCGCCGGAGTGAGGGGCCACGTGGCGTGGGCTCGCTTAACCCGATGGAATGGGGTGTGGCGTGGCCAAGTCTGACGCTTTTTGGATGCGTAATCTCAAGGCATCCGTGTCGTTTCTCATACAGTTTGTTGGTTTTCTCCTGCTGTGGATCCTGTTCGGGGGGAACCCCGCAACCGCGGCCATCTCCGCAGCAATTCTTGCGGGCTTCTTTACACTGCATCCGTGGATCGACGGTCTACTGACGCGGCGACGATTCACCAAGTGGCGGCACCGTGGCCGCCTTGAATGCTGGATCCGGCACGGTGAGAGTTCCCGAATTGGCCTCTGGCGGGGGTGGGAGCGCGGCTTCGTTTCGTTCCGGCCGCCCAGTGTGGACTTTGTTCGGAACAGTCCTTTTCGGCCGCCCGACAACGGGCTCATCACCTTCCTGGTTTCGGAGGTTCAGGTGGGCTCCGTGGCCGGCTCCCCTCCTTTGCCGGATGTCAGGTACCTCGGGCCCTACGTTCGCTGCGTCCGGTTGAAGACGACTCTAGGCACGATAGAGCTTGCCGGCTTTCCCGAGGCATTGGAGGTCTTGGAAAGAGAATTGCTGGCGGCCTCGGCGCGCGTCTACACTGGCGCGCTGGACGCTTCGCCTCCTAGGATCCCCGAAGGCTACGAAGCCCCGACGGACGCGCCGGAGTAGTGGAGCTCTCAAAGACTCCGTGCTGTGGAGGAACAGTGCTGGGGGAGCTTTTGCGGCTGTCCACATAGGCCTGTCGGGGTCTTATTCCGGTGTTTCTGGGCTGGAAGAGTGGGGGTATGGACGGGTTTTCGGGGCAGTTGGGTGGTGGTGTTGGTGGCGCTGCCGGGGTTGCTGCTGCCTTCGGTCATGTGTGTGTGGAACGCTCCTTGGCGGCGGGCTGGTCGATTGCGGATTTGATCGCAGTTGTTGGTGCGCTTGAGCCCGCGGGCGACAGCGGGGCGTTGGTTGATCAGTTGCGGGGTTTGGAGGATGTGAAGTCGGCGGTGTCGGCGGCGCAGGCGAGGGTGGCTGTGGCGTTTGATCTGGCCCAGCGCCGGGAGCAGGCCGCGGCGGGGGTTCCGGCCTCGGAGCGGGGTAGGGGTGTGGGGGCGCAGGTGGCGTTGGCGCGGCGTGAGTCCCCGAACAAGGGGGCCCGGTTGTTGGGGTTGGCGAAAGCACTCGTGACGGAGATGCCGCGGACGTTGGCTGCGTTGGAGACGGGGCGGTTGAATGAGTGGCGGGCGACGTTGTTGGTGCGGGAAACGGCGTGTTTGTCGGTGGAGGACCGGTGCGCGGTGGATGAGGAGTTGGCCGCGGATACGGGCACGTTCGACGGGCGGGGTGACCGGGCGATTGTGGCTGCGGTGAAGGCTGCGTCGTATCGGCGGGATCCGGCCTCGGTGACCCGGCGGGCGGCGTATGCGGTGAATGAGCGGAACGTGGGGTTGCGTCCTGCGCCGGACACGATGACGTACCTGACCGCACTGTTGCCGGTGGCTCAGGGGGTGGCTGCGTACGCGGCGCTGACCCGGGCCGCGGGGACGGCCCGCTCTGCCGGTGATGCGCGGTCCAAGGGGCAGGTGATGGCCGATACTTTGGTGGAGCGGTTGACCGGGACCCCGGGTGGTGTCGCGGGGGTGCACGTGGAAGTGGTGATGACGGATCGGACGTTGTTGCAGGGTGATAGTGAACCGGCGAGGTTGAAGGGCTACGGCATCGTCCCGGCCGGCTGGGCGCGGGAGTTGATCAAGAACGGCCCCGACAACGACCCGGCCACACCCGCCCGTCAAGTGGCGGGCGGCGACCCGGCAACACGTGCCGGGCGGGAGGCCGGCAATGGTCCCGAAAGGCCTCCCGGGCCATCCGGGTCAGCCGGGTTTGCCGGACGGGAAGCGGTCGGCGGTAGGACTGTAGGCGACTGCCGGGAAGCAGCCGGTGCCGGGCAAGGGGCCGGCAACTGGCCACCCGGGTTTGCCGGGCTTGGTGTGGAAACAACCGTGGACGGCCCGGGCGCCGGTGATGCCCCAGGCCTTCACGAGGATTTCGATGTCTGGATCCGGCGGCTGTACACGGCGCCGGGAACCAATGAGCTGCTGGCCACTGATTCCAAGGCCAGGTTGTTCCCGCAGGGGATGCGCAGGTTCATCCAGACCCGTGATGACACGTGCCGCACACCTTACTGCGACGCGCCCATCCGCCACTACGACCACGTCCTGGCCTGGCACTCCGGTGGAAAGACCACCCTGGCCAACGGCGCAGGGCTGTGCGAAGCCTGCAACCACACCAAAGAAAACCCCGGCTGGAACACCAACCCAAGCGATCAGGGACCACGAAGTCTGGAGGTCAGGACCCCCACCGGACACCGCTACCAATCCACAGCCCCACCACTCCCCGGAACCGGCGACCCAGCCGCTGAACACGCTGACGGGTCACCTGTTAATGGGTCCGTTGTGGCGGGAGACCCGGGAGGGCTGCTGGTCGACGGGAACCTTGTGGCGGGAGACCCGGGAGGGCTGCTGGTCGACGGGAACCTTAGGGCGGGAGACCCGGGAGGGCTGCTGGTCGACGGGAACCTTGTGGCGGGAGACCCGGGAAGCCGACCCGAAGCCAGGTTTGGGAAGCAAGCCCGGCCGCGGGCAACAGCATCGGCGACGGCTCGCTAGAGGGAGTACCTGACGATCGGAACCACAGGGTCCTTCCGGCCCACCTGAGTCATACCCAACAGGTCCGCCGCGGGCCGCAAACAACCCTGCCGTGGACCGCAAACAGCCAAGCCGAGGCATCCAAAGAAGCCCACCAAAACGCCCGCCAAAAAACTTTTCAAAAACTTCGTACCCCGCGTAACCCTTTGGCGTCCCCCAACGATTACCTCTTTGAAAGGGCCGAGCTGGAATTTGTCCCCCATCATGTTCCAGCTCGGCTCTTCTTTCGTCTCGAGGCGGTTTCCGGATTCAACGGAGATTCCGGGAGACATGCAGGGTGTCCTTTGGGCCGCCCGGCAGAACAGATAACCTAGGTGAGGTTGTGCGCCCATCGACGGCGCACAGCTTGGCTGTAAGCCGCGGACCTGCCACCGATCGAAAGTCTCTTCTGTGACCGACGCATTGACCGATGAAGCGCTGCACGCGCTGAAGGGCAATAACGCGGAACTGTTCAGCGCCGTTTACCAAGCCTATGCGGGCCAGGTCCTCGGTTACTTGACGGCCAAGGGTGTACCCGATCCCGAAGCCGTCACCCAGGACGTGTTCCTGGCCGTCCTGCCCAGGCTTGATGATCTCAGCGGTGGCGTCAGCGGGCTGCGGACTTTCGTCTTTTCGGTGGCGCACGCCCGCATGGTTGACGAGCATCGGAAGCAAAGCCGGGCTCCTGAGCAGCACGAGTTCGAGGCTGACCGGGACACCCGTGCTTCGGAGTCTGCCGAATCGGCGGCCATGGAACTGCTGGGCCCCGGCGAGGTCCTGAAGCTTCTGGACGGCTTGGGAGAGGACCATCGGGAGGTCCTTGCCCTCCGAATTGTCGCGGGGCTGACGGTGGAACAGGTTGCCGACATCATGGGGAAATCGGCCGGAGCAGTTAAGCAGCTGCAACGGCGGGCATTGATCACGCTCCGTGAGCACTCGGTGGTAAAGGAATACGTGTCGTCATGACATATAAGGATGTGGAACGCAGGGCTCTTGTTGACGAGCTCCTGCTTGACGCCGACCTGGACGGCGACTCCGATCTTCGGACAACACTGCTTTCCGTGGGCTCGTACGCCAGCCTTCCGGCTCCCACCCCCAACGCCGAACTCGCAGCGATGTTGGCCGGTCCCCACGACGAACTGAGCAAGCGGCGCTGGAAGCGCAAGCACCGTGCCGCCGTCGTCAGCGTTGCAGTGGCGGCTGCCATGGGACTTGGCGTCAGCGGGGTGGCGGCGGCGAGCTCCGGGTTCACGCGGCATCCGGCCTTCATCGACGAACTGTTCGGAAACCTGGCACCGCATGCAACGGCCGGTCCGACGGCGCTGCCCACCCCTGATGCCCCCAAGGTGGCCACTGAGGAGGGGCGTCAGGTGGACCCGGCGGCGATTCCGGCTCCGGCGATCACGGGAGACCCGGTGCCCACAACGGCGCCCGCCCCGGTGATTTCAGCTCAAAGCACTCCGGCAGCAGACCCAGCGGCGCAAGCGCCAGCCGCCCAGCCGGCAGCCCCAAATACCGAGGCGACCCGGGGCCCGGCGGCCAAGCCCGCCGAGACCAAGCCAAGCAACCCGGCTACCAAGCCCGGTCCGGTCAAGCCCAGCAAACCGGCCAAACCGGAGCAGGACGCACAGGACAAAAAGCAAGGCACCGGCCATACGAAAGCCAACGCCGGCGAACAAAGTCAGGACGGCGACGAACTTGCCGGCCGCTTGCCCTCGTTCATGGACAAACTGAAAGAGTGGTTCACGCCGTCAACGCGCTGATCCGCGTACGCGCCGCGCTCGACAGGTAGGCTGGAGCGATGATGCAGGTCAATGACCCGGCCGTCGTCGAGCGGTTGATGCGGACAAAAGGCACTTGGGCCATTGTGGGCCTCAGCAACAACGAGTGGCGCTCGGCCTACGATGTCGCGCTCTACGTTCGGGACAAGATGGGCATGGAAATCATCCCCGTGAATCTCAAGGGCGAGGAAGTCCACGGCGAGAAGGGCTATCAGACCCTCGCCGAGATCCCTGCCGAGAAGCACCCTATCGACGTCGTGGATTGCTTCGTCAATTCCGAGCGCGTCGGCGCGGTCATAGACCAAGCGATTGCGGTGGGCGCCAAGGCCGTATGGCTCCAGTTGGGCGTGTTCGACGACGCCGCTTGCCAACGCGCGCGGGATGCCGGACTCGATGTGGTAGTCAACTCCTGCCCGGCGCGCGAAGGCTGGCACTACGGCTTATAAAGAGCGCGCCGATTCTCCTGCTAATCTGCGACTGAATCATTCCTTAGTCCATGGGGGACAGCCGTGTGTGAGCAGCATTCTGCGGTGCAATTTTCCGCGCCCAGCAGGCGGGCCATGTTGGGGGTACTTGGCGCATCGGTGGTCGCCGGACTGACGGCATGCAGCGTCGGCGAAAGTACGACGACGGGGCTGCCGCCGGCTACGCCAACTGCCTCGCCCGACCTGCCCGCCGGCAACGGCGCCCTGGCCGCGGGTGGCGAGATCCCGACGTCGTCCGCTCCATCACCGACGCCGACTCCGACAGCCACCAAGCGGATCCGCCGCACGTTCATCCCGGACTACCAGTTGCCGCCCATCGTGGGCGGTCTCGCCCCGGTGATCACCAAGATTCCCACGCAGCATCCTGTGGTATTCCTGACCATCGACGACGGCAACATCAAGACGCCGGAGTCGGTGAAGCTCATGGCCGAGTATGACTACCCGGTGTCGCTGTTCCTCACCAGGGACACGATCGCCGACAACCCGGCGTTCTTCAAAGCCTTCCAAGCCCAGGGCAGCCTGGTGGAAAACCACACGGTAAGCCACAACATCAACATGGTGCGGCAGTGGGGCTACCAGCAGCAGCTCAATGACATGGTGGGGATGCAGGACTACGCCGCGCAGCAGTACGGCCGCAAGCCCACGCTGTTCCGTCCGCCGGGTGGAGCGTATTCCAACGTGATGCGCCAGGCCGTCGCGGCCGCGGGCATGAAGGCGATCGTCACCTGGGAAGCCAAGGCGAATGCCGGCAAGATGGACTACCAGGTGGGGAACTCGCTGCGGCCCGGCGACATTGTGCTTATGCATTTCCGGGCCGAGTTCGCCGCCGACCTCGCCGCGTTCCGTGCAGCCCAGCTCGCCGCGGGCTTGGAAGTGGTGCTGCTGGAGGACTTCCTGGGCGTCGCCTAAGGGTGCGCATAGGCGGACTAGTACCCTCGAACCATGGACGTTCCCAGCCTTCGCGAGATTTGCCTCAGCTTTCCCGGTGCGTTCGAGGACTTCCCCTTCGGGCCCGAAACGTCGGTATTCAAGGTACGGTCGGCCGTTGCGGGCGGTGCCCGGCACGAGGCCAAGATGTTTGCGCTTTCGGCCATGAATCCGGACGACTGGTCCGTGAGCCTGAAGTGCGAACCGGCGCTGGCGGAGCAGCTGCGGGCAGCCCACCCTGAGATCACGGGTGCGTGGCACATGAACAAGACGCACTGGAACGGCGTCCGCCTGGACGGTGGCCTGCCGGATGACATGATCCGGGACATGGTTGAGGATTCCTATGACCTGGTGGTTGCGACGCTCAGCCGCAAGCAGCAGGAACAGCTTGGTTGGGCACGGCTGGCCAGCCCTCGAAGCGACTCCAGCGCCGGGTAAAACGCCCTGTTCAAGCACTCCCCACGCCGCCATGTTGGGTCTAGATTGAGAGTGCACACCGGCAAAACCTGGTTCTTACATTTGATCACGCTTTGACAAATCTTGATTGAAACTGCCAAGAAATATTGATTTTCGATCATTCGTGGTGAAGTATGTCACACGAAGGTTGGCGTCCCAGAGCGCCAGCCCCAGACTGTCCCACCCTCCGGCCCCAGCTGGACCAGGTGGACATAACGAGTCACTAAAGGGGTATTGAAATGACCATTCAGCACCAGTCCCTTGGCCGCCGCGGATTCCTGCGCGGAGCACTTGCTGCAGCTGTGCTCGTCCCCATGGGCGGGACCATCGCGTCGTGTGCAGCCGGCGGTGGCGGAACCTCCACCGGACCCACGGGTACCGTCTCGGACACCAACCCGTTTGGCATGGCGGACAAAGCCACCGTTGACGCCGTGATCTTCAAGGGCGGCTACGGGATCGACTATGTCGAGTTCGCCGGCAAGGCCTTCGAAAAGGCGCATGACGGCTCAACCGCCAAGATTGCCCCGTCCACGGATATCGCCCAGGAACTCCAGCCGCGCTTCGTCGGTGGCAACCCGCCGGACCTGATCGACAACTCCGGTGCCAAGGCCATCGGCTTCAGCACCATCCTGGCCCAGCTTGAGGACCTCAACAGCGTGGTGGAGGCCAAGAACCTCGAGGGCAAGGTCATCAAGGACACCCTTTACACCGGTGTCCTGGCGCCAGGGACTTTCGATGGCAAGCTTGCTGCCCTGAACTACGTCCTCACCGTTTTCGCCGTGTGGTACTCGGACGCCCTCCTTAAGGAGAACGGATGGACCGTTCCGAAGACATGGGATGAGATGTATACCCTCGGCGAGCAGGCCAAGGCCAAGGGCAAGTACTTGTTCGTCTGGGGCAAGGAAGCGGCCACCTACTACCAGGAAATGGCCATCGCGTCGGCCATCAAGGAAGGCGGCGACGAGGTCCGCCTGGCACTGGAGAACCTGAAGGCAGACTGCTGGTCGCACCCCGCCATCCAGTCGGTGTTCACCGCACTGGACAAGATCGTCAAGGCCGGCTTCTTCAAGCCGGGCGGTTCGGGAACACAATTCACGGCAGCCCAGGCGCAGTGGAGCAACGCCCAGGAAGCCGTGTTCTACCCGTCCGGTTCCTGGATCGAGAACGAAATGAAGGACCAGACCAAGGCAGGCTTCAACATGACGGGTGCGCCCGTGCCGTCGGTCAGCGCCAGCCCCAAGATGCCGTACGCCTCCCTGCACAGTGCAGCCGGCGAGCCGTTTGTTGTTCCGTCCCAAGGCAAGAACGTGGCCGGTGGCAAGGAATTGCTGCGCGTCATGCTGTCCAAGGACGCCGCAACCAACTTCGCCAAGACCAAGCTGGCCCCCACCATCGTCAAGGACACCGTTCCCGAAGACGGCTTCGGCTCCACGGCTCTCGTTTCGCAGACCAAACTGCTCAAGGACGCCGGGGAAAACATCTACACCTGGAACTTCATCGACCTCTACGGCACCAACAAGGACCAGCTGGTTGTGTGGAACACGTTCCTCGACGGCAAGTCGGACGTGGCGACGCTGACCTCGGCGCTGCAGAACATCACGGACAAGGTCCGCAACGACAGCTCGGTCAAGAAGATTGAAGTGAAGTGACAGCAGTGAAAACGCAAGCGAGCCGGAACGACGACGGCACGGCCGCCGTCGTTCCGGCCACGGCTCCACCACTACTGGTCAAGCGGCGCCGCAAGCCGCTGACGTGGGACAAAGCCAGCTTCTTCCTGGTGTTCCTCGGACTGCCGCTGGTCATTTATCTCGTGTTCGTGATTTGGCCCTTCATCCAGGCTTTCGGCTACTCGCTGACCGACTGGTCCGGCTTCTCGCCCAACCAGAACTTCATCGGCCTGGATAACTATGCCAAGATCTTCACCGACGACATCTTCATGAAGGCCATGGGGAACAACATCCTCCTGGTCATCTTCCTGCCGATCATCACCATCATCCTGAGCCTGGTCCTGGCCACGCTGGTGACTGTGGGCGGGAGCAGCAAAGGCCAGATCAAGGGCCTGCGGAACTCCAGCTTCTACCGGGTTGTTTCCTTCTTCCCTTACACCATCCCGGCCATCGCCATCGGCATCATGTGGGGGCAGATCTACGATCCTTCAGGGGGCCTGCTCAACGGTCTGCTCAGGGGCATCGGGTTGGAGCAGTTCAAGGACTTCGCGTGGCTGGGCAACAAGGACACAGCCATGATCGCCACGATGTTCGTGATCGTCTGGGGCTTTGTTGGCTTCTACATGGTGCTGTTCGTAGCAGGCATCAAGGGCATTCCCGCCGAATTGTTCGAGGCAGCCAGGATTGATGGGGCCGGCCGGTTCCGCACCGCCGTTTCCATCACCATCCCGTTGATCCGGGACAACATCCAGACCGCCTACATCTACATGGGCATCCTGGCCTTGGACGCCTTTGTCTACATGGCCGCACTGAACTCCGGCGGTGGTCCGGACAACTCAACACTGGTCATGTCCCAGCAACTGTTCTTCACGGCCTTCAGCAAGGGCCAATTCGGGCTGGCAAGTGCCATGGGCGTCGTCCTGGCAGTGACCACCCTGATCTTCTCCGGCCTGGTGTTCGTGGTTAACAGGCTCACCGGCGGCGACAAGGATGTGAGCAACTGATGACTACCAAGGTCGCACCTCCGGAAATGAAGTCCCTGCACTTCCAACCGCGCACCCCCGCCACCACGCCCGGTGACAAAGTAGTTGGCGCCATTTCACACACGGCGCTGACCATCTGGTCGCTCATCGTGATCCTGCCGCTCTTGTGGACGTTCATGTCCTCGTTCAAGACGTCCAGCGAGATCTTCGCCTCTCCGTTCGCCTTGCCGTCCCAGTGGCGTTTCGACAACTACGTCAAGGCGTGGAGCGAGGCCGGAATTGGCAGTTACTTCCTCAATTCCGTGATCGTGGTGGGTTGTGCGCTGGTGATCGTCATGGTGCTTGGCGCCATGTGTGCCTACGTCCTGGCCCGCTACACCTTCCCGGGCAGCAAGGCCATCTACTACCTGATGCTCGCCGGCCTGACGTTCCCGATCTTCCTGGCCATGGTTCCGTTGTTCTTTGTGATGCGGAACATCGGGCTGCTCAACACCCTGCCCGGCCTGATCCTGGTGTACGTCGGCTTCGCGCTGCCGTTCACGGTGTTCTTCCTGTTCTCCTTCTTCAAGTCGCTGCCCCACGAAATCACGGAGGCTGCGGCGTTGGACGGAGCAGGGGAGTGGCGGACGTTCTTCCAGGTCATGCTGCCGATGGCCAAGCCGGGCCTCGCCTCGGTTGCCATCTTCAACTTCCTGGGCCTCTGGAACCAGTTCCTCATCCCGGTGTCCATCAACGCAGCCGGTCCACGGGTGCTGTCTCAAGGCCTCGCCGCCTTCGCCGGCCAGATGGGCTACGCCGTGGACTTCGGAGCCTTGTTCGCGGCCGTGACAGTCACCGTGGTGCCGGTGCTGATTGTCTACATCATCTTCCAGCGCCAGCTGCAGGGCTCTGTTTCACAGGGAACCATGAAGTAAGACGGGGAACCATGAAGTAGCGCAAGCCAGCTAAAAACGCCCGACGGCGGTTCGCACCTTGGGTGCGGACCGCCGTCGGGCGTTACTTCTGACAGGATGGAAGGAAACCTACCGTCCACCGAAAGGCCGAAGCCCGTGATCTTCATCGTCGTTAAATTCAACGTCAAGCCCGACTGGTCGGAACGTTGGCTGGACCTGGTGGCCGACTTCACCGAGGCCACCCGCGCCGAGCCCGGCAACCTGTGGTTCGACTGGTCCCGCAGCGTGGACAATCCCAACGAGTTCGTCCTGGTCGAAGCGTTCCAGGATGACGCCGCAGAGGCCCACGTCACGAGCGATCACTTCAAGAAGGCCATGGCTGAGATGCCCCAGGCACTCGCCGAGACGCCGCACATCATCAGCCGCCAGCTCGAAGGCAGTGGCTGGGACCGGATGGGCGAGCTGACCATCGAGGCATAGGCGTACCGCCACCACCTACTTTGACCTCGAACGCCCCCGACACGCCCGTGCTACAGGCATGCTGGGGGCGTTTGCGCGCCAAAGTGGGTCGTGGGGGCACGCCAGCAGGTGGCCACTAGTCCTCGCTGTGGAGTTCCCTCTGCCGCGCGCTGAGCAGCTCAAGCTCGGGCCGGGACGCCACGAACCGTTCAACGGCGTCGAGCACTTCCCTCAGGTGCGCGTGATCCGAGGCGACCATTGCTGCACCCACCATGGCGCGGCGGTGTTGGTCCTGCAGGCCCGTTTCCGAAGCCGAGACGTCGAAGCGCCGCTTCAGCTCGGCGACCAGCGGCCTGACCAGGGAGCGCTTTTCCTTCAGGCTGTGCACGTCGCCCAGGAGCACATCGAATTCAATCCAGCCAATCCACATGGATGCTATTGTCCCGCGGCCTCTTCCAGTTTTTGTTTCAGCCACCCTGGTTGCTTCGCCGCAGCCCGCGGGAATCGCGACTGGTCTTTGGCGTAAACTTCGGGATCGACATCGATCTCCCACTGCGGTTCGTCGTCAAAATTAAAGTCTATCGTGACGCTTCCGGAAGCAGTAACTATGGTGCGTATTCCAAACCATGTCCCCAACCCTGTGCGATAAGAGGCCTGCCGGAGCTCCTGCATTGCACGGGAGATCTCAAAGGATCCGCCATGGTCGTTGAATCGTCCTTCGCTGGAGGCGAATTGTCCAGCCGGGTTGTAGACGCGTATATGCTGCTCATTCGTGGTTGACGTGACGCTGGCAATGAACTCCACGCGGTCGTCCGCCGGGCCGATCAGTCGATGAAGCAGTGAGCCGAGTTTATCGAAGGCTTCGCGTTCGGCGAGGAGATTCCCTTGTTCAGTCATTCTGGAATTCCTTTCTGACCTTTGGCCTATCATCTATGCGAAAATTCCACGGCAAACACGTCAGCCAGACGATTCGGAGTGGGAAAGTTGGACAGGAAATCAACTTCAATTTTGGTCAACGGATCGGCTTTCAACAATGAACGCCACATGTTTTCAACGTTGAAAAAGCTGTCGCCAGCCCCTCTATTGAGCTGTTGCAGCATAGCAAGAATATTGATGTCTTCTCCGCCTCCGCCGAAGCCGTTGGCAAAGACATGGCCACCTTCGTACCCATCTCCACCAATGCGGCCTATGCGCGACTGTATGGATTCGGATCGATCGGCGCTGCCCAGCGCGAGTTGATCTGTGTGACCCAGAACCGAACGCCCCTCCGCATCAGTGACAAATACATGCGCGTGACTTGCCCCGGCGACTGGATTGGGCACTTCGGGATGAACCACGTAAGTGGTGTTTGGCTGGGTGTGTATCAAGTCGGCATTTAGACCTCCACGGTCGCCGTATCGCGTCTCCACATACGACACTTTCCCGTTGTCGTCGGTGTAGAAGTCCCCTCTGCCTTCAACTGAATAGACAGTATTGGGCTCCAGATCTTCGCGTGCTGCGAACGCCGTTCTCGACGATGGTCCACTTGCCCTTGGCACGTGAACGAGTCGCTCCACCGGAGGGCGTGGGTGGTCTCGCGGACTGAGAGGGAGATCAATGCTGCTAAGACCGCGGCGTGGCTGGGGCGTGGGACTGTGTAGCTCCGGCGGCACTGTCGGTTCAGGGTGGGTGTGCGGGACGCCGACGGGGTCAGTGGTGGTGGGGTTGAAGCGTTGGTTCAGGCGGGCTCTGTCGGTGGGGTCGGGGTTGGGTCCGGTTTCGGGGGCGGGGGTGTTCCTGGCCCGGTTGTCGATGTCGTCGCTCCAGCGGCCATTTGACGGTGTCCGGGTCGCCGGGGTTGGGTCCGGTGTGGGGTTGGTGTTGTGTTCGTTGAGCCAGCGGGTGGCCGGACCAGGCCGACCAGTACCGGCAGAGGCAGCCCCTGGTGCTCTTGTTCCTGTGGGGACGCCTGCCGTTGCTGGGGCGGGGTTGTTGTAGTCCTCGATGGTTCTACCTACGGTGGTCAGGAATTCCTGGACGCGTGCGATACCAGCGTCGAGGTTCTTCGCCCACTCGGCGGCCGTTGCGGACCCGAGCACGGCGCTGGATTTAGTGGCCGTGGTCCCGAGCGCGGCAGCGGCTTCCTCCGGCACGGCCGTTCCCGCAACACCGGCACCGGCACCGGCACCGGCTTCGGTGATCGTCGTTGTTTTGGTGATTGTGGTGGGTAGGCCGCGGAGCCTGGCGGCGAGGGTCGTGATGCGGGCTTCGAGGGTGAGGCCGGCACCGGCGCCTCCTGTGGCTGCGGTGGCGAGGTCGAAGGTGGTTTGTCCGCCGGCGCGCCAGTAATCGGTGGCCCATTCGTCGGCGTGCACGGTTTCCTTGATCGCGGCGGTGGCGGTCAGGAGCGCTTCGATATCGCCGTCGTCCATGTCCGTGAAGCCCCGGTCGATCACGGCTTTGGACCGGAACACCGCAGCACCCAACGCCCCCACACCCTGCCAGGTCTGGGCTTGCTGGGTTTTGTCTTTTGTTCCGAACAGCGTGTACAGGCCCTGGACCGCCCCGACGGCGGCGGTCCCGAAACCCTGCACCGCGGACAGGCGGCCCTCGTGCCGGATCGATACCGCCGGCCCCCAGGGCAGGTCAGGGACCGGTGGGTCGGTGCCCAATTGGTGCTGCAGCCAACTGAACCCGTTGGCGACCTGGTCCGTGGAGGCGAACATGCTCCGCCGCGGGACCTCCACTGGGGTGTACCGGTGCCCGTGCGTCAGGGCGGAGAGTTCGTTGGCGCATTGGGTGTCGGAGTCAAGGATCTGCTGGGCCAACCCGGACGCGGCGGACATGAGCCGTTGGTGGGTGTCCACGATCTGGGCCTTCGTGTGCCAGTCATCGTTGGCCAGGATCACCGCGTCCAGCGCCTGCACCTCAGCCCGTAAACCGGTGATGCGGCGCTTGAAGTCCCTTGCCCGGTCCGCGTACGCGTACAGGGTCCTCGCCGCCGCCCCGGTCAGGTCCTTCACCCGGGCCGCTTTGGCCAGGGCCGGGGTGAACGCGCAGAGCACTTGTTCGGCTTCGGGGGTCCGGTAGAAGGCCCGGAGCCCGGACCAGTTCCGGGCCGCGTCCTGAACCCCGTTATGGAACCCCACCCCGGCAACAATCATCGACTGCACCTGGGCGTCCAACACCTCAGAATCAGGCAACGGCGGCAACGTGTCCACATTGATCCCGGACCCACCACCACCGGACGGGACACACACCTGCGTGAAATCCGCACTCATTGATCGATCCCGTTCATGGCCCAGCCCCAATCCGCCGTTGCTTCACGAGGAAGCCTGCCCCACAAAATCGCGTCTAGGTGGCGAAATAGATTCCGTAGGTGTTGGCCATCCGCGGAATCTCGGGGTTCCTGTAATGCCGAATCGGTCAAAAGCTAAAAATTAGGGGTTTTGAGAAATCGTCTAGGTGGTGGCTTTGGGCTTTCTTGATCCAATCTTGACGAAATGCCGCAGGGAGGTTGAGCCAACGGGATCACACTGAAACCACGGATCACCCAGGGGGGAGATGAGTGGACATGGGCAATATTGCTGGCCGGTGCAACACGTGGGCAGGTGCTGCTGTGACAGGAACCCCGTCATGGTAGAAATTGGCGTGGGACCAACTGGCAGGAGCTAACCATGGTGCTCGACGCTTTCTCGGTGAGGGTAGCCCTCGGTGTGGTCACCCTGACCCTCTTTGTGCTGTTCTTCACCTCCTACCGACGCACCAAGTCGCCATATGCGGGCTGGTGGGGCATTGCCTTGCTGGAATACATGCTCGGCAACGCGGCTTTCCTGCTCAACGGTACCCTCCACCAAACCTGGGCGAACCCCTTGGGCAACGTCCTGGTGGTGGCAGGTTCCTACAGCGTTTGGGCGGGAGCCCGCACCTTGCGGGACAAGAAGGCAGCTCCCTGGCAGCTTGCCGTCGCACCATTGATCACGGCCGTGGCTTCCTTCATGGAGAATCCCGCCACCAACGTGTGGTCCGGGGGCTTTGTCTACCTGGGCATGATGACCATTGGCATTGCATTGGCCGCCAAGGATCTCTGGTTCATCAAGGCGTCGCTCTCACAAGTGCACAAGGGTTTGTCCATCGCGGCAGGCCTGCTGGCCGTCTACTATCTGGGCCGGTGGGTGGCTTACGCCATCGACGGCCCATTCAGCGAGGTGTTCCGGACCTACTTCGGTCCGGCACCGTCGGGCCTGGTATCGCTGGTGCTGCTGGTCACCGTTTCTTTCAGCATGACGGCACTCAGCAGCGACCAACTGATCAAGGGACTCCGTGAACGCGCCAGCAGGGACCACCTGACCGGGCTCCTCAACCGCGGAACGTTCCTTGACCTGGCCGGCACCGAACTCAACCGCCTGCGGGGCACCGACTCGAGTGCCGCCGTCGTGCTGGCCGATCTTGACCACTTCAAGGCGGTCAACGATGAACACGGCCACCGCGCCGGCGATGCCGCCCTCAAGGCGTTCGCCGAGGCCTGCCGCGCCAGTGTTCGTTCCACGGATCTTGTGGGCCGCTACGGCGGGGAAGAGTTCGTCCTCTTCCTGCCCGGTGCCACGCAGGAGCGCGCGGAAAACGTGGCAGTGGAGATCAGCCGCCGCATGTCCACCATGGAAGTGCCCGGAGGCGGCACCTTCCCAACAGTCAGCTACGGGGTCACATCCAGCACTCCGGCCACCGCGGACCTCACCTTCATGATCGAAGTTGCGGACGCGGCACTCTACAGCGCCAAGGCGCAAGGACGAAACAGGATTGTCGGAGCAGACCGCCTCGGGGCGGCCACTATCGCTGATGAGGCACGATCATGACCATCAATGGACTGACCACCAGGATCCAGATCCAGCACACCCAGGAGCTGAACGCGTTCCGGCAGGACATCACCAGCCCGCCCTACCAGGCGGGCACGGCCACGGCACTGAACACTGCCCGCCGGTCGGTCCGGATGAATCCGGTCCAGTCGGTGGAGGACGGTAATGCGAGCCTGACCATCGTGGCCGACGTCCAAGGCCTCGCGTGGTTCACGGCGGACAAGGGCCTGCAGGGGAGCTGCATCACCCTTTCCATCGCGGGACACCGCCGCGCCACCGGCACGCGTCTTTCCTTGCCGCTGGCCGAATGTGACGCCTGGATCGAGGCGATCCTCGGCGGATCCTGGATCACCCACGTTTACCGTTCCGGGGCCAGTCCGGAGCCGGGTGGGAAGCTGGATGTTGCGTCCTACCGGCTCTTCCTGGACGAGCGCAGCAACCCCGTTGCCAAACCGAAGTCCGTGGTAGACGACAGCTTGCGCCGCTTGGAATTGTCTTGAACGCCAAGGGCGAGCTTCACCCGGCCCGCGAGTCCGAGGGACGCGAGCCGCGTACGGACCCGTTGACGGGGCTCGGCGACCGGTTTGCCTTGGAGAGCGCCCTGGTGGAGGTACAAAAGGCAGAGGGAGGCTTGCCCGCAGCCTTGCTGTTGCTGGACCTTGACGGCTTCAAAGCCCTGAAGAAATCGGTGGGCCATGCGGCCGCGGACCAGGTCCTGATGACCGTCGCCATGCGCCTCCGCGAAACAGTGGGGGAGCACGACGTCGTCACTCGCCTGGGTGGCGACGAATTCGCGGTGCTGTTGCGCGCCACCCCTCTTGCCAGGGCTACCGCCGCCGGGAACCGCATTCTGGCAGCGCTGGAACCCGAGATCGACCTCGGGACCGAAAGCGTCCAGTGCAGGGCCAGCGTGGGGCTGCGGATGGTTGAACCGCACCACTCGCCCAGTGAGCTGCTCCTTGAAGCGGACATGGCCATGGAGGAATCCAAGGCCGAGGGCCGGAACAAGGTCAAGAACTTCGATCCCGCCACCCTTCTGGCGCGCCAACTCCAGCGGCAAATCGTGGGGGACTTGGCCCACGCCATCGACTCCGACCAGTTGGTGTTGTACTACCAGCCGATCGTTGAACTGGCTACCGGACGCCTCCAAGGCAGCGAAGCACTGGTCCGTTGGAACCACCCCGAGCATGGGCTCATCATGCCGGACCGCTTCATTCCCATCGCCGAGTCTTCCGGCCTGATCGCGAAGCTGGGCCGCTGGGTACTGCGGACCTCCGTGGCCCAGCTGGCGCAGTGGCGGCAGGATCCGGAAACCGCGCACCACGACTTCACCATGCGCATCAACGTTTCCGCACCGGACCTGCAAAGCCTGGAATTCGTGGACGATGTGCGCGAAGCCCTGTCCGGGGCCGGGCTTCCACCCGAATCCCTGGTCCTGGAGCTCACCGAGAGCGCCATCATCCAGAACAACGAACTCGACCGTTACACCCTCATGAGCCTGCACCGGCTGGGCGTGGGCCTGGAGATCGACGATTTCGGCACGGGATACTCGTCCATGGGGTACCTCCGGAAACTGCCGGTGGACCACGTGAAGGTGGACCGGGAGTTCGTCCGGGACCTGGGGAAGGACGACACCCAGTTGACGTTCCTCGCCGCCATCCAGCAAGTGATCCGGTCCTGCGGGCTGGACGGGATCTGGGAAGGGATCGAGACGGCAGAGCAGGCCGAGGCCCTGCGGAGCATCGGATGTACCAGCGGCCAGGGCTACTACTTTGGCCGTCCGGTGCCCGGGCCCGAGTTCACGGAAAACCTGAAGCGGCAGCAGACCTGGCCTGGGTAAACAAAAAACGCGGGACCACGTGCGTGGTCCCGCGTTTTTTGGCTTCTGCTAGCCGAAGTACTTCGGCAGCGTGCCTTCGTGTGCTTCGCGGAGGGCGTCCAGCGAGAGTTCGTCAACGCCGTTGATCTCCAGCTTTCCGCCGTCAGCGTCAACTACGCCGATCCGGAGGTGCGCAAAGCCGCGGGCCGTGCACATGTCCTTGAAGCGGACTTCCTCGGAGCGCGGCACGGAAACCACCGCACGGGCCTGGGACTCGGAGAACAGGGCCGTGAACAGGTCCACGCCGTCGCGCTCCATGAGTTCCTCCAGGGCGATGCGGGCACCCACGCCGTAACGCAGCGAAGACTCCACCAGCGCGGCCGCGAGGCCACCTTCGGAGAGGTCGTGCGCGGCGTCCACCATGCCGTCGCGGGAAGCGTTGATGAGGATCTCACCAAGCTCACGCTCGGCTGCCAGGTCCACCTTAGGCGGCTGGCCACCGAGGTGGCCGCGGAGGTTGGACCACTCGGAGCCGTCCAGTTCGGCAGCCGTGGTGCCGAGCAGGTAAATGGCCTGCCCGTCCTCGCGCCAGCCCGACGGCGTGCGGCGGGCGACATCGTCGAGCTTGCCCAGGACTGCCACCACCGGAGAGGGGTGGATAGGCGTGGTGCCGGTCTGGTTGTACAGCGAAACGTTGCCGCCGGTGACCGGAACGCCCAGTTCCATGCAGGCGTCGGACAGGCCGCGGATGGCCTCGGCGAGCTGCCACATGACATCCGGGTCCTCGGGGGAACCGAAGTTCAGGCAGTCGCTGACGGCCATGGGCACGGCGCCCGAGGTGGCTACGTTGCGGTAGGCCTCGGCCAGTGCCAGCTGCGCGCCCTGGTACGGGTCCAGGTAGGTGTAGCGGCCGTTGGCGTCGGTGGCCAGGGCAACGCCCAGGCCGGACTCTTCGTCGACGCGGACCACGCCGGCGTCGTCCGGGAAAGCCATGGCCGTGTTGCCGCCAACGTAGCGGTCGTACTGCTTGGTGATCCAGGACTTGCTGCACATGTTGGGCGATGCAATGAGTTCGGTGACGGCGGCTGCCAGCTCGGAGGGAGCGGACGGGCGGTTGGCGTCTTCCACGGATCCGGTGAAGGCGTTGGCCTGGACGGAATCCTGCCACTCCGGGCGGGCGTACGGGCGGTCGTAGACCGGGCCGTCGTGCGCAACGGTGCGGGGATCGACGTCGACAATTACGTCGCCTTCCCAGGTGATGATGAGGCGGCCGGTGTCCGTGACCTCGCCCAGCCAGGAGTACTCAACGGCCCATTTGTCCATCACAGCCTCGAACGCTTCCACGTTCTCCGGGGTGACGATTGCCATCATGCGTTCCTGCGACTCGGACATGAGGATCTCGCCCGGGGTCAGCGTGGGGTCGCGCAGCAGCACCGAGGTCAGCTCAACCTGCATGCCGCCGTCGCCGTTGGAAGCAAGCTCGGACGTGGCACAGGAAATGCCTGCAGCGCCGAGGTCCTGGATGCCTTCAACCAGCGAACCCTTGAAGAGTTCGAGGCAGCACTCGATGAGCACCTTTTCAGCGAAGGGGTCGCCCACCTGGACGGCGGGACGCTTGGACGGCTTGGTGTCGTCAAAGGACTCGGAGGCCAGCACCGAAGCGCCGCCAATGCCGTCGCCACCCGTGCGGGCACCGAACAGGACAACCTTGTTGCCCTTGCCGGAGGCGTTGGCCAGGCGGATGTCCTCGTGGCGCATGACGCCCACGGCCAGTGCGTTCACCAGCGGGTTGCCCTGGTAGACGGAGTCGAACACCATTTCGCCGCCGATGTTCGGCAGGCCAAGGCAGTTGCCGTAGCCGCCGATGCCGGCGACGGCACCGTGCATCACGCGGGCGGTGTCCGGGTGGTCGATCGCACCGAAGCGCAGCGGGTCCATCACGGCCACAGGGCGTGCGCCCATGGAGATGATGTCGCGGACAATGCCGCCGATGCCGGTAGCGGCACCCTGGTACGGCTCAACGAACGACGGCGAGTTGTGGGACTCGATCTTGAACGTCACGGCCCAGCCGTCGCCCAGGTTGGTGACACCGGCGTTCTCGCCGATGCCCACCAGCATGTCCTTCTTCATCTCCTCGGTGACCTTGTCGCCGAACTGGCGCAGGTGGTTCTTGGAGGACTTGTAGGAGCAGTGCTCGCTCCACATCACGGAGTACATGGCCAGCTCGGCGCCGGTGGGGCGGCGGCCCAGGACCTTGACGATCTCGTCGAATTCGTTCTGCTTCAGGCCCAGTTCGGCCCACGGGAGTTCCGTGTCCGGGGTCTTGGCCGCGTGCTCAACGGTATCGATGTTGAACTTCTTGGTGGTTTCGGTGGTCACTTGTCGCCTCCCACAATCTTGGTCAGTACGGAGGTGAAGAAACCGAGGCCATCGGTGCCGTCGTTGGTTGACGGACCAAAGCCTGCCTCAACGGCGTGCTCGGGGTGCGGCATGAGCCCCACCACGTTGCCCGCGGCGTTGGAGATGCCGGCGATGTCGCGGCGGGAGCCGTTCGGGTTGAAGCCCACGTAGCGGAACACCACGCGGCCCTCGGCCTCAAGGGCGTCGAGGGTCTTCTCATCGGCGATGTACTGGCCGTCCTGGTTCTTCAGGGGCACGGTGATTTCCTGGCCGGCCTGGTAGTCCACGGTCCACGCGGTGTTGGCGTTTTCCACGCGCAGCACCTGATCGCGGCAGATGAACTTCAGGTGGTCGTTCTTGATCATGGAACCGGGCAGTAGGTGCGATTCGGTCAGGATCTGGAAACCGTTGCAGATGCCCAGGACGGGCAGCTTGGCGTCGGAGTTTGCGGCGTCGATGATCTTGGACATCAGCGGCGCAAAGCGGGAGATGGCGCCGGCGCGGAGGTAGTCGCCATAGGAGAAACCACCGGGAACCACTACGGCGTCCACGTCGCCAAGTTCGGTGTCTGCGTGCCAGAGCGGCACCGCCGTGGCGCCTGCAAGCCGGACTGCACGGGCGGCGTCGCGGTCGTCCAAGGTTCCGGGGAAGGTGACGACGCCGATCTTGGCGCCCGCCAACCGGGGCTCAGCGGCGACGGCCACGGCCTCGCCAATCAGGGGGAGTGACGTCATCTCAGGCCTCGACGACCTCGACGTTGACAACATCCTCGATCACCGGGTTGGAGAGCAGCGTCTCAGCCGCCTCGCGTGCCTGTGCCAGGATTGCGTCGGTCACCTCGCCGTCGACCGTCAGTTCGAAGCGCTTGCCCTGGCGGACTGCGCTGAAGCTGTTGAAGCCGAGGCGGGGCAGTGCACCCACGATGGCCTTCCCCTGGGGGTCCAGAATCTCGGGCTTGGGCATGACGTCAACGACGATCCGGGGCATCCGGTAACTCCTGTGCGTGAGTTGGGTGAACCTTTAAATAAGGCTGCCGCGGAGGATGCCGTCTCACGCCGTTCAGCCGCGTTCGAACTATGTCCCGAAAACGGTGTCCTGAAACGGTGTGGGGGCGCTCCGCGAGCTTGCACGTCTATCCTACCGGGAGGAGCGCACATACCCTATTCAGCGCGTTTGTGCGAGGAGCCCCCGCCGATTCGGGGGAAATTCCCTGCGATCAGGGCCCGACGGCGGTCTGGCAGCAGGTGCGTGGCGTCACTAGGATTGCGGCATGGCTGAGAAACCGAAGTCGATGGTGCTGGGCGTGATGGCCGTAGCTGTTTTCGCCGGGCTGGGGCGCATGGTCGTCCAGAAAATCAAGGCGGACAGGGCTGCCCGCGAGCAGCGGCTGGTGGCTCCCCTGGACAAGGAAACGCTGGAGAAGATCAGCCGCGCGGTCCGGACTCCAGGCCAGTTCCTGCGGGCTCCAGGCAAATGAACGGATTAGCGAACGTACAAATGCGCTAATCAACCGGGTTAAACCCCCGGAATCAGGCGTACTTTGGGTAGTACATCCGGGGTTCAGCCCCTTGGCCCACACCAGGAGGAACAATGACCGAACATGTTGCCGAAGTATCCGCCTGCAGCGTCGGAACGTGCGGGTTCAACCACAACGGTTGTACCGCCTTTGGAATCACCATCGGTGGCACCCAGGACCACGCATCCTGTGCCACGTTCATCGACACGAACACCATGGGCGGACTGCCCAAGGTCCTTGCGCACGTTGGTGCCTGCCAGCGTTCCGAATGCGTCCACAACAACAACTTGATGTGCGAAGCCCACGATGTGAAGGTTGGCCCCGGCGCCGATTCCGCTGACTGCCTCACGTACGAGCACGCCTGATACCCACTCGCGAAAAGCGGGCACGTCCTTGACGGACGCGCCCGCTTTTTTGCGTGCCTAGCCGGCTACCTGGTTGGTCAGTTCCCGGCCTTCCTTGAGGGCTGCCAGGTTGGACAGCACCAGGGCCGATGAGCCCTTGGGCCGGTTTCCTGCAACGTGCGGGGTAATGATCAGGTTGGGCGCCGACCACAGCTCCGAATCCGCAGGGAGGGGCTCAACCTTGGTGACGTCCAGCGCAGCCGCGCGCAGGCTGCCGTTACGGAGGGCCGTCAGCAGGGCATCCTCGTCCACGGTGGCTCCGCGGCCCACGTTGACGAACACGGCAGTCTCCGGAAGGGGAGCGAGCACCTCGGCGTTGAGTGAGCTTTCGGTTTCCGGAGTCGCCGGCAGGATGGAGACCAGCACGTCCGTGGTCTTCAGTACCTCGGGGAGTTCGGAGGTGGCGACCACCGGGAACCCATAGCGCTCGCCAGCGGAATTCGCGACGCCGGTGACCTTGGCACCCAGCGCGGCCAGCAGGGGAGCGAGGCGCCCGGCGATGGAGCCGAACCCCCAAATGGTGACCTTGGCGCCGTCGAGCGTGTAGAGCTGCCCGGTATCCGGCGACGACTGGGCCACGTTGTAATCGCGGTTCCAGGTGGCGGCTTTTTGCGACTCGAGCAGCACGTCCAGGCGCCGGACGGCTGCCAGGACCAAGGCCAGGGCGTGTTCGGCCACGGGGCCGTCGTGGAGTGAGCGCCCGGAGGTAATGGCCACGTTCTCTGCGAAGCCTGCGGCGAGGACGGAGTCCGGGCCTGCGGCGAGTGTTTGGACGAGCCTGAGGTCTCCGAGTCGTTCCGCTGCGTCGCTGAGGTTCGCCGCGGTGTTCTGCCAGACCACCAGGACTTCGGCGTCCGTGTGCTCGTCAGGAATCGGCTGGTCGACCTGGTACGTGGCGACCGTTTCCCCTGATGCGCTCAGGTCCAGGGCGATGGTGTGGGGGACGAGGATTTTCACTGCGCAGCTCCATTACTGAGGGTTTGCCGGTATGTGTTCGACGTTAGTGCCTGCAGGCAGACGGACGCATTCCACCGGTTCATCTCTGGCAATGTGACGACCAACACTCTATGGTTGTAGGACGTTCGACGTGGCACGTAACACCAATGGTCATGTTGGATCGATCCCGCCGTTTCGAAAGGACACTGGATTTGAGATCCCCCGCACTCTCGTTCGCCCGTTTATCCTCCGTAGGTGCCGTGGGCTGTGCCTTGGCCGTCAGCCTGGTGGCTGGCTTGGGCTTGCCTGCCAATGCCGCCCCCATTCCTGCCAACGACCCCACGCTGGCCCCCGGAAGTTTCAGCGAAACCAACCTCGCTGCCGACCGCACCACGGACAACTTCTTCTACCGGATCCCCGCCCTCACGTACCTGGCCAATAACGTGGTCCTCGCTGCGTGGGACGGCCGGCCGGGGTCGGCAGCGGACGCCCCCAACCCCAACTCGATCGTGCAGCGCCGCAGCACCGATGGCGGCAAAACGTGGGGCCCGGTTCAGGTCATTGCCGCCGGACACGTTGGCGATGCGAGCGGCCCGAAGTACGGCTACAGCGACCCTTCCTACATCTACGACGCCGAGGCCAACAAAGTCTTCGCCTTCTTTGTCTATTCGAAGGACCAGGGCTTCGGCGGCAGCCAGTTCGGCAACGACGACGCTGACAGGAACGTCATTTCCTCCGCCGTCATCGAGTCCTCTGACGGTGGCGTCACTTGGGGCCAGCCGCGGCTGATTACCAACGTCACCAAGCCCGGCACCAGCAAGACTAGCCCCGTGGCCGGGGATGTCCGCTCCAACTTCGCGTCCTCCGGCGAGGGCATCCAGCTCAAGTACGGGCAGCACAAGGGCAGGCTCATCCAGCAATACGCGGGCGATGTGCGCCAGGCCGACGGGACCAACAAGATCCAGGCCTACAGCGTCTACTCCGACGATCACGGGGTGACCTGGAAGAAGGGCGCCAACGTGGGCGACCGGATGGACGAGAACAAGACCGTTGAGCTCTCCGACGGACGCGTCCTGCTGAACTCCCGCGACAACGCCAACCAGGGCTACCGCAAGGTGGCCATCTCAACGGATGGCGGCGCCACGTACGGTCCCGTTACCCAGGACACTGAGCTGCCGGACCCCGCCAACAACGGCGCCATCTCGCGGATGTTCCCCAACGCCGCCCAGGGTTCGGCCGACGCGAAGAAGCTCATCTTCACCAACGCCAACTCCAAGACCGGGCGCGAGAACGTCTCGGCCCGGGTATCGTGCGACGACGGCGCCACGTGGCCGGGGGTACGGACCATCCGTTCAGGTTTCTCGGCCTACTCCACGGTGACGCGTTTGGAAGATGGCAAGTTCGGGGTGCTCTACGAGGGCAACTACACGGACAACATGCCGTTCGCCTCGTTCGATGACGCGTGGTTGAACTACGCCTGCGCTCCACTCTCCGTTCCTGAGGTCACCACGGCCCCGGGCACCACACAGCAGGTTCCCGTGACTGTCACCAACCAGGAAGCGGTGGCCCTGTCCGGGGCCAGCGCAACGGTTTACACGCCGTCGGGCTGGTCTGCCACCACGGTTCCCGTGCCCACCCTGGCGCCCGGCGCCTCGACCACCGTGAACGTCGCCCTCACCGCGCCGACCAACGCCAGTGGGCCGCAGAACCTGAACGCGGCCTTCACGACGGCGGATGACCGGGTTTCGCAGTTCACCTTTACCGCCACTGTGCCCGTGGCACCGCAGGTGGGACTCACCATCACCGGCACTGCACCGGCCCGCGATGTTGTTGCCAACCCGTACCAAGTGGGTGAAGCGTTGACGTACAGCTTCACGGTCAAAAGCACCGCCAACGTGACCACCAACGCCATTCCTATGTCGGGGACTTTCGACTCCGGGTTCCTGCCGCCGTCGGCTCCTAACTGCCGGTACAACAACCTCGCCGCAGGAGCCAGTTACACCTGCAGCACGGCCAAGCACGTCATAACTGAGGCCGACATCCAGCGGGGCTACTTCGCGCCCGAAGCCAGCTTCAGCATCACCTCAACCACGACGCCGTCACTCACCAAAACCGTGCCGTTCACCGGCGCTGCGGTGGCCTTGCGCGACGGGCTGCTGGCGGCCGACATCAGCGGGGCGCGTGCCGACGTCGGGCGTGACCTCGCCACCCAGCCGTACGCGGCAGGCGACCTGGTCCCGTACACCTTCACGGTGAAGAACACTGGTCCCCTGGCGGAGAAAGTGGTTCCGACGGCGGGCAACTTCAGTCCGTTCCTGCCGGAAGGTGCGGGCAACTGCCGGTACTCGTCCTTGCCTGCCGGGCAGAGCTACCAGTGCACCACGCCGCGGCACACGGTGACGGCGGCGGAGGCCGAGCAGGGCTTCTTTGTTCCTCTTACGTCGTGGGAGGTCAGCGCTGCCGGGCAGTCCATCAAGACCTACCAGATCAACGGTGGCGAGGTGGATCTGAAGGTGCGCAATGCTGGGTTGTCGGCAACCGTCGTTGCGGAGTGGTCTGACGTGAACGGGGACCGCTACGCGAGTGTTGGCGATCCCGTGACCTACACGTACACCGTGGGCAACTCCGGGAACGTGGCAGTAACCGGGGTTGAAGCTCCCGTGGCCGGGATTTCGGTTGCTTCGCTGGCCGCCGGTGACAGCGTGACTGCCACGCGTGAGCATGTGCTGACGGCTGCCGACGTGGCTGCGGGGTCCTTGCCCGCTCAGTCCTTCGAAGTGACGGCGCGCAACGGTGCCAAGGAGGTTGTGGCGGCGGCGGAAGGTGATGCACTGGCCTTGAAGGTGCAGCCCGCGCAGCCGTCGCTTGAACCGCGACTGACCGTCCAGGACTTTGATGGCCAGACCCCGCCTTTCGACCTCGGTACGGAGTTCAAGTACCGCAACGGCCAGAAGGTAGTTTTGAAAGGGCTGGAGTATGGGCAGTGGTACTACGTATATCTCAATAAGAACAGCTACCGCCTGGGTTGGATTTTCCCAACAACGGATAACACCGTGGAATTCATTCTTCCTTCCGATGTGAAGAATGGCCGGGACGATGTGGTGGTACTGGACAAGGACGGCAAGCAGGTCTCCTTTGATCGGCTGCAAGTGACGCCGAAGGGCTGAACCCGCCTTGCGGGGAGGTCGTCGGCATCTGAACGGGCGGCCTCCCCTCACGCTGCCGTTCTTAGTTCGTCACATGGCTTGCCGCGCGGCGTGTGACAAGACAAATTTCCCGAAATGTGCTGTATGTCATAATTCCCCGTCGCTATGTACTCTGTGACTCGGTTGGTTGCGTTGTTTTGACAGGACCTGTCAAAAAAGCAACCATCTCCAGTTGACAGGTCCGGGCGAAGGCGCCGGGTCCTCCCCAGTGAAAGGTGCAGTCACTCGTGAAATCACAAGGAATGAGCTTCGTCAGAAGCGGGGGGCTTCGGAAGGCAGCGGCCTTGGCCGTGGGCGTTCCGTTGCTGCTCTCTTCGGTGGCGTTGCCGGCCCAGGCCGCTCCATCAACGGAGAACGCGCCAGGGAATGTTGCGTCGGTGGCCAAGAAGAACCTTGACCCCAACGCTTACAAGGACGGCCGCTACATGGTGGTCCTGGCAGAGAAGCCGGCAGCCACTTACGACGGCGGCACTGCAGGGCTTGCGCCAACCAAACCGGAGGAGGGCAAGAAGCTTGACGCGGACAGCGCCCCGGTCAAGCAGTACCAATCGCACCTTCAGCAGAAGCAAAAGGAAGTGGCGCAGCAGGAAAACGTCACCATCCAGCGTGAATTCACCACCGCTGTGAACGGCTTCAGCGCCAACCTCACGGCGGACCAGGCCATCAACCTGGCGAAGGACCCCAAGGTCCTCCTGGTGGCCCCGGACACGCAGTACGCCCCCGACTACTCCACCACCGATTACCTGAAGCTCAGCGGCGCCAACGGCACGTGGAAAACCCAGTACGGCGGCGTGGACAACGCGGGCAAGGGCACGGTTGTCGGCGTGATCGACACCGGCTATACCCCGTCCAACCCCTTCTTCGCCGGCGATCCGGTCGGTCCGCTCGTCGGCAACCCCCAGGTGGGTGTTCCCTACCGCACAGGGGACGGCAAGATCGCCATGCTGAAGGCAGACGGCGATACCTTCGTGGGCGAATGCCAGGCAGGAACGGGCACAGGCGCCGGCTACGACGGCAGCGCCTGCAACTCCAAGGTCCTCAGCACCCACTACTTCGCGGACGCCTTCCTTGAAACCGTTCCGCCGGAAAACCGCGCCCCCGAAGAAGTCATCTCCCCCGTGGACGTCGACAGCCACGGCACCCACACCGCAAGCACCGCGGCGGGCAACGCCAACGTGGAAGCCACAGTGGACGGCCGCAGCTTCGGCACCACCAGCGGCATCGCACCGGCCGCGAAACTCTCCATCTACAAGGTCTGCTGGGAAGACACCGATCCCGCAACAGGCGGCTGCTACGGCTCTTCTTCCGTGGACGCGATCGAGCAGGCCATCCTGGACGGCGTGGACGTGCTGAACTACTCCATCTCCGGTTCCACCACCTCCACCACGGACCCGGTTTCCCTGGCCTTCCTGTCCGCGGCTTCCGCAGGCATCTTCGTGGCAACGTCCGCCGGTAACTCGGGCCCCACCGCCAGCACCGTGAACCATGGCGCACCGTGGCTGACCACGGTTGCCGCTACCTCGTTCTCCCAGGAACTGCAGGGCACGGTGGAATTCTCCGATGGCAGCAAGTTCCGCGGAGCGAGCATCATGAACAAAGAGGTGAGCGGCGCCGGCGTCGTGCTTTCCACCAACGCCGCAAGCGGCAACGGCAACGCCGCACTCTGCGCTCCGGATTCGCTTGATCCTGCCAAGGTGACCGGCAAGGTGGTTGTTTGTGACCGCGGCGTTGTGGACCGCACCGCCAAGAGCGCCGAAGTACAGCGTGCCGGTGGCGTCGGCATGATCCTGGTGAACCTGACCGACTCCTCGCTGGATACGGACAAGCACGTCATTCCCACCGTCCACGTGAACCCGCCGGCTACGCAGGCCATCAAGGACAAGGTCACGGCCAACCCGGCCATCACCGTCTCCCTGCGCAACCGCGACACCACCGGCCTGCCGCTCGAAGCCCAGCCGCAGATCGCCGGATTCTCCTCGCGCGGACCGCTGCTTGCCACCGACTCCGACCTCCTGAAGCCGGACGTTTCCGCTCCGGGCGTTGCCATCCTCGCGGGTGTTTCACCGATCGGAACCGGCGGTGACAACTTCGGCTTCCTGTCCGGAACGTCCATGGCTTCGCCGCACGTGGCAGGCTTCGGTGCACTGATCCTGTCCAAGAACCCCACATGGTCCCCGGCCACCGTAAAGTCGGCCATGATGACCACGGCCGGCCAGGTGAAGCTGGCCAACGGCGCTCCGAACACGGACGTCTTCGCCACCGGTGCCGGGCAGGTTGATCCCGCCAAGGTGCTGTCCCCGGGCCTGGTATATGACAACACGACGGAGGACTACCTCAAGTTCGTCCAGGGCACCGGCATGGACCTGGGCATCCCGGGCCTCGGAACCACGGCCGCCCGTGACGTCAACGTGCCATCGTTCGCGCTGGGCAACCTTGCCGGCAAGATCGAGGTCACCCGTACGGTGACTGCCCTGACTCCGGGCCTGTACCGGGCTTCGGTCAACGTTCCGGGCGTGGACGTCAAGGTCACCCCGTCCGTGCTGAACTTCAGCCGCGCCGGTGAGAAGCGCTCGTTCAAGGTGCAGTTCGAGAACAAGAACGCCGCGCTCGGCAAGTTCGCCATGGGTTCGCTGACCTGGCAGGGTGCCAACAAGACCGTCTCGTCGCCCATCGCCGTCCGTCCCCAGTCCGTGATCGCCGACCGGGCGCTCGCGTTCACGGGAACAGGTCCCAACGGCTCGGGAACCATCAACATCACCTCGGGCACCAACCTGCCCGTGGGTGTCACGGTTGATGGGCTGTCCAAGGCCGACTCCTCCGCCGTCGAGCTGGTTCCGGGTCCGTTCGCCGGCGAAACCAACGCCTCGAACTTCGTGAAGAAGGTGACCGTTGGTGCGGGCAGTGCCCTTGCCAAGTTCTCGGTGATTTCCTCAGACGAGGCTGCGGACTTCGACATGTTGGTCCTGAGTCCGTCCGGCCAGCAGTTGCCGGCCGCGACCGCCTCAGCCAGCGAAACGCTGTCCATCCCCAATCCGGCGCCGGGCGATTACTACGTTTTCGCCAACCTCTACGCGAGCCCCAACAACCAGCCCACCAAGGCCTCTGTTGATGCTGCGGTCCTGGGGGCCAACCAAGGCAACGCCTCGGTGACGCCCAACCCCATCAGGCTGGCCAACGGCAAGAAGGGCACCATCTCCCTGAACTGGAAGAACCTGGCGCCCGGCTCCTACATCGGCCGGCTGACTTTCGCGGGAACCAGTGAGCCGAGCTTCGTTACGGTTGTGGTGAACCAGGGCGGTACTGTCGTGGTTCCGGACTGCGAGGATCCGAAGAAGGACAAGAAGAACCGCGGCAAGATCCGTGGTGATGAACAGACCCAGGAGAACAACGCCGGCTAACTCCGGACTCCTGACGAACAGCAGTGGCCGGTGGGAAATCCCATCGGCCACTGCTGTGTTCAGGCGTCTGCCGGTTCCTGTTCGCTACCCCGCGTTGATTTAGGTTGCGCCGGTTGCGCCGCCCAAAGTGCCGAGTAAGGGGGCCATGGTTTTCCAGCGGGCGATCTCGCAGCCGTCGGTCCGGCTGAAGTAACTGTTGACCGGCCGGCCACGGAATGAGCCCGTCACCAGCGCCGTCTGCGGGCCGCCGTACTGTTGCGTGCAGATCCGGTCCAGGCGGGGGACGGGAAAGAAGATTTCCTCGCCGAATTGCTCGACGGCGGCAAGCGCCGCGTGCGCGTCCGGAAGGTTCGAATCGAGCGAACCTTCGTCCGGTGACAGGACGCCGTCCACGGACCGCAACCGGAACTCCCGTGGCTCAGCGCCTGGTGCCTCTGTCAGCGTGACCGTCAGGTCGACGTCGTACTCGGTCTTTTCGGTGGAAACCATGCTTGCCTTTCGCTGGTGGCGGCGGGTGCTTCAGGCGGGCAACGCGTCCAGCAGCGGCCCAACAGCCTTAAGCACGCGGGCCCGCAGCTCCTGGGATTCGGCCGCGAAAGCCCGCTGGTACTCAACGTACTCGGCCTTGCCCTGCGGTGTCTCGATCCTGATGGGCGGGTAGCCCCATTCTTCGAGGTCGTAGGGGGAAGCCTTCATGTCCATGGCACGGATCCGCCATGACAACTCGAAGCAATCCATGACGAGCTCGCTGGGCAGCGCGGGCGTGAGCTTGTAGGCCCACTTGTACAGGTCCATGTTGGCGTGCAGGCAGCCGGGCTGTTCCATGAACCGCTGGTTCCCGCGGGTGGGAGCCTGCTCGTTGAGCGGGATGGCATCCGGCGTGTAGAAGCGGAAAGCGTCGAAGTGCGTGCACCGGATGCGGTTCTGCTCCACCACGGCATCGGTGCCTTCGCCGCCGAGCCGCAACTGCAGGTATTCGTGCCGGAGCTCGAACTTCTCCTGCCGGTACACCATGGCCCACTCGTGCAGCCCGAAGCAGCCGAACTGGGCCGGGCGCATGGCAGTGCCCCGCAGGATGATTCCCGCGAAGCGGACGGCTTCGGCGCGCTGGGATGCGAAGCCGTCGCGGTCGAAGGCGACAGCGGGCGTCCCGGGAGCCAGTCCGACGGATGCGAGCTGGCCGTCGTCGAGCCGGTGGTAGAACTTCCATTCGGCCCGTTCCAGGGCGCGCTCGCCCGTGAGGATCACGCCGTCGCCGGGATGCCAGCGCAGCAACTGGCCGGGCTTCTGGGTGTAATACGTGAAAAGGAAATCCTCCACGGGGTGTTTCCGCCCGGCCGAACGACGCGCCAGATAGGGGTCCGCGTACTGCGCCACCCGGGCATGATGGGCAGCCTCCAGCGCGAGCCATTGCTCCTGCGGGAGGTGCTGCGGGCTAGGCTGCTCCACCGCTGGCACCAAGGAGGACGCTTGCAGCATCCCACTGCGCAATCTGGCAGCCGTCAGTCCGGCTGAACTTCCTGTTCACCTCAGTGCCATCCACGGAGCCCGTGACCGTGGCAGTTTCCGGGCCACCGAACTGCATGGTGCAGTTTTGGTCGGCCGGAACAGGTGCAGTCAGGAGGGTGGGGTAGGTCTTCAGCGCCTCGCAGGCTGCCGCCGCGGTGGGGTGCTTGCTTTCAGCCGCCGGTACGCCGCCCGCGCAGACCAAGGTGTAGTTCTGTGGCGTGGCCTCGGGGGAAGCCAGGAAGGTGATGGAGAGTTCGGCGTTGCCCTGGCCCGGTGTTGCCGGGGGAAGGCTGGGGTTCGGTTCGCCGGGTCCGACGCTCGTGGGCACCTGCGTGGGGGTGCCGCTGGAGGAAGGGGACGACGACGGTGCTTGCGTGGCGCTGGTAGTGGCACTTGATGTTGGGGTGCTCGTGCTTGTGCTGTTGTCGGGGGCCGGTGTCCCCGTGCAGGCGGTCAGCCCGGCGATGGCCAGGACTGCAAGTGCGGACCGAACGATTGGCAGGCGCATGATGCTATTTTACGACGTTAAGTTTCGTTGGGTGGCGGCGATCAGTCCGGTCATGGCTTGGTGAAGCTCGGCTACTTCCTCACGGCTGAGGTTCAGGCGCTCGCGGATGGTGCCAGGCACGGCCGTTGCCTGCGCCCGGAGCGCGGCACCCTTCTCCGTGAGTTTGATGGCCAAGGCGCGTTCGTTGCCCGGAACGCGCTCGCGGGTGACCAGTTCGGCTTCTTCCAGCCTTCGGAGGAGCGGGGAGAGGGTGGCGGGCTCGTGCAGGAGGGCGTCACTGATGTCCTTGAGGGTGCGCGGACTCCGCTCCCAGAGGGCCAGCATCACGAGGTATTGCGGGTGGGTCAGCCCCATCCGTTCCAGGACAGGCTTGTAGATGCCCACGACGCTGCGCGATGCCACCGTGAGGGCGAAGCAGAGTTGGCGTTCCAGGAGGAGGTCGTCTGTCTCTTCGGTTGCGTCGGTGACTGCTGTCATGGCTTCCCTCCCAGGGCCGGTCTCCAGATTAGTTAGTGCACTAATTATTAGCGTACTATGAAGGTGTTGATCGGTCGAAATGTCTAACTGAAGGAGTCGATCGCCAGTGGCCCAGGAAACCTTCGCCCGGAAGTTCATGCGCGCAACGGGCAAGCTGCGGGTAATCTTCGGCCCGGCGCACAGTAGCTCCCTCGACCACGAGATGACCGAGGAGAACCGTCGCCTCCTGGCGCAACGGCAAGCCGAGACGCAGCAGTGGGAAACCATTCGACGGCCGGACGGCAGCACATACGTGGTGCCCCGGAATCCCGAGGATAAGTCGCTGCGCTAGGCGTTGGGTGAAGCGCCCAGGGCAATCGAGAAATCCCGGGCCACTTTCGCCGCGAGTACGCCGGCCTGGTCCAAGTGCCTGCCGAGCCGCTGCTTGGGTGCGCTGACGTTGAAGGCCGCGACGATGCGCTGCTTGAAGTCGTAAACCGGTGCGGATACTCCCACTACGCCGATCTCGAATTCTTCGTCCACTACGGCGTATCCCTGCCGGCGAATCTGCGTGATCTCCGCCTTGAGGTCCGCGAACGTTTGGATCTTGGATTTCAGTTCGCCCGCGGCAGGGCTTTGTCCTGCCTCCAAGGCGAGGGGAGAGATGTCCTGCCTGTCCGGGCGTGCGGCCGGAGACGAGGCTGCCGCGTGTGTGTCATACCAATCCTTGAGTGCCGTTTCGTCCCAGTCGCTGACCAGTACCCGGCCTGCTGACGTGCTCCAAGCATCAACACTCACTCCTTCCCAGCCGAGGGCCCGGTAGGTGTGGTTGGACATTTCGCTCTTCAGGGTCAGGACCGTTCCGCCGCGCAGGACGCACAGGTGGGTGGTCTCATGCGTCGCGGCGGATACGCGCTTGAGGTAGGGGGCCGATGCGCTGACCATCCTGGCCTCCGTGGTGCGTGCTGCGAGGGCATACAGGCTGTGCCCCAGTGTGTAGAGCAGGCTTTCCGGGTCGCGGCTGACCAAGCCTGCCTCGGCAAGGGTGGCCAGGGTTCTGGAAACCTGCGCCTTGTCCCGCCCGGTAATCTCCGCCACCTTGCTGACACCCAATCCATTGCCGGCAACGGCCTCCGGCGACCCCAGGATTTCCAGCAGTTCGAGGTCCCTTCGGAGCCCTGAGGAATTGCGTCTGGGCGTGGCTGTCTCGTTCACGGGCACTCCTTTGTCGATCCGGTCACGTCTTGATCCTAACCGCAGCGTGTTGACATTTCAACAACACTCATTGCGCAAAAGGGAACCGTTCTTCTACGGTTGTGTCATGCCTCACGGAGAAGTGAGCGCCGATCCTTTCCCCCAATGAAGTGAAAAGGAGGATCACGTTGAACGACTCGTTTCTGTCCGACCTCGGACAGTTCCTCATCAAAAGATCGGCAGACATCGCCGAATCCGCCACCCAGCACCTGCTGGTTGTCTTGGTTTCCCTGCTGATCGCAACGGTCATTGGTGTGGGGATCGGTGTCCTAGTCTGGAACCGGCCCGTCAGCCGGTCAATGGCGATCGCCGGTGCCGGTGTTGGCCTGACCATTCCGTCCATGGCCCTCCTGGCACTCCTTATCCCGCTGCTTGGGCTGGGCTGGACCCCCACCGTGGTGGGACTGGCTTTCTACGCGCTGCTGCCCATCATCCGCAACACCGTTGTAGGCCTGAGGGAAGTTCCCGCTGCCGTTTCCGAATCCGCCCGCGGCATGGGGATGGGGCCGGTCAAGACGCTCTTCCGCGTCCAGCTGCCCATGGCCTGGCCGGTGGTACTGACCGGCGTGCGCGTTTCCGCCCAGCTGTCCATGGGCATCGCCGCCATCGCGGCCTATGTGGGCGGGCCGGGCCTCGGCGAAATGATCTTCAAGGGCCTATCAAGCCTGGGATCCAAGAACGCCCTCAACTTCGCCGTAGTGGGAACCGTCGGCGTCATTGTCCTTGCCCTGCTGCTGGACGGTGCTTTCGTGCTCGTCCGCCGCGTCACTACCTCAAGGGGACTTCGTGTCTGAAACAACTACCCGTCCGGCCGCAGGCGCCCGGATTGTCCTCAAAGACGTCACCAAAACGTACCCGGGACAGGTGATTCCCGCCGTCGAGTCCTTCACCATGGACATCGCCCCCGGCGAGCTGATCATGTTCGTGGGACCGTCCGGCTGCGGCAAGACGACCACCATGAAGATGATCAACAGGATCATCGAACCCACATCCGGCTCCATCACCATTGACGGCGAAGACGTCCTTTCCCTCAATCCCAACGAGCTTCGACGCCGCATTGGGTACGTCATCCAGCAGATCGGCCTCTTCCCGCACATGACCATCGCCGAGAACATCTCGGTAGTGCCGAAGCTCCTAGGCTGGGACAAGAAGCGGACGCGTGACCGCGTGGAAGAGCTGCTGTCCGTCGTCGAACTCGATCCCAAGGTGTTCGCGAACCGGTACCCGCGGCAGCTGTCCGGTGGCCAGCAGCAACGCGTGGGCGTGGCACGGGCCTTGGCTGCCGACCCGCCCGTCATGCTCATGGACGAACCCTTCGGCGCCACCGATCCGATCACGCGGGAAAAGCTCCAGACCGAGTTCCTGCGGCTGCAGGAAAAGCTCAGCAAGACGATCGTCTTCGTCACGCATGACTTCGAAGAGGCCGTCCGTTTGGGTGACCGGATTGCCGTCCTGTCCGAACGCTCGCAGATTGAACAGTTCGATACGCCGGCCAACATCCTGGCCAATCCGGCAAACGACTACGTCTCCCAGTTCGTGGGCCACGGCGCGGCACTCAAGCGCCTCAGCCTCATCCCTGTGAAACAAGCCAGCTTGGGTCCCGCCGTTGCCGGCGGCGCCGTGAGTGTGGGACTCGACGATTCCCTCCGCGACGCCCTGGATGCCCTGGTGCTGTCCGGTGGAGCACCCGTGGCAGTGACCGACGCAGACGGCCGGGCCAGGGGATCGATAGACATCGAACGGATCTCCGCGGTACTGGGCACCGGTATTCATCCGGCAGCACTTGCCGGGGGAGTCCGGCCATGACCGCCCAGGCAACAAAGGACCTGGCCACCTCCTTCGGCACAGCGTCGAACCGGAAGGGCAAGTACTTCTCCTTCAAGCGCTTCGGGGCCCCTTTGGTCATCGCTGCTGCCCTGCTGGCACTGGGCCTGTGGATCTCCTCAATCAGCCTGGATTCCATCGAGGTCCGGACACTGAATTGGGACTACTTGTGGGACCGGACCCGGGAGCACCTGCAGTTGACCGTCACGGCCTCGGCGATCGTTGCGGCGATCGCCATCCCCGCCGGCATCGGCCTCAGCCGGGTGCACTCGAAGGCAGTCCACGGCATAGTCTTCGCCATCGCCAACATCGGGCAGGCCACCCCGGCCATTGGACTGGTGATCCTGCTCGCGATCGTGTGGAAGCTTGGCTTCGAAGTGGCGCTGGTGGGACTGGTTGCCTACTCCATCCTCCCGGTACTCCGCAACACCCTGGTGGGCCTGGAGCAGGTGGACCGCAATTTGGTGGAGGCCGCCCGGGGCATGGGAATGCGCCCGGCCCAGGTCCTGGCCAAGATCGAGCTGCCACTGGCCATTCCGGTGATCGTTGCCGGTCTGCGCACTGCCCTGGTGTTCTGCGTGGGCGTTGCCACCGTTGCCACCTTCATCAACGCCGGAGGGCTGGGCGACATGATCGTCAACGGCCTCAAGCTCCAGCGCTGGCCAGTGCTGATTACAGGGGCCGTGGTGGTTTCCTGCATTGCGCTCACCATCGATTGGCTCGCCGGGCTGGCAGAGGACTTCCTCAAGCCCAAGGGCATCTAAGACAACCAACACTTCCGAAGGACACACATGATGAAGAAACCACTCCTGGCCATCCTGGCCACCGGACTTGCCGCCACCCTGAGCCTGAGCGCGTGCGGCGGCTCGGCTTCCTCCAGCAGCGCCGATGCCAAGGGCGACGAATTGAAGGGCCTCACCGGCGTCATTGGCGCCAAGGACTTTTCCGAGCAATTCATCCTGGCCCACATCACCAGCCAGGTCCTCAACGCGCATGGCGCAGAGACAAGCACCAACACCAGCGTGGTGGGTTCCGCGAACGTCCGCACTGCCTTTGAAACCGGACAGTTCGCCGGATATTGGGAATACACCGGGACCTCCTGGATCACCTACAACAAGCAGACAACTCCCTTGAAGGACAAGAAGGAGATGTTCGACGCCGTCAAGGCAGCCGACGCCAAGAAGGGCATCGCCTGGCTGGATCCGGCACCGCTGAACAACACCTATGCGTTCGCCATCAGGGAGGACAAGGCCAAGGAACTGGGAATAGAGACCCTCTCCGACGTCGCCAAGCTTCCGGCCAGCCAACAGACGTTCTGCGTCGAAAGCGAATTCTCCACCCGGGACGACGGCATGCCGGGCCTGCGCAAGGAGTACGGCATCAGCCCCGATGCCAAGGTTTCCATGCTGGATACAGGCGTCATCTACACGGCCACGGAAAAGGGCCAGGACTGCAACTTCGGCGAAGTCTTCGAGACCGATGGCCGCATCCCGGCGTTGAAGCTCAAGGTCATGAAGGACGACAAGCAGTTCTTCCCCATCTACCAGGGTGCTTTGACCATCAAGTCGGACATGCTGCAGAAATACCCGGCGATCGCGGACATCATGGCCAAGGTTTCCCCGAAGCTCACCACCGAGGTCATGCAGCAACTGAACGCCAAAGCCGACGTCGACGGTGAAGACCCGGACGACATCGCGAAGGAATGGCTCGAGTCGGAAGGCCTCCTCTAATGACCCAGGAAATCCAGATTGGCGAGTCCTTCATTGGGGCCGGCGTCAACGCAGCGCACGTCAACACCGTGCTGGGACACAGGAACGGGCCTGCCGGAAGCGCGTGGGCCACGGCGTTGGCCTCCCCGAGCGCAGGCCACGTGCCCTTCGTGGCCGTCCTCCGCCCATCGCTTCCCGTCAAACCCCTCACCCTCTTCGTGACCAAGACTGCCCCTGCGAACGACCAGCACGGCAACCTCATCTGGGGCGCCGCACAAGCCGGCATCGCCGCAGGCGTAGCTGACGCCGTGGCGGACGGCATCCTCTCCGAGGAACAGGCCGATTCGCACGCGTTGATCGCCGCAGTGTGGGTGAACCCGCAAGCGGACGACGACGACGCCGTCTACCGCAACAACCGCGAGTCGGTCCGGACTGCTTTGGAGAACGGGGCCAAGGGCCTCCCGTCCACGGCAGAAGTCATCGACGCACGCCACACCCCGTCCAACCCCTTCTTCACCCCGCGAGGCTGAACACACCATGAAGATCACTGCAATCCGGCTGACCCGCATGGTCCTTCCCCTGGACCCGCCGTTCAACGCCGCCTGGGACCCCGAGCCGCGTACCGCGTTCCCTGCCACCTTGGTGGAAGTGGAGACCGACGAGGGCATCACCGGCGTCGGCTCGGGCGACACCATGGATGGGTTCGAAGCCTACGAGCACCTGTTCATCGGCACCGATCCGCTGGCCATCCTGAACCAGGTCCGGCGCATCGAAACCATCAACTTCCACGGTGGACGCTACTGGCCCCTCGAAGCCGCCCTTTGGGACATCATCGGCCAGGTGGCTGGCCTTCCCGTCGCCACTCTGTTCGGCGGAGCCAAGGACCGGCTGGTGGCCTACGCCTCCTCCGGCGAACTGAAGGCTCCGGAAGCGCGGGCCGAGTCCGCGCTCGCAGCCAAGGCCCGCGGCTTCAAAGCGATGAAGATCCGCATCGCCCGCGACAGCCTTGAGGAAGGGGTTGCGTCTGTCCGGGCCGCCCGCGAAGCCGTGGGCAGCGACTTCGACCTCATGGTGGACCTGAACCAGATGTGGCGCATGAGCGGGGACATCGAACCTGCACTGGAACTCGCCAAGGTCCAACGCTTGGCTGCCCAGCTCGCGGACCTCGACGTCCGCTGGCTTGAGGAACCCTTGCCCCAGGCGGACATCGTCGGTGCACAGCGGGTGCGTGCCCAGACGGGCATCCAGGTTTCCGGCGGCGAAATGGTCCGAAGCATGCCGGAAATGATGGCGCTCATCGAAGCCGACGCCTACGACATCTACCAGCCTGACGTGGCCCTGGCCGTCGGAATGTACCGCGCCCGTCAGGTGGCTGAGACGGCAAACCTCAAGCACCGCTTCTTCACGCCGCACACCTGGAGCAACGGGCTGGGACTGCTGGCCAACCTGCACGTAGCCGCGGGCGTAGACGCAGGTCCATACTTGGAATTCCCCTACGACCCACCGGGCTGGACCCCCGAGCGCCGCGACTTCTTCATGGAGCCGCTCGACATCGACGACGACGGCATGCTCCGGGTGCCGGACCTGCCGGGCCTGGGCGCCGTGATCGACTACGACGCCGTCAAGAAGTACTCGGTCTAAGGAACCCGCCATGGCACTCAGCAAGAACGAATGGATCGAGCGGGCGGCGGCCCAGCAGCCAAGCACAGGGTTGTATATCGACGGCGGCTTCCGCCCTGCCTGCAGCGGCGAAACCTTCCCCACGGTCTCCCCGAGGGACGGATCCGTCACCGCCCACGTGGCGTCCGCCGGGGAACAGGACGTGGACGACGCAGTGAAGGCCGCACACCGTGCCTTCGAGTCCGGGGTGTGGTCCCGGACGGACCGCCGCCACCGCCAGGCCGTCCTTACCCGGCTCTCCGACCTCATCCTGGAAAACCTCGAAGAACTTGCACTGCTGGAATCCACGGACGCCGGCCACCCGATCGGCGATGCACTCGCCGTGGACGTCCCCAGCTGTGCGCGGACCTTCCGCTGGTACGCCGAAGCATTGGACAAGGTGTACGACGACGTGGCACCAACGCCCAGGAACGCCCTCGCGGTGATTTCCCGGGAGCCGCTCGGGGTGATCGGTGCGGTGGTTCCGTGGAACTACCCGCTGATCATCTCGGCCTGGAAGGTAGCCCCCGCACTGGCGGCCGGAAACTCCGTGGTGCTGAAGCCCTCGGAGCAGACCAGCCTGACCGCCTTGCGACTGGCCGAACTGGCCACCGAAGCGGGTGTGCCGGACGGGGTGTTCAACGTGGTTCCGGGCCTCGGGCACATTGCGGGTGCGGCGCTGGGACGGCACCCCCTGGTGGACAAGGTTACGTTCACGGGCTCACCCGAGGTTGGAAAGTACTTCCAGCGCTACGCTTCCGAGTCCAACGGAAAGCAGGTGGCACTGGAGCTGGGTGGCAAGTCCCCGCAGGTGGTCTTCCATGACGTGGGAGACATCGCCACCTGTGCGTCCGCGGTTGCGTGGGGAATCTTCTACAACGCGGGCCAGACCTGCCACGGTGGCTCCAGGTTGCTGGTGGACGAACGCGTCCACGACGAACTCCTGGAAGAGGTCATCAAAGTGGGCCGGTCGCTGCAACTCGGTGACCCGCTGGATCCAGCCACCCAGATCGGCACCATCATCGATGACAAGCAGTTGGAGAGCATCCTCGGGTACTACGCGATCGCCGAGAAGGAAGGCATCACCGTGGCGTCCGGCGGTGCGCAGGTGAGGCCAGCCGGCGTCGAAAATGGCTATTACCTTGAGCCGACGGTCCTGGACCGGGTGGACAACGCCGGGCGCATCGGACAGGAGGAAATCTTCGGGCCCGTGCTGGCGGTTTCCACCTTCCGCGGTGCGGCGGAAGGAATCCGGATGGCCAATGACACCAAGTACGGCCTGGCCGCGAGCGTGTGGACCCAGGACATCACCAAGGCGCACACCGCTGCCCGTGAACTGCGTGCCGGGACGGTGTGGGTCAACACCTTTGACGTCGCGGACATCATTACCCCCTTTGGCGGATTCAAGGAGTCCGGTTTCGGCAGGGACCGGTCCCTGCACGCGCTGGATGCCTACTCCGCACTGAAGACCACCTGGATCAACCTGGGCGACGCCGCCCTGGATGACTGAACCACAGATCCTGAATTGAGACCCGAAATGACTGCAACAACGCAAGCTTCCGTTCGCGAGGCGCTGCTCCTCACTCCTGGCACCGCCCGGATCGGCTTCATCGGCCTGGGCAACATGGGCTCCGGAATGACCCGGAACCTCCAGGCCGCCGGATTCCAGCTGGTGGTGAATGACGTCCGCAAAGAATCGGCAGCGGGCCTGCTGGCCAACGGGGCCGAATGGGCGGACACCGCAGCGGCAGTCGCCGCCGGCTCCGACGTCGTCATCACCATGCTGCCTACGCCCAAGCACGTGGAGGCCGTCGCCCTGGGACTGGACGGCATCCTCGCCGGAATGCCCGAAGGCGGCACCTGGGTGGACATGTCCACGTCAGTTCCCGAGGTGGCCAACCGGGTACGTGAAGCCGGCACCGCCCGCGGTATCCGGGTGGTCGATGCGCCGGTCAGCGGCATGTCCGTGGGCGCGGCCAACGGCATGCTCCAGATCTTCATCGGCGGCGAGTCAGCCGACGTCGAGCGTCTGCGCCCGGTGTTCGAAGCGATGGGTGATCCGGAGCGCATCCTCCACGTGGGCGGCCACGGCGCCGGCTACGCGGTGAAGCTCATGATCAACCAACTGTGGTTCTCGCACCTCGTGGCCACGGCAGAAGTCCTCAGCACCGGAGTGAAAGCCGGCGTGGACCTGGAAGTGTTGCGGCAGGCACTTATCGCCAGCCCGGCGAACTCCAACTTCGTCCAAAACGATGTCCTGTCCATCCTCAACCACGGCGACTACGACGAAGGCTTCGCGATTGCGCTCGCATGCAAGGACCTGGGTCTGTCCGTGGACCTTGCCCGTTCGGTGGGCGTGCCCATGGAGTTGTCCGGCCTGGTGGAGCAGATCTACCGCAGGGCCAAGGCTCTCTATGGCGACAAAGCCGGAGAAATGACCCCGGTGAAACTTTATGAAGACGCTATTGGCGTGCAGCTGCGCACCGCGCCGGCTGTTGCCGCGGAAGGAGCTTGATCATCATGCAGACACGTATGCAGGTCCACGCCGAGCTGGCCTCCACGGAGCTGACGCTCGATCCGAAGCCGACGGCTTATTTTGGGCGCGGCCGCGTGGCTGAGATTGGCGGGATTGTTGCCTCCCTCGGCGCCAAGTCAGCCCTGATCGTCACGGACCCCTTCCTTGCCACCACGGACGTTGTGTCTGCCGTGCGGGCATCCTTGGAAGCGGCCGGGCTGTCCGTCAGCGTTTTCGATGGCGTGACCCCCAACCCCACCACCACCTGCGTGGACGCCGGCTCGGATCAGGCAGCCGCCTCCGGTGTGGACGTCCTGGTTCCTGTTGGCGGAGGATCGTCCATGGATGCCGCGAAAGGCATCTCGTTGGGTGCCGTGAATCCGGCCAGGGGAGCAGGGCTGGACTACAGCAACCACTTCCCGAACCTGGCGTTGCCGATTGTTGCCGTGCCCACCACCGCCGGTACCGGTGCCGAGGTGAACGCCTTCGGCGTGGTCACCGATGTTGACGCCCACCGCAAGTTCTATGTGGGACACGCCTCCGCGTTGCCGAAGGCTGCGGTGCTGGACCCCGAATTGACGCTGGGCCTGCCGCCCAAGGCAACGGCCGCGACTGGCATGGACGCGCTGACCCACGCGATCGAGTCCTACTCGTCCATCCGGCCCAACCCGTACTCCGATGGCATCGCCTTGCAGGTGGTCTCCACCGTGGCCGAGTTCCTGCCACGGGCCGTTGCCGATGGATCCGATCTCGAAGCCCGCTCCCAGCTGCTCCTCGCCTCCCATATTGCCGGCGTGGGCTTCTCCCATACGGGACTGGGCCTGGTCCACGCGATTGCCCACCCGCTCGGGGGACGCTTCAACATTCCCCACGGACTGGCCCTGTGCCTGGTCATCGAGGATGTCCTGCGGCTGAACCTCCGGAACCGCCTGGACCGGACCGCCCGGCTGGCCTTCGCCTTGGGCGTCGGGGACACCTCGGCGGGCATCGAGCAGAACGCTGCTGCCGCCGTCGACGCCGTTGCGTCGCTGGCCCGGGAGGTGGGCATGACCGCCCGGCTCGCCGACTTCGGCGTCGCTGACGCCGACCTCGACTCCTTGGTCGAAGACACCCTGGCCGATGCCGTCATCAACAACACGCCGGTGCCACCCACCGCCGTCGAAATCCGTACCATCCTCGAGAAAGCGCTCTAAGTGGAGAAGACCATTGAGCTTGATGCCCTGACTGATGCCGAGCGGCAGCTGCTTGCCTCGCTGCCGGTGCGGCTTTTCATTGACGGCCAGTGGACGGACGCGTCCGACGGCGGTGCCTCCGTTGTGGAGGATCCGTCCACCGGCGCTGTGCTCACCAGGATTGCTGACGCTTCACCCGAGGACGGACAGCGGGCCTTGGCTGTTGCCGCCCGCGTCCAGGAATCCTGGGCGGCAACTCCGCCGCGGGAACGTGGGGAGATCCTGCGGCGTGCCTTCGAACTGGTCACCGAGCGGGCCGATGAGTTTGCCTTGGTGATGACCCTGGAAATGGGCAAACCCTTGGCTGAATCCCGCGGTGAAGTTGCCTACGGGGCCGAGTTCCTGCGGTGGTTCTCCGAAGAGGCTGTCCGGATCTCGGGACGCTACTCCACCGCACCGGACGGCAAATCCCGGCTGCTGGTCACCAAGCGTCCCGTAGGTCCCTGCCTGTTCATCACCCCATGGAACTTCCCGTTGGCCATGGCCACCAGGAAGATCGCACCCGCCATCGCAGCTGGCTGCACCATGGTGCTCAAACCGGCGAACCTCACTCCGCTCACGGCACTCCTGTTGACGCAGGTCCTGCAGGAAGCGGGCCTTCCGGCCGGCGTCCTGAACGTCATCCCCACCACACGGCCAGGAGATGTCACAGGACCGCTCATCCGGGACAACCGCCTGCGCAAGCTGTCGTTCACCGGTTCCACGGGCGTGGGCCAGCAGCTCATTGCGGACTCGGCCCACCAAGTGCTCCGCACCTCGATGGAACTCGGCGGAAACGCGCCGTTCCTGGTGTTCGAGGACGCTGATCTGGACGCCGCCCTGGACGGCGCGATGCTGGCGAAGCTGAGGAATATGGGCGAGGCCTGCACGGCCGCCAACCGGTTCATTGTCCATGAATCGCTGGCTTCGGAGTTCAGCCGCCGGTTGGCTGAGCGGATGTCTTCCTTGGTTTTGGGGCGAGGTTCCGCTGAGGGGACCAACATCGGGCCGCTCATTGATGCCAAGAGCCGAGCCAAGGTGGATGAGCTTGTGACGGATGCCGTTTCGCGTGGTGCCTCGGTGCTGGCGGGTGGTTCGCCCGCCGATGGGCCCGGCTACTTCTACCCGGCCACTGTCTTGGTTGATGTCCCCGCCGATGCGCGGATCCTCCACGAGGAGGTCTTCGGTCCCGTGGCACCCATTGTCTGCTTTGACTCGGAAGACGAAGCCATTGCGTTGGCCAATGACACCGAATACGGACTTGTTGCCTACGCCTACACGCGCGATCTCAACCGGGGCATCAGGCTGTCCGAGAAGGTGGATGTGGGGATGTTCGGGCTGAACACGGGCATTGTGTCCAACCCGGCTGCGCCGTTCGGCGGAGTGAAGCAATCCGGGCTCGGCCGGGAAGGCGGCTTTGAGGGCATCGAGGAATTCCTGGAGACCCGTTACGTCGGCATCGCGGATCCTTCCTGATGCTGCGCATCCTGGTCACGGGCGGCACCAGCGGGATCGGTGCCGCCCTGGTGCGGGAGTCCCTGCGGGCAGGGCACTCCGTGTTTACTACGGGGCGCGACCCCGTCAAGCTTGATGCTCTGCTGGCTTCCTCGCATGCCTCCGGACGGCTTGGGGGAGTTGTGGCGGATGCGGGTGACTGGGAGCAAATGCGCGACGCCGTTGCTGACGCCAGCGGCTTTATAGGCGGGATCGATGTCGCCGTTGCCAATGCGGGTTTTTCTTCTCCCGGGGACCTCGCCAATGGCGATCCCCTGCTGTGGCGTGACATGGTGCTGACCAACGTCTACGGTCCGGCAATCCTTGCAAAAGCCACCCTGCCCCAGTTGATGGAGAACCGTGGGCATGTGGTGCTGATCGGCAGCACCGCCGGCCGGAAGGTCTATCCGGGGAACCTCTACACGGCCACCAAATGGGCTGTCACTGGTTACGCGGAGTCGCTCCGGCAGCAATTGGTGGGGACCGGGGTACGGGTCCTGCACATTGCTCCAGGGCACGTGGATACGCCTTTGTGGCGTGAGTCGCCGGACGCTTCGATTCCTCCCGAGTCCGTGGCTGGAACCATGCTGTGGGCGCTGGGCCAGCCACCCGGCGTCGACGTTTCCGAGGTGATGGTGAGGGCCACAGGGCAGGCGTTCTAGCGCCTTTTCCTGCCGCCGGGCGTAAAATTGGCTCACTGGTACGGCGCTCACCGGACCTGCCGTTTTTCATTTTCCTGTGGAGGGGAGGTGGAAGATATGGGACGCAAGTTGGAAGGCTTCCAGCATGTGACCGAGAGGCTGCAGTTCGTTTTCGGCCCCGCGACGCACGGGGACACGGACTCGCCTGTGGTGCACAAGCACGATGATTTTGAGACTGCCTCCGAGGAAGACCTCAAGCACTTCGATGTCGAAACGGATTCCGAAGGGCACCACTACGCGGTCCGGAACGATGACCCCGGGCCCACGAGTACCGATTACAGCATGAAATGAAATGACGCAGAGGGGCCGATCCACATGGACCGGCCCCTCTTCTGCGCACTCCTTCCGCCCGTCAATCAGCATGCTTATTATTAGATGGCAGGGTGAATGATGTGTGGGACAGGGGGCCAAGCATGAGTTTTCAGGATGACGCCGCGGCCGGTGCCGCGGGTATGCCGGCAGAAACGGGACCAGCCCCCAGTGAAGCGCCACGGCGAGCTGTGCCTCCCAACGCTGTGGGATCGAACGGCGTGGAATCCCGGCGGCCCACCCGCACGGCCGCTGTGTGGGCGGCGGTGGCAGTGGGGCTGGTGGTGCTGGTCCTGCTGATTGTCTTTTTCGTACAGAACCAAGACCGGGTGACCGTGCGGTTCTTCGGGCTGGAAGGATCCTTGGCCCTCGGGACCACCCTGTTCATCGCCGCAGTGGGCGGTGGAGTCCTGGTGGCCCTCGCTGGTGGCGCGCGGATCCTCCAGTTGAGGATTGCCAATCACCGCCGGCAGCGGGCGGTTGGGGCTCCTGGCCGGCCCGTCGGGGGTCCCGGCGGGACCGTGGACGGCCCGGGCTCGGGGGCCTGATCGATTAAACGCGGAAGGACCGGAGCAGGTGCTCCGGTCCTTCCGCAGTTAAATCCCGACGGCGGCACTCCCTGACGACGATCAGACCGCCCGGGTGGTGGGTCGTCTTAGCCTTCGCAGTCAGTGCAGTAGGCGACGCCATCCTTTTCGCGGGCAATCTGCGAACGGTGGCGGACCAGGAAGCACGAGTTGCAGGTGAACTCGTCGCTTGCCTGCGGAATGACCTGGATGACGAGTTCCTCGGCGACGATTTCGCCGCCGGGGCCGTTGGCGTCAAGGCCATCGGTCTCGTCGAGTTCCAGCACAACGCTCTTGGCTGTAGGGGCGCTGGCGGACTGGAGCGCCTGGAGGGACTGCTCCTGGTTTTCTTTGACGTCTGTGCGGAGTTCGTCGTAATCGGCTGCCACTTGTTTTCTTGCCTCTTCAGATAGGGGAGTTACGGCTATGCAACGTACAGCATGCCATGAAAATTCCATACCATACCGTAAAGAAGCTACATGTGGGGAAAACCACGGTAATGAAGGTCCCCAAAGTGGCAGCGGTCACGGCGGATTCAGCGCAGTTCGATCTCCAATTCCTGGAAGTCGTCAGCCGAGTGGCGACCCACCAGCAGGGTGAACGTGCCCGGCTCAAACTGCCAGCCGCCGTCGTAATGGGCGAAAGCCTTGGCTGGAATCCTCACCTCGACGCTGTCCGTGCCGGCCGGGGCCAGATGCGTCCCTGCGTATCCTGCCAGCCAGCGGACTGGGCGTTCCACGGAGGAATCCTTGCGGGCCAGGTACACCTGGACCACTTCGCGGCCGGTGCGGGTGCCCGTGTTCTTCACCGGGACGTGCACCATTACATCCTTGCCTGCGGGGACGCACTGCGGGGCGTGGGCCTTGCCGAGTTCGATCGTGGTGTAGCCCAGGCCGAAACCGAACGGCAACGCAGGAGCGGCGCCACCCTCTGCCTGCTGCTTGAGCCAGGCGCGGTAGCCCACGTGGATGCCCTCGGAGTAGACCACTTTTCCGTCCACAGGGGTGGTGTTGAGGACGGGCACGTCTTCCAGTGCGGCGGGCCAGGTGGTAGGGAGGCGGCCGCCGGGCTCCTCGTTGCCCATCAGGATGTCCGCGATGGCGTGGCCGAACTCCTGGCCGCCGAACCAGCCCAGGAGCACGGCGCTCACATCGTCCAGCCACGGCATGAGGACCGGTGAACCCGAGTTCACCACCACCACAGTGCGTGGATTGGCGGCGGCAACGGCTGCCACGAGCTCATTCTGGTGTCCGGGGAGGTCAAGGTTCTTCCGGTCGAAGCCCTCGGATTCGATGGCTGCGTTGGTGCCCACCACCACCACGGCCACGTCCGCAGCCTTGGCGGAAGCAACTGCGGCATCAATCTCGGCCTGCGGGTCCTCCACCACGGTTTCCTCACCCAGGAGGATGGCCGTGAACGGGATGACCTGCTGCTTCGGCAACTGGTACTCGGCCTCGATCCGGACCACCTCGCCGGCAGCTGCCTGGATGGCGTGGACCGTCTTGGGCGGATCGAACAGGGCGGCGCCGAGGACATCGGTATCGTCCTCAAGCTCGCTGTTGAACACTTCCTCGCCGTTCAAGGCAAAGCTGATCTGGCCCACCGTCCCGATTCCCAAGTGGTGGATACCCGAGCTCTCCGCAGTCCAGTCGGTCTCCATGCGGATGGTTGCGGCGCCTTCGGGGATGCCGATGCCGAACCAAATGAGGTGCGTAGCCAGCCGGTCCTCGCCCGAAATCACCGCGCCGTTCGCGTCCAAGAAGGTGACCCGAATACCCGGAACGTTGGAAACCGGATTGTGGATTGCCGTGCGGGGGAATGCCTGGAGGCCTTCGGCTACCTTGGCGCCACGCGAGTAGGTGACCTGGACGCCGTCGGGCAGTCCTTTCCTGAGCCCTTCCAAAGGTGAGACGGTGTGCTTCGGCATGACCGTGGCGCTGCCGCCACCCTGGGTGCGGGCCTCATCGGCGTTGTGGCCAATGACGGCCACGCTCGTGAGTTGCGTGGAGTCCAGCGGGAGGATGCCCTGGTTGCGGACCAGTACAGCGCCGCGCGTTGCTACTTCACGTGCGACGGCGGCTCCGTTCAGTTCGGCTGGCGGCGTGGTGACAGCGGGCGTGAAGCCTTCGAGGGAGCCCACGCGTGCTGCCAGGCGCAGGATGCGGGTGACCTTCTCCAGGATGGCTTCGCGGCTGACCTTTCCCGCGTTGATGGCGGCCAGGAGCTTGGGGCCCCAGTGGCCTGCGGGGCCGGGCATTTCCAGGTCCTGGTGGGCGTTCGCGGCCTCAACCGAGCGGACGCCGGTCCAGTCGGAAACAACGACGCCGTCGAATCCCCATTCTGTGGAGAGCGGGGTCTCGAGGAGCTTGTTCTCGCTGGCGGTGGTTCCGTTGATGGAGTTGTAGGAGCTCATCACCAGCCACGAACGGGCCTCGGTGATGGCGTCCTCGAAGGCCGCGAGGTAGAGCTCGCGAAGGGGACGCTCGTCCACCACGGAGTCGGCCGTGAAGCGGTCCGTTTCGGCCTCGTTCGCGATGTAGTGCTTGGGTGTGGCGCCTACACCCATGGACTGCACGCCTTCCACATATCCTGCGGCGATGGTGGCCGTAAGCCGGGGGTCCTCGCTCATGCATTCAAAGTGGCGTCCGCCCAGTGGGGAGCGGTGCAGGTTGATGGTGGGGCCCAGAACGGCGTGGACACCCTTGCGGCGGGCTTCCTGGCCCAGGACCTGGCCGTAGCGGCGGGCTGTTTCGACGCTCCACGTGGCGGACAGCGCCGAGGATGAGGGCAGGGAAATGGAGTCGTGACGCTCATCGAAGTCCTCGCCGCGGACACCCGCGGGACCATCGGACATCACGATGCGGCTCAGGCCAATCTCCGGGATGGCGTGGGTGGACCACACATCGGCTCCGGTCAGCAACTGCACCTGCTGTTCAAGGGACAGGCTCTGCGCCAATTCGCGGATGCGCGCCTCGGTATCGGGTGAACCGGCGGTCGGGGTGGTCACCGCGGGGGAGAGGGCGGGGTTCATGACGTGACTCCTTTGTGCTTCGTGGACCTCTGCTTTCACTGTACCCGTCAAAACCGAGTCTGACTAGATTTTGATGATGGGACGGTGAAATACACTGAACCAATGTCAACTTCGAAGACGCGCGGCCAGTATGCAAAAGGTGCGGAGCGCCGGGAACAGATCATCCAGACGGCCACCGATGTTTTTGCCACTGAGGGGTTCGAAGGGACCGCGCTCAAGCGGGTCGCTGAGTTGGTCGGAGTCCGGGAAGCCACGCTGTTCCACTACTTCAAGGGCAAGCAGGAGTTGCTCACTGCTGTCCTGGCCGAGAGGGACCGCCGCTCCGTTGCAGTGAGCGGAGAGTCCGAGGTGGGGGTCCGTCTCATGGCCCCCATCGCTGAACGGAACCGTCGCGAGCCCGGATTGACTACGCTCTACGCCGTCGCTTCCGCCACCGCCAACGATCCCGGGCATGACTCCCACGGCTACTTCAAGGAGCGCTACCAGAACGTGGTTCGCGAGGTCAGCGAGGACATTGCCCGCCGCCAGCGGGACGGCGAGGTCAGGGTGGACGTGGATTCCCTGACGCTTGCCCGGCTGGTCATCGCCGCCTTCGACGGGCTGCAGCTCCAGTGGCTCTACGACAAGGACGTGGACATGGCGGAGGGGCTCCGAAAGCTGGTAGACGTGCTGCTGGCCCCTGACGGGTCCGCCTAGCACTCCTCCCGGCCGTGTCGCCACCACCGACTTTGAACGGGGACAAACCAGGAGAGGCCTGAAAACGCGGCGTGTCCAGCGGGGCCGGTCCCAAAGTGGGTCGTGGCGGTACGCCCCTGGGGTGGCAATCCCGCTACAAAACGCCGAAGGACCGGAGCGCTTGCTCCGGTCCTTCGAGCGCACGACGGCGGCAGTCGCCGTCGTGCGTTTGCGTTGCTTTCGCTGGGGTCAGCGGCCGGTGCCGCCGTAGACGGTAGCTTCCGCTTCGCCGTCGAGCTCAAAGGCGTTATGGATGGCGATGACAGCAGCGTCCAGCTTGTCGGCGCTGGTGACTACGGAGATGCGGATTTCCGAGGTGGAGATCATGTCGATGTTGATCCCGGCGTCGGAGAGGGCCTTGAAGAAGGTGGCCGAAACGCCCGGGTGCGAACGCATGCCGGCGCCGATCAGGGAGAGCTTGCCAACGTTCTCGTTGTACTCGATGCTTTCGAAGCCGATCTGGCCTTCGGCGGCGCGCAATGCGGTCAGGGCGTCGGCGCCTTCGACGATCGGCAGGGTGAACGAAATGTCCGTGCGGCCCGTTCCGTGGGTGGAGACGTTCTGGACGATCATGTCGATGTTCGAGTGGGCATCGGCAATGACCTGGAAGATCGCTGCGGCCTTGCCGGGGATGTCCGGAACGCCGACTACGGTGACCTTGGCTTCGGACCGGTCGTGCGCAACGCCGGAGATGATTGGCTGCTCCAAGGCAACTCCCTCTTGAATGTTGAACTTTTCGTCGGCGCCCGGAATGACCCAGGTGCCTTCGTGGTGGCTGAATGAAGAACGGACGTGCAGCGGCACACCGAAGCGGCGTGCGTATTCGACGCAGCGCAGGTGCAGGATCTTGGCACCGGAAGCGGCAAGTTCAAGCATTTCCTCGCTGGAGATGCGGTCGATCTTCTGTGCCGAGGACACAACGCGGGGATCTGCGGTGTAAATGCCGTCAACGTCCGTGTAGATCTCGCACACATCCGCCTCGAGGGCAGCTGCCAAAGCGACGGCAGTGGTGTCCGAACCGCCGCGGCCCAGGGTGGTGATCTCATTGGTGCTGCGGCTCATGCCCTGGAAGCCGGCCACGATCGCAATGTGGCCCTTGTCCAAGGCGGTGCGGATGCGGTGCGGGTCCACGTCGATGATCCGGGCCTTGCCGTGGATACCGTCGGTGATCATGCCGGCCTGCGAGCCCGTGAAGGACTGGGCAGAGGCACCGAACTTATTAATGGCCATGGCAAGCAGCGCCATGGAAATGCGCTCACCGGCAGACAACAGCATGTCCATTTCGCGGGCGGGCGCGGAATCAGTGACCTGCGCTGCGAGGTCCAGGAGCTCGTCGGTGGTGTCGCCCATGGCGGAAACAACAACCACAACCTCGTTGCCGGCTTTCTGTGCGTCCACGACGCGCTGGGCCACACGCTTGATGCCATCAGCGTCGGCGACCGAGGAACCGCCGAACTTCTGAACGATCAGCTGCTTGGTAATGGCAGCCCCGTCAGGGAGCTCTTCGATTTTCACTTCGGTAGTGGGCATAGTCATGCGCGCACCCTCACTGCATCAATAGGGTTCGAACGCGGCACGCACCAATTTGCGCACGCCCGCGTAGCTTATTTGGAAAGTTTATCGCCGCGGACTGTCCGCATAGGAATTGTGACCAAATGGCGGTTAAACTGGGCGTTTCGGCAAGGCAACACCCGGCGTACCATCCACTTTATGACGCTAGCGAGCACCCGTGCGCAAGGTTCCTGAGGAGCCGGTGGCCCGCCCCGGGCAGGACTCCACGCAGGGCAGCGATTCCGATTATGAACTGATCGGTGGCAGCGGCGTGATCGACGACCGTTTCCCGCACCGTGAAGACGTGGTCGATGACGAGCCGAGCCCTCCCAGGCCCGGTCCCATGGCCGTGATGCTTGACGCGGCCTGGACTGCGTGGGGTGAAGCGCGGGCATCATTCGGGTCGGCGTGGTTCTGGCTGGCCTGCGGACTCGGAATCCTGGCCTCCTGGGGCCTCGCGGCGGGCCTCATCGCTTTCGGGGAGTCCAATGCCTGGTTTTCGACGCCGGTTGCCGCAGCCGTGTACCTGGTCATGGGCGCATGGCTGGCCATTGCCGCAGCTGTCCTGGGCGCGGTGTGGGGCTTTCGACGCGCAGCGTCGCGCTTCCTCATCGCACTCATGGTGGGACTCCTGCGCGGTGCTGCGTTCGCCGTGCCGGCCGGGATCGTCCTTGCCCTGGTGGGCGCCGGCAGCGGTGGGCCGATCGCGATGGCGGGTGCCGCCGTCGTGGTTGCCGCCGTGGAAGTGGCGCTGTTCGGGCTCATGGGTGCGGGCCTCAGGGCATGCTTTGCCAGTGTGGCTCCCGGCGCCATTTTGCTGGGATTGCTGCTGGTGTTCTTTGGTGCCGGCAACTTTGTACTCACCGTCCTGCTGCTCCCTTCCACCATGTCAGTGGAGCAGGCTTCCGTTCCGGTGAACGTGGAACGCGACGATGCCGGCCGGATCACTGCCTACGAGTGCGTGGGACAGTTGCACTCGGTGGAGGTTGCGCACACGGACCGGGTGGCGTGGATAGCCGCCAGCAACCCGGCCATGGTTTTCGGAAGCGTGGCGGCCGGATCAATGACGCAAGACAACGAACTCGCCTGGGTACTGTCTGGTCTGCAGTGGGCAGCCGACGGCCCCCAGCGCGACGTGCCGTGCCTCGGCGGCGAATCCAGCGACGGGCTGCCGCCCACCCTGCCCGTTGCCCTCACGGGACTGGCGCTCCAAAGCGCGGTGGTTGCGTCAGTGTATGTGCCAGGGCGGTTGGCGCAGTCCAGGCGTCCGCCGTCAGCGGGGGTCTAAACCCGTCTATGCCAAAGCGTTGCGGCGACCCTCGAACGCGCGGCCGAGTGTTACCTCATCGGCGTACTCAAGGTCTCCGCCCACGGGCAGGCCGGACGCAAGCCGGGTCACCGCGATCCCGATCGTCTTCAACATGCGGGCCAAGTACGTTGCCGTGGCCTCGCCTTCAAGGTTGGGGTCCGTGGCAATGATGATCTCCTGGATGGCGCCATCATTAAGGCGGGTCAGGAGCTCGCGGATCCTCAACTGTGCAGGTCCCACGCCCGCGATCGGATTAATCGCGCCGCCCAGCACGTGGTACCGGCCGCGGAAGGTGCGGGTACGCTCGACGGCCAGGACATCCTTGGACTCTTCCACCACGCAGATCACCGAGGGATCCCGGCGCGGATCGCGGCAGATGTTGCACGTCTCCTGCTCGGTCACGTTGAAGCAGACCGAGCAGAACTTCACCCGCTCCTTGACCGTGGTGATGGCAGCCACCAGCCGCTTCATGTCCTCGGGGTCTGCCTCAAGGATGTGGAACGCCAGGCGCTGCGCCGATTTGGGGCCCACGCCGGGAAGCCGGCCGAGCTCGTCAATCAGCTCTTGAACTGCACCTTCGTACACAATTTCCTCGTTCGTTTAGTTGCTTGCGGGCTGAGTGCACCGTCAGCGCTGGTGGAGGGGCGAGCCGTCCAAGGCTCGTTCCTCGATCAGCTTTCCGCCCAGAATACGCTCCACGGCGGCCCGCCCAAACACCCGCGATTCCTCGATGGTTTCGTCTTCGGGGCTGGGGATGTCCTCAGCCGTGGGTTCTTGCTGGACCTGCGTGCGGGCGGGCACCTGGACACGACCCATCTGGGCTTCCGGGCTGTTGGTCAGCCGCTGATACAGGCTCTGCTTGACCGGCCTTCCCGACGGCGCACCCTCCTCGAGCGTCGCGACGGAGCCTCGCGCTTCCTGGGGCACAGCTGACGCTGCTGTTGAGGGCCATGCGGCGGGGGCTGGGGCTTGTGCGCCCGCAGTTCCTGGCCAGTCCGACGCCGGTGCGACGTCCCAGCCGGACGGTCCGGTCTGTTCGCCACTGGTTGGGCGGCCGTACTCCGCGGTGTCCGGGACCTGCGCGGCTGCCGGTTCGTAGTCCGGGACGCTGGCCGGTGCTGCTTCCTCGGCCGGCTGGGTGGACTTGGCGCCGACGTTGGATTCCGTGCCGACCACCCACGTGCCCGGGGCGTGCTCGACGGCCCGGGACCACGGGTCCTGGGAGGTGTCCGGTGGGGTGGTGGTGCTGTTGGGGCCTGTGGCTTTGCTGGTATCAGCGCCGCCGTGGTTGGTGGTTCCGGCGCCAGGGGTGCTTGGCCGGTTTGGCGCCGGGACAGGGTTTGCCTGACCTGCGTGTGACTGACCGGTGTGTGCCTGGCGGGTGTTGGTTGCTGCGGACTGATTCGTCGTGGCGGAGCCGTACCGGGGGGACGGCTCCCAATCCATCGGCGGTTCCTCGTCCAGGGGCGGGGCATCCTCATCCAGAGGGGGACCCCAATCGTCGTCGGGGTAGGAGTAATCGCCCGCCGACTCCGGGATGGAGGGCTGTGCCGTGGGCGCCTGTGTGGTTTCGTGCGAACCGGGGGTGTTCGGCCCGCCGGAGGAGGCTGGTGCGGCCTCCTCCGCGGCGTTACCCGTGTGGGCTGTGCCATGGTCGCTTGAGGGTGGGCCACTGACGCTTGAGGGTTGGGTGCTGCTTGCCGGAGTGGCGGTGGTGCGCGTGTCCGGAGCAGCCTGGCGGCCGGCATCGGCAAAGCCGATGTGGCTGGGGTTGGCAGGGCTGGGCACGGCGGGGCTGGGGTTGGCAGGGCTGGGCACGGCGGGGCTGGGGTTGGCAGGGCTGGGCGCGGCGGGGCTGGGGTTGGCAGGGCTGGGCGCGGCGGGGCTGGGCTCGGCAGTGGCGGCGGGGCCGGGGTTGGTCGTGCCGGTGTGGTTCGGCTCTGCAGCGGGGTAGGGGTTGGGCGCGTGGATGCCGCCCGGCGCAGGCGGGTTGCTGCCGCCGCGTGCGGGAGGCTTGCTGCCAGTTGAGGTGCCTGCGCCTGCGGGCGCCAGTCCCCAGGCCGTATCTACGGCCGAGACGGCGCTGGGCGTCGACGGTGCAGTGGGAGGCGTCGGCGCAGGTGCTTGTGCCGGCGCGGGTGCTTGTGCCGGCGCGGGTGCTTGTCCCGGCACGGACGCCGGCCCCGGAGCAGGCGGAGCCGGCGTTTCCCGGCTAGTAGGCGCTTTTGGGTTTGGCTCAGAGCTCGCTGAGCTGTTGCCGCCAGCGACTGCCACGATCTGGCAGTCGATGCCGATGGTTTTATGGATCGCCTGTCGAAGGTTCTCCGAATGGTCGGCACGGCCGAAGGCTCCCGCGAGGCCGCCTGTGGTGAAGGCGAGCGTCAGGACCTGGCCGTCGAACTGGGCAACCTGGGCATTGGGTTCCACGAGGGCCCACGTGCTGCGCTTGATCTTGGTCAAGGTTTGCAGGACTTCAGGCCACGCACGACGAAGAGCCTCGACGTCCCCGGCACCGGTGGGTGCGTTCGACGGAGCAGGGTTCGACGGTGCCGTGTTGGACGGGGCCGTGTTAACAGGCGCGAGGCTCGACGGCTCAGGGTTGGACCGCTCAGGGCTGCGGGTGGGCGCGTTTGCGGGTGGCGGTGTTTGTGCCGTTGGTGGGGTGGCGGTGCGGGACTGATCAGCTGGCGACGTTGAGCCTGAACCCTGGACGTTGCTGCCTTGGGGGTACCCGCCTTGCACGGCCGCACCTGCGGTTTCCTGCGTGGGGCGCGCCGTAGAAGCCGTCCGGTCTTCCACGGGCCAGTCGTTGGTGGATACCCGGGGAGCGGTGAGCGGGGAACGGGATTCTGCGGAGGCCGGCTGTGCCGGTGCCGCCTGCGCTGCGGATTGCTGTGCCGGTGCCGGCTGCTCCGCCGGGGCCGATGTGGCTTGAGTGGACGGACCCGGCTGCTGTGCAGCCTGCGCCTGGGAAGCGGGGCGCGCTGACGGCGCGGGCGCTGCCTGCTGCGGTTCAGGTGCCGCTGGCAGGACGCCGGACCCAGCGTTGCCTGCCGACGCGGCGGAAGCAGCCCCAACCGAGGGCGCCGTGACGGCGGGAGCGGGAGTCCCGGCGTCGCCCGCGTAGTTAAGGCGACGTTCCACGCGGTCGATGCGCGCGGCAATTCCCCGCTCCGTCTGCTCGGAACTGGGCAACAGGATGCGGGCGCAGAGCAGTTCCAGGTGCAAGCGCGGGGAGGTGGCGCCGGTCATCTCGGTAAGGGCGGTGTTGGTGACGTCCGCGGCCCGGGAGAGCTCGGCGGCGCCCAGGTTGGTTGCCTGGTTGCGCATGCGGGCGATCTGGTCCTCGGGCATGCCACGGAGGATTGCCTGGGCGCTCTCCGGCATGGCCTGGACGATGATGAGATCGCGGAACCGCTCCAGCAGGTCCTCGACGAAGCGCCGGGGATCATGGCCGGTTTGGATCACGCGGTCCACGGCGCGGAACACTGTTGCCGCGTCTGCGGCGGCGACGGCATCAACGACGTCGTCCAGCAGCGAAGCGTGGGTGTAACCGAGGAGGGCCACCGCGAGTTCGTAGTCAAGGCCGTTGGGTCCGGCGCCGGCCATGAGCTGGTCCAGGACGGACAACGAGTCACGGACGGAACCGCCGCCGGCCCGGATCACAAGCGAAAGGACACCCGGGGCCACCGGGACGTTCTCCTGGTGGCACAACAGTTCCAGGTACTTCATGAGCGGCTCGGGCGGCACCAAACGGAACGGGTAGTGGTGCGTCCGGGAGCGGATGGTCCCGATGACCTTGTCAGGTTCCGTGGTGGCGAAGATGAACTTGATGTGTTCCGGCGGCTCTTCGACGATCTTGAGCAAAGCGTTGAACCCGGCGGACGTGACCATGTGGGCCTCGTCGATGATGAAGATCTTGTAGCGGTCGCGGACCGGAGCGAACGTAGCGCGCTCGCGGAGATCCCGGGCGTCGTCCACGCCACCGTGGCTGGCGGCGTCGATCTCGATAACGTCCAGGGAACCCGAACCGCCGCGGGCCAGCTCAACGCAGCTGGGGCATGTGCCGCAGGGGGTATCGGTGGGACCCTCGGCGCAGTTCAGGCAACGGGCCAGGATGCGCGCGGAGGTGGTCTTGCCGCAGCCGCGGGGACCGGAGAAGAGGTAGGCGTGGTTGACGCGGTTCTTGCGCAGCGCCGTCATCAACGGCTCCGTGACGTGTTCCTGCCCAATAACGTCCGCGAACGAGTCCGGGCGGTAGCGTCGGTACAGGGCAGTTGTAACAGTCACAGGGGAAACCTACCTATAGGGACTGACATTTAAATAAGAGACCCCTCATGCACCCGCCAGAGCCCATCTACCCTTGCTACCTTCCGGTCCTGGGGGAGTTCAACAGGATGACGCCACATGAGGGGCCGTCGACAAGCTTACCCGAACTTACTTCGGGGTTCGAATCGGCTGGTGAGGGGTGTGGAAAACGCCCGATGGCGGGTGGCGGCGTGCCGCTGTACCGGCTAGTTCCGGACGTCCCGGGCCACGAACTTCCAGCCGGCCAGCAGAAGCAAACCGACCGTCCAGGCAGCAGTTCCAGTGGCCGCCACGGGAAGCCCGAGGGCAGCGTTCGGGAACGAACCGGTGACCAAACCGGCGTCGAACAATTGGACTCCGGCGATGGTTGGCAGGTACGCAAGCGCGGGTCCCAGAAGAAGGAGCATCAGCGAGAGCTGGGACAGGACGATCAGCAGGAACAGGGGGATCAAGCCCTGCCTCAGCAGGATGCCCAGCGAGAACCCGATCAACGCCGACGCATCCCAGAACGCGATGGCGCCCAGCCAGCGGAAAACCAACTCTGCCGGAAAGCCGCCGTCCAACACGGACAATTCACCGATGGCCGCCTGCGACAACAAGCTCAACAAGGGGATGGTCACCAAACCGAGTGCGGTGGTGAACAGCATCAAAGCCGCACACTTGGCTATGTACAGGCGCCAACGTTGGGGGACTGCCACCATGCTGGAACGCAACTGCCCTGAGACGAACTCGCTGCTCGCTGAAATGACTCCGATGACGATGATCCCGATGAGGCCAAGCGCCACCCAGTCGAAGCCGACGGTCGCCGGGCTTGCGCCAGGTGCCAGATCCGGATCGTGGCGCCGGAGCCCTTCCGCCACCGGCCCCGCTTGTGACCACCCTATGAGGACGACGACGGCGAAAGTCACCAGGGCGCTGATCCACACCGTCCGCAGCGTGATGAGTTTCGTCAGTTCCGAGACCAGGAGCCGGGGAGGGCTCCTGGTGATGGCGGGCGCACTCACGACGCACGTCCGAGCGCGGGGTTGCCGGTCAGCCCGAAGTACGCCGACTCGAGGTCCGGGTAGCCCGCAACCAGGTCTGGAACACTGCCCGAACGCACAATACGGCCCTGGGAGATGACCACTACGTGATCTGCCATGTGCTCCACCTCGTTGATGAGGTGGCTCGAGAGCAGGACGGTCTTGCCCGCCTCGGCGAGGCTGCGCAGGAGCATGCGGATCCAGCGGATGCCGTCAGGATCCAGACCGTTGGTTGGCTCGTCGAGGACCACGATCCGGGGATCGCCCAGAAGAGCCGCTGCGATTCCAAGCCGCTGGCCCATCCCCAGGGAGTACTTGCCAACGCGTTTCCCGGCCGCGTCCTTAAGGCCTACCAATTCAAGGACCTCAGGGATGCGCGAGGTGGGGATGCCGTTGGACTGGGCCATCCAGGTGAGATGGGCGCGTGCGGTGCGGCCCTTGTGCGCGCCGGAGCCATCGAACTGTGCACCGATGGTCCACAGGGGCGAGGCGAAGTCCCGGTAGGGCTTTCCCTCGATCAGCGCCGATCCGCTGTCCTCGCGGTCCAGCCCCAGGAGCAGCCGGAACGTGGTGGACTTTCCCGCGCCGTTGGGTCCAAGGAAGGCCGTCACCTTTCCCGGCTCGGCGGTCAGCGTGACATCTTCTATGCCGGCCGATTTCCCGTATCGCTTGCACAGGTTCTTGATTTCAATCACTGGATTCTTCTCCCTTGGTTCTCAACTTCGGACCGGTTGGCGGATGAACAGCACCACGGCACCACCCATTGCGGCCGCCACCCAGGCAAGCAGGACCAGCCCACCTCCCACCGGCCCCAGGGCATCAACGGGCAGTGGAGGCCGTTGGTAGAGTTGCGCGCCGGCTTGGTCCGGAAGAAACTTCGCTGCGGGGGTGATGGGAAGCAGATACGTGGACACGATCAGGGCCAAGGCCAGGACCGCGCTCATCGCTGCCAGGCCGCTGCGGAGGATGACGGACAGGGCATAAGTGAAGAGGGCAATGAGGATCCAGTAGAGGACCACACCCAGGAGGACGTCGGGCGCTATCCGGGCATCCCCGGTGGAACAGTCCACGGCAACGCACCGGACCGCCGTTGATCCCACCACGCTGGGGATTGCCGTCAGCAGTACGCCACCGGAAACAACCAAGGCCTTGGCAGCGAAAACCGCGGAGCGTTGCGGAACGGCAATGAGGGTGCTGCGGAGCGAACCGGAGTCCAGCTCCTGGTGCACTGTCCACGCGCCCAACAGAATGACGCCTATCTGGCCGAAATGAAGGATTGTGAGGAATGCGCTCCCCGCGTCCAATCCACCGGTCTCTTCGGGTTTTCCCGCCGCCAGTGCCGAGGCAACCAACGCGGTGGTGATCCATGAAAAGCCGATACTCAGCAGGACGGTTCCAGCTGCTGTGTAAAGGAATAACGGCAGCGTCAGGAGTTTGATGCTTTCCGCCCTGACAGCGCGCGCAAGCGTCACGGTCCACTTTTGGTCACGGGCTGGCATGTCCCCGGCTGCCTCAACCAACGGCGTCGTGCGCGTAAGGCAGCGCCCCGCCGTCGGCCTCTATCCCGCCGTCGGACTCCCTGTTGAGGAACTGTTTGGCGGCGAGTTCCCGGTACAAGGGTGAGTTCCGGACCAGCTCCGCGTGCGTACCCGAGGCGGCCACCCTGCCCCGGTCCAGGACCAGGATCATGTCAGCGCCCTGCACGGTGGCCAACCGGTGGGCAACGATCACCAGGGTGCACCCGGGCGCGCGCCCGGCAATGAGTTCCTGGACCCGGTCCTCGCTGACGCCGTCAAGGTTGGATGTTGATTCGTCCAGGATCAGCATCGCGGGGTTTCCCAGGAGTGCCCGGGCCACCGCGATTCTCTGGCGCTCGCCGCCGGACAGCAGGACGGCTCCCTCTCCGATTCCGGCGTCGAGCCCGTGCCCTGACCGCCGGAGCACGGACCCCAGGTTCAAGTGCTCAAGGATGGACACCATGTCCGCATCAGTGGCGTTTGGATTGCCGATGCTGAGGTTGTCACGCAGCGTTCCCGCCAGCGCCGGTGCGTCCTGTTCAACGTAGGCAATCCGCGAGCGGACTGCTGAGCGGGTGATGGTTTCGACGTCGGCGCCTCCGAAGAGGATGCGGCCCGCCGAAGCGTCGTAGAAGCGGGCAATGAGGTTCAGGATGGTGCTCTTGCCGGCTCCGGAGGGGCCGACGATGGCCAGTGTTTGCCCGGATTCCACCCGGAACGAGACATCGCTGAGCGTAGCCTGCCGGTCCGGCTCTCCGCCGTCGTGGTCGGTGTATTCAAAACCCACGCGCTCAAACACCAGGCTCGAGTCGCCAATGTTGTTGGAAGGCCCACGCTTTGGTTGGTCGTTCTCCACGGGAAGCCGGAGGATTTCGTTGATCCGGGCCACTCCGCCCAGGGCCTCGCCAATGGCGGTGACGGTACCGAAGAGCTGACCGAGCGGCACGATCAGGAGGAACAGGAAGAGGATAAAGGACACCAGGTCGGCCACGGTCAGTGCTCCGGACGCCACCCTCCAGCCTCCCACGCCGATGACGGCGAGGAACGTGGCCTGTGTGGAGATGGACGAGATGGGCGAAACGAGTGCGGTTGTGGCCGCAACCTTGAGTCCGACCTTCCACACTCCTGTGGCGTCGTCCTCCACGCGGCGCGCTTCGTGCGTCGTGGCGTTGGCGGCACGGACCGTCCGGGTCGCCCTGATGGCGCGATCCATTGAGGCCGCAAGCTTGCCGAGGGAGTTCTGCACACCCAGGCTGGCACGTTCAATATGGGATGTCACCCAGGCCACGGCAATGACCGCGGCAACGGCGGCGCCCACGGCAATGAGCAGCAGGATCGGGTCCAGGAAAAACATGGAAACCAGTGCACCAATGACAGTGAAGATGCCGGCGAAGGACTCGACGAAACCTTGGCTGAGCATGTTGCGGACCACAGTGGTGTCCGTGGTAACCCGAGCTACGAGGTCTCCCACGCGGCGTTGGTCAAGTGTGGCCACGGGCAAGTGGAGGATGTGCTGGATCAGGCCGTGCCTTGACCTCCTGATGGCCGTCTCCGCGGTGCGCTGGATCAGGTATTGGTTGACCCCGCCCAGGATTCCGCCGACGACGACGAGCCCGCCTACCAGCCACGGCAACAGTTCCAAGGGCCGCGATCCGGTGACACGGTCGATCACCTCGCGCACCAGCAACGGTTGTGCGAGGGACAGACCGGACCCGGCGAGGCTCAGGACGATGATTACCGCGAGCAATCTGCGCTGGACGGCGACGTGGCGGAACAATTCGGCCAGCCCTGCCCGCCGGGAACCCATAGCCTGGGTTTCGATGGTCATGAGGCAGTTCCTGGTTGGCTGACGGAGAGCACCGGGATGTAGCTGCTGATGGCCGACGGCTCGTCGACGGGCTCCCCGTCCACCTCTACCCACGCGTGTGCGGTGAACGGTTCAAGCCGGTAGCCGGTCTTCCACGCCGGGGAGTGGCCCTCCAAACGGCAAAGGAGGAACACGGCGATGGAACGCTGCAGGCAGCCCTCGCCCGCACACCGGGAGCTGGCCGCGCACACGGCAGCCCGGATGCGGCGCGCCTGGGCGTGGCTGCTTGGACGGGAGCGGTGCACTACGGTCCGGAAGGCTGACTCGAGCAGCGCCGGGGGAAGCAGGGTCATGGGCCACGCCAAAGCAACAACAGCCCGTGTCCTCAGCAATGCCAGTCCCCGGGGCATGATGGCACGCTGGGGGACGATGGGCAGGCTCATGGACGCACCCGCCGGATGATTCCGTGCTGCTCCAGTTCTGCCAGGAGTGCATGAATATCCTCGCGCACTCGTTCATGGTCCACCTTGTAGGCCTCTGCGATGGACGTGATGAGGGTGTTGACCGGCCGGCCCAGCCGGATGCCTTCCATCACCTCTCCCGCCGTTGCGTTTCCGCGCCAGTACGAGCCGCCGCGTGCGTCGAAAACCGTCAGGCCGTCGTCGTCGAGGTTGAACGTCAGCTTGGGCGCGGGTTCAAAAACATCCGTAGCGGCGATCACCTTGGTGGCTTTCCTCATATGAGTCTCCTTATCCATCGCTCCACACCAGCCAGGTGCTCCAGTTCATACAGTTCGTCCGTGCCGATGACCGGCATGCTGAGCGCACTCCGTACGGCAGTCGGGTCAACGTGTCCCATGTCCACCAGGCAGCTGTCATCGAACAGCCTGGACAGTTCGCGGCGCCTTGCCTTGAACTCCTGGAAGAGGTCCGAGCTGTATTCGCCTTTGTCTTCGCGGGTGAAGATCCAGCGGGGTACCACTCCGTTGGTGGCGCGGGCCAGAAGCGGTTTGCTTTCCACTACGCCCAGGATCGCTTCGACAGGCAGGTTGTGGACCAGCCGTATGACGTGGTCGTCCAGGAAGGGCGCTTCCCATGCCACGCCCAACTGGCTGTACGCATGGTTGACTTGGCGGGCGATCTCGCCTTGGAACATCAAGGATTCGGTTATTTGGTGCCTGAAGCGTTCAGCGTGGTGGGGTCTTGCTCCCCGTTCCAGGCCTTCGCGTACTTTGTATGCCACCGCCTCACGGGCTTCCTTGGTGGCGAACCGTGACAGGCCGAACCCCGGAGCCCACGAGAAGGCTTCGCCGGGTCCGTCAACCGGATTGCCTGGATTCCCGGCGCGCCGCAGCACCTCCGTGTCGAATCCGACTTTTGAGGCGACTGCCCGGCCGAGCGCAAGGGCCGGCCATCGTTGCATTTTGCCGAGCCGTCGCAGGACGCGGACGCCGGCTCTCCAGGAGGACGTGGAGAGAAGTCCAAGGGCCATGGCGGGAAGGGGATCGAACAATTCGTCTCCGCCAATCCCGGTCAAATGGGCGCGCACACCGCGTCGGGCGGCATCCGCGAACAACGCGCCCAGGTGGTGGGAGTTTGCAGCCCAACCGGGAGGACCGTCGTCGAGGGCACCCATGGCGGGGTCGGGTTCGCCGAAGGCGGCAGAGGTGGACGTCAGCGATTCCAGTTCAATGAGTCGCCCACGCAAGACGTCGGCTGCCCTCCGGGCGAACTCGGAATCGCGGTTCTGCGGATCGTCGGTGCCCGCGTGGTAAAAGATGCTCCCTTCCTGCAGAGAGTCCAGGAAGAAGGCCAGGCTTGTGGAGTCCATGCCCCCTGACACATCGGCGCTCACCGTTCCGTAGCTGGCCAGCCGTCCGGCGATGGAGTCCTTGAGTGCACCGGACATGGCATGTGCCGCGTCCGACAGGTCGGCGAAAGGTTCACCCGCCACTGGTGCGAGGTCCACCGACTTGGCGCGGCCATCGCTGAATGTCAGGGCGAAGCCGGGCTGTACGGCGTGAACACCTTCCCAAAAGGGCAAGTGGCGGAGGAAGCCAGGCAGGTTGGAGCACAGTGCCAACCGGACGCGGTTTTGGTCCAGCTTCCTTTTGGCGATACGACGCAGGGCGCCCTGGGATGTTGATCCGACGGGGGTTCCCTCGATGTCGGTCCAGTACAGCGTCCGTGCCGTGGAAAGCGAGCCGTACGCGAAAGGGGCGTAGCGCGGCTCCGGACCTTCAGCCGGTTTGTGGTTGCGGCTGTGCCGGGCAACGGAGTCGTAGTCCGGATCGAGGAAGGTGGCCTGGGCGCCGGCAGGAATCAACCCGGCTTGGCCAGCGGCGGACGCGTGGTGGGGAAGGAAGTATTCATGCATGGAATCGATGGCACCTGCGGTCTTCGTCGGAGGATGGAGAGTGGCGTAGAGCGGGAGCCCCGTCCCGAGGGTAGGGCTCCCGCCTGAACGGCGTGACGCGGGTTAGCCAATGGTGATCTTGATGAAGGCATGACCGCCGAAGATGTCACGCCAACGGCCGAACCAATAACCATTCGTCACTTTGCGGAACGAACCGACCCGTGCGACGCGCGGAGCGTAATAGGTGTTTTCCATCGTTTTCCCTCCTTCCCTTGGAGAGTCTGGTTTCACTGAGTTGTTTGCTGGATAACGAACAAACCCGGGGATTCCCTTGGTTTGAAATTCATTGTTCCACCAGCTAATTCCCGAAAGTCAATTCCGGGAAAGTCGGCTCGGAGCCGGGTGGGCCACCTCGTGCAAGGGATGATCCTTTGCCAAAACCCGTTGCCGAAACCAACACGGGTTACCGCAAAGAGGCGTGACCCGTCTTGGGGTGGTTCAAGGTTCTAGCAGAACCAGGGCTTGAAAATGGAGCGGCCGCAGAAGAGGTCGCGGTAGCGGCCACACCAGATTCCGTTGGTTACCTTGCGGAACGAGCCGGCGTGGGCAATGCGGGGAGCTGAATAGCTGTTTTCCATCGTGATCCATCCTTTTGAAGGAAACGTGATCAGGCGGATTGCCTGACGTGAATTGAGTATTGCCATCGATGGGAACAGCGCAAAATCCCCATAACCAGCGATTTTGCAATTCCGGCCCGCATTCTTCGCCGTGTGTCATAATGGCCGTGCGGAGGCCATAAGCGGTTTCCGTGGTCGGCTCCCGGAGGGTTCCCTCTAAAGTCGATTTCTGCAAACGAAACTTCCCGCCGGGTTTCATGCGCTTGAACGAAAGGGTTTGCATGTCAAAAGTCGTTCTCTGAATCAAAAAGCGAGAAACCCAAGAAAGGGAGGTTTTTGGGAAATTGTTGGAAGGAAATATTTCAGTTGGTTACGCGAGGGAAGGGACGGTGGGTCCATCGCTTTCGTTCCAAATCGCAACCCTCAAGGCGGCGGGAGCAGTGAAGGTGTATGAGGAGCGCGCCTCGGGAGCTACTGAAATCAGGGAGCAGTGGCGGGCTTGCATCGAGGACCTGAAGAGCGGAGATACGCTCATGGTCAGCGACATGTCCCGGCTGGGCCGCAGTGCGGTGGATCTCGCCGATATTGTTGCCTCGCTCGCCGGGAAAGGCGTCAGGTTTCGCGCCCTCGCCGAACCGTGGCTGGATACGGGGAGCCCGTGCGGTCAACTCATCCTTGAGATCTTCGAATCGATTGGCAGGTACGAGCGCAACAGGATGTCCGAACGGACCAGGGCCGGGCTGAATGCGGCGCGTGCCCGGGGCCGGCTGGGCGGGAGGCCTCCCGCGACGACGCAGAACAAGCTGGAGACGGCCCGCGACCTCAGGCTCAAGAAGATGACCCTCGGCGAAATAGCCAGCACGCTGGGTGTCAGTATCTCCACCGTCGCCAGGGCCTTGGGCGGTGGTCCGCCCTAGGGCCTGGGTAGTGAACCCAACCGATCAAGCAGGCGAATCCCCGGATGTGGGGGCCCAGACCCTCACCGCCACCCCTGTACCGGCCAGGTCATGAAAGCCGGTTCCTCATACGGGTGTGCTGCCCGTAAAGCCAGCACCACGCCGTCGAGCATGTCCTCGGCAACCACACACTCAACCCGCACTTCAGGCACCTGCTCCGCCACGCCCACTTCACCGATGAAGGGTTGGGCTCCCGCGAGGGGCGTGAAATGACCCGTCCCCAGGGACGTGAAGGCGCAATGCGAGTAGTCGCCGATCCGCCCGGCGCCGGCATTTCCGATCGCCCGCAGAACCGCGTCGGCGTGGTCTGCCGGCACGTAGGCGACCAGGGCATGGAGCTGCATCATGGGCACATCCTGTCAGTAAAGAACCCCAAATGGCGGCCAAACCATTGCATATCCGCGAGTCACAGCGGACCATAAGTATGTACACCGATTGGGGCAATTTCCAGATTGTGAGCTGCGGGGCCTGGGCAAGAGGGGCCGGACCCGGCAGCTCAACGGTGATACCGCAAGAATGGGCGCGTTGGGGGCGTCCATTTTTCCGTTAAGTGGCGGGTCGAAAGCGCGGCCTGATCTGAGTGCCAACCCCCGATTGGGCGATGCCGAAAATCTCGGGTACAGTGGTATCTGCTTTCGGTTCGAAAGCAAGGAGAATTCGCCTAGCGGCCTATGGCGCACGCCTGGAACGCGTGTTGGGTTAACGCCCTCGGGGGTTCAAATCCCCCATTCTCCGCGGTTGGCCCCGGTCCCTTGGACCGGGGCCTTTTGCGTGCCCCGGGGATAGTGCCCGGGATTACTGGCGGTGCGCGGCCGCCACCCGCTCCAGAACCTCGCGGCAGGCGAGGATGGCGGGGTGGATCCGCCCTGCTGTCCGCGTGGACGTGAAGATGGTCCGGGCGGGCAGGCCGGGGAGGTCAAGCAGTTGCACCGGCCGCTCCATGTCCGTCCACACAAGATCGGGCATCAAAGCCACGGCGTTTCCTGACTCGATGAGCCGGATCTGTGCCTGGAGGTCCGCGGTTTCGTAGCGGACGTCCGGCTCGAAACCGGCCGAGCGGCAGGCCTGCTCTGCCCAGTGGCGTGACGCCGCTCCGCGGGGTTCCATGACCCAGGGCATGGATGCCGTGTCCGCGATCGACGCGATGTGTTCGCCGCCCAGGCCCACTGGGGGAGTGGCGAGCCGGATGGCGTCGCTGGTCAGGGTGGCGCGGTCAAGGCCGGTGTGGTGCGGGGCGGCGTGACCGGGGTACTGCTCGGCCACCACAATGTCGAAGTCCCGGGCCCACGTCTCATAGAGGGCTGTCTCCGGTTCGCGCTGTGTCATTTCCACCCGGACCTCGGGGTACTCCTGGCGCATGATGGTGAGGAAGTCGGGGAGCAGCGCGAGTGCAGCGGACTGGAAGACCGCCAGCCGCACAGTTCCGGTGACCGTGGACAGGGAGGCGGCCAGTTCGGTCTCGGCGCGTTCCAGCGTTTCCAGGAGCGCGGCTGTGTGCGCCACCAGGATCTCCGCCTGTGGTGTGAGCTGCACGCGGCGTCCGGCCTTCCGGAGCAGCTCCACGCCGGCTTCCTTTTCCAGGAGCGTCAACTGCTGGGACACCGAGGAAGGGCTGTACTGCATGGCATCGGCCACTTCCGCGAGCGTCCCGCGGATCTTCAATTCGTGCAGCAAACGGAGCCTGCGGACGTCCAGCACGGCTGCCTCCAAAACATCGGGATGGATAACGAATATTCGTCAGAAAAGATCGCTTTTCCTAATGGGATTGTAGATCCATACTGATGGAAACAAGCAAACTACTCCGTCCCATAAGGAGCCCTTCATGACCAGCACTCTCCCGGATGCGACCTCCCCGCGCACCCAGGATTCCGGGCAGTTCGACGCACTGGCCACCGAAGCCATTGCCTTGGTCCGTCACTGGCTGACAGAAGCCAGCAAGATCCCCGTTGATGTCTCCGCCCAGCGCCTTGCCGGCGTCTTGAAGGACCCGAACGGATTGGACTTCACGGTGGGATTCGTCGACGGCGTCATCCGCCCCGAGGATCTCTCGGTCGCCGCCCGGAAACTCGCCGAACTTGCCCCCAAGGTGCCCACGTTCCTGCCGTGGTACATGCGCAGCGCGGTCCGCCTCGGCGGCCTGATGGCCCCGGTCATGCCGCAGGTGGTCATTCCGATCGCCCGCCGCGTGCTCCGTGAGATGGTGGGTCACCTGATCGTGGATGCCACTGATGCCAAGCTCGGCCCGGCCATCTCCAAAATCCGCCAGGACGGCGTGCACCTCAACGTCAACCTCCTGGGCGAGGCAGTGCTGGGCGAACACGAGGCACAGCGCCGCCTCGACGGCACGCTCAAGCTCCTTGCCCGCGAGGACGTGGACTACGTATCCATCAAGGAATCCTCCACCGTGGCCCCGCACTCCCCGTGGGCCTTCGACGAAGCCGTCAACCACGTGGTGGAGAAGCTCACCCCGCTGTACCGCCTCGCTGCGTCCTTCAGCAAGCCCAAGTTCATCAACCTGGACATGGAGGAATACAAGGACCTGAGCATGACCATCGCCGTCTTCAAGCGGATCCTGGACATGCCTGAATTCAAGAACCTCGAGGCCGGCATCGTCCTGCAGGCCTACCTTCCGGACGCGTTGGCTGCAATGCAGGAACTCCAGGAGTGGGCCGCGGCCCGCCGTGCCCAGGGCGGTGCTCCCATCAAGGTCCGCGTGGTCAAGGGTGCCAACCTTCCCATGGAGCAGGTTGAGGCGTCCCTTCACGACTGGCCGCTGGCAACATGGGGCACCAAGCAGGATTCGGACACCAGCTACAAGAGCGTCATCAACTACGCCCTCACGCCGGAGCGCGTGGACGCTGTCCGCATCGGTGTTGCCGGGCACAACCTGTTCGACGTCGCCTTTGCCTGGCTGCTGGCCAAGCAGCGTGGTGTCACTGAGGGCATCGAGTTCGAGATGCTGCTCGGCATGGCAACCGGCCAGGCCACGGCGGTCCGCAAGGACGTTGGCAGCCTGCTCCTCTACACACCCGTAGTCCACCCCGGCGAATTCGACGTCGCCATCGCGTACTTGATCCGCCGCCTCGAAGAGGGTGCCAGCCAGGAAAACTTCATGTCCGCGGTCTTCGAGCTCAGTGAGAACGAACCCCTCTTTGAGCGCGAGAAGCAGCGCTTCCTGAACTCCCTGGCGAACCTCAGCGAGACCGTCCCCGGACCGAACCGCACGCAGGACCGCCGCCTCCCGGCCGAGCCTGCCCCGACCGAGGGCTTCCGCAACACCCCGGACACCGATCCCGCCCTGCCCGCAAACCGTGCCTGGGGCCGTGACATCCTGGCCCGCATCCCCGGTTCCACGGCAGGCAACAAAACCGTCGACTCCACCAAGGTCTCCGATGCTGCCGACCTTGAGCGCATCATCACCACCGCCGTCGACGCCGGCAAGGCCTGGGGTACGCGCCCCGCCGCCGAGCGTGCCGCAATCCTGCATCGCGCCGGTGAGGTCCTCGAAGCCCGCCGCGCCGAACTCCTCGAGGTCATGGCTTCCGAGACCGGCAAGACCATCGACCAGGGCGATCCCGAGGTCAGCGAAGCGATCGACTTCGCGCACTACTACGCCGAGCGCGCCAAGGACCTTGAAACGGTGGACGGCGCCACGTTCGTCCCAGCCAACCTCACCGTGGTGACCCCGCCGTGGAACTTCCCGGTGGCGATTCCCGCGGGCTCGACGCTCGCGGCACTCGCCTCAGGTTCCGCCGTCGTGATCAAACCCGCAAAACAGGCCCGCCGTTCAGGTTCCGTCATGGTGGAGGCCCTGTGGGAGGCAGGCGTTCCGAAGGACGTGTTGGCACTCGTGCAGCTCGAAGAGCGGGAGCTGGGCACCCAGTTGGTCTCGCACCCGAGCGTTGACCGCGTGATCCTCACCGGTGGCTATGAAACCGCAGAGCTGTTCCGTTCCTTCCGCCAGGACCTGCCGTTGCTCGCGGAAACCTCGGGCAAGAACGCCATCATCGTCACCCCGAGCGCGGACCTGGACCTGGCAGCGAAGGACGTTGTGTACTCCGCGTTCGGCCACGCCGGCCAGAAGTGCTCCGCCGCGTCCCTCGTGATCCTGGTTGGCTCCGCGGCCAAGTCCAAGCGGTTCCACAACCAGCTCATCGACGCCGCCCGTTCCCTGACCGTTGGCTACCCGGAGACCGCCACCACGCAGATGGGACCGATCATCGAGCCAGCCAACGGCAAGCTCCTGAACGCCCTCACCACCCTGGGCGAGGGCGAAACCTGGGCCATCAAGCCCGAACGCCTGGACGACTCCGGCCGGCTGTGGTCGCCGGGCATCCGCTCGGGCGTCAAACGCGGCTCCTACTTCCACCTGACCGAGTTCTTCGGCCCGGTCCTGGGCGTCATGACCGCTGAAACCCTCGAAGAAGCCATCGCCATCCAGAACGAGATCGAATACGGCCTCACCGCCGGGCTGCACTCCCTGGACTCCGCCGAAATGGGCATCTGGCTGGACACCATCCAGGCCGGCAACCTCTACGTCAACCGCGGCATTACCGGTGCGATCGTGCAGCGCCAGCCGTTCGGCGGCTGGAAGAAGTCCGCGGTCGGCGCCGGAACCAAAGCCGGTGGCCCGAACTACCTGATCGGCCTGGGGTCATGGCTCCCTGCCGAGGCGACGGCCAAGCGGGGCACCACGCTCCGGGGCGCAGCCTCGCAGATCCTGACCGCTGCCACGTCGGCTGATGTTACTGCCGAGGAACTCCAGACCCTCCAGCAGGCACTCTTCAGCGACGCCGCTGCCTGGGATTCCGAGTTTGGCACCCGCAAGGACGTCTCCGGCCTGACCGCCGAACGCAACGTCTTCCGCTACCGTCCCCTCCCTGTCACCATCCGCCTTTCCGAAGGCGAGCGGCTCGTGGAGCTGCTCCGGGTTGTGGCGGCCGGCGCAGTGGCGGGGTCGGCACTGAAGGTGAGCTCCGCCGTCGTACTTCCCGACGCCGTGGTGACCGTGTTCGCGAACCTGGGCGTCAGCGTCCGGGTCGAGGACGACGCCGCGTGGCTGACCCGCGCGGCAAGGTTCGACGGCGGCCGCATCCGCCTGATCGGCGGCGACTTCACCGCGCTGAGCGCGGCGACCGGTGGCCGTCCGGACATCGCTGTCTACCACGGTGCGGTGACCCAGGCCGGCCGGATCGAGATGCTGCCGTTCCTCCGCGAACAGGCTGTGTCCATCACAGCCCACCGCTTCGGCACGCCGAACCACCTCTCGGACGAACTGATCTAAGCCCGGAGGCCACGAAGCCGGGCAGGCGGGGTGATTCCCCACCTGCCCGGCTTTTCTCTTCCCGGTTGGCAGCCGTGGGCGTACCTTCACGACCAACATTGACGGGACCTAGGCGCGAAACGCCGGGCCGGGTGGTCCCTGATGGGCCTTTCGAGATGAAAGTGGGTGGTGGCGGTACACGGGTGAGGGGCCCGAGACGCTTAGTTCGGCCAACCCAGCCGCTCCAGCCGGCTGCGGGCCGCGAGTTCGCTGGGGCCGCGCCGGCCCAGGGCCAGGCGCACCATGGCGAGGGCCACTTTGGCGGCCGGGATCGCGGGCAGCGGGACCGGGCCGATCCGGGCCGTCTTGAGTCCAAGCATCTCCCGGTACTCCGGTTCGAGGCTTTCGACGGCGGCCGCGAAGAGAATGCGGTACCCCGGCCGCAGCAGGGGGCTCAGTGGCGGGTGCCGGATGAAAGCCACGGTCTCGGCCAGCCGTTCGTCTGAGCGGAGGACCCCGGAGGCGCGCCACTCGTCGATTTCGCGGCGGACGGAGGCCTCGGTGAGGGGCGGATACTCGACGCCCATGAGCCGGCCCGCCGAGGCCCACTGACGGACGTACGCGTCGGGTCCGCCCGGAATTGGCCGCCCGAAGATGCGGTGCGCCGTGAGGAAGGACTCCGCGTAGGTCACATGGACCCACCGGAGGAGTTCGGGATCGTTGGCCTGGTACTCTCGCTGGACCCCGTTCCCATCCACATACGTCCCCCTGACGTGTTTGTGGATCTTCCGGACCCGGCCGCTCGCCTCCTCCGCCGCTTCCGTGGACCCGTAGGTCACCGTGAAGATCCAGCGGATGGTGGTGGCGAGGCGGCCCAGGGGATCTTCCTTGAAGCCGGAGTGCTCGTACACGCCGGCGAGTGCTCCCGGATGCAAAGCCTGCATCAGGAGCACCCGGATTCCGGCAACGATGGTGGACATTGAGCCGTGGACAGCCCAGACCGCCGACCCCGGAAGGTGATATCCGGCGTCGTTCCCTTCGGCAAGGCGCGGCACCCACTCCGGCGGCGTTCCGGAGGTTCCCGTGAACGTGCGCTGGAGCTCGTGCCGGTAGTCGAGGAAAAGATTCCTCATGCCTTACAAACTACACGCGGGCGCGGCCCTTGGCAGGTGCGGCCGCCACCAGCAGGGCGGCAATGGCGACGGCGGCACTCAGGATGAGGCCCGGACGGTACTGGTCAAGCATTGCCTGGGCGCTGACGGTGCCTTCGGCGTGCCCGTGCCCGCTCACCAGAGCCGTGGTGACGGCGAGGACGAGTGCTGCACCTACCTGGGTGCTGGTTTGGATCAGGCCGGCGGCGAGTCCCTGCTCGGAATCGCGGATGCCTTCCGTGGCCAGCACGTTGATGGACGGGAAGGCCAAGGCGAATCCGATGCCCAGCAGGACCACCGAGGGCAGGATATCCAGCGCGTAGTTGGGTGTGGTGCCGACGCGGAGGAACAGGACGTAGCCCAGGCCAAGGGCTGTGAGTCCGGTGAGGATGAGTTGCTTGGCGCCGAACTTTTCGATCAGCCGGTCCGCGAAGGGCGCACTCGTGGCCACGAGCAGGCCTGCGGGAAGGAGTGCCAGGGCCATGCCCAAGGGAGTCCAGCCGAGCACCGACTGCAGGAACATGGTGACGATGAACTGGAAGCTCAGGTAGGACCCGAAGAGCCCGACGGCGCTGAGGTTGGCCCGGGCCACCCAGCCTTCCTTGAGGATGCCGAAGCGGATCAACGGGTGCTTTACCTTGTTCTCGATGACCGCGAAGGCTGCCAGCACGGCGGCGGATACTGCGAATCCGGCGATTGTTGCCACAGATCCCCAGCCCTGCTCGGGTGCGGACACCAAGGTGTACACCAGACCGAGCATGCCCAGGGCCAGAGTCACGGCGCCCCAGATGTCGTGCCCGCTGTTCTCGGCAGACGGCTTGTCCTTCGGAATGAACTTGATGCCGAGCAACACGACGATCACCGCGATCGGTACTGAGACCAGGAAGGTCCAGCGCCAGCTCAGGCTGGTCATGAGGCCGCCAACCACCAAGCCCAGGGAGAAGCCGCTGGCGCCGAAGGTGGTGAAGATGGAGAGCGCCTTGTTGCGGGCGCGGCCCTCGGCAAAGTTGGTGGTGATGATGGAGAAGCCGGTGGGTGCCGTGAAGGCTGCTGCGAGGCCCTTCACGAAACGGGTGGCGATCAGGATAGCGGGGTCGTCAACCAAGCCGCCCAGCAGCGACGCGGCCGCGAAAACTGTCAGGGCGATGAGGAAAATACGACGGCGGCCCAGCAGGTCCGCGAGCCGCCCACCCAGGAGGAGCAGGCTTCCATAGCCAAGAACGTAGGCAGAGACGATCCACTGCAGGGAATCGGTGCCGAGGTTGAGTTCGTGGCCGATGGAGGGCAGGGCCACGCCAACCATGGAAACGTCCAGGCCGTCGAGGGCAAGGACGGTGCAGACGACCATCAGCAGCAACCATTGGGCGCGCGTCCAGCGAACGGCTGAAACCAGGGCATCGGCAGGTCTTTGAAGGGTGGTGGGTGATGTCATGTTCTTCAATGTAGATGACGCGTCATTGAATGACAAGGAATATGACGTGTCATCTTATGACGTGGATTCAAATGGCGTCATGAACTAGAATCGGACCATGGCAACCACGCGTGACCGCCAACTGGTAGAGCAGTGGCGCACCATCCAGGACTCCTACTTCCGCACGGCGGGAGCCCTGGACCGTGCCCTGGAAGCAAAGTTCGACATCGGCCTGAACGAATTCGAAATCCTTGACCTCGTGGCCGAATGCGCGGACGCCGCGTGCCGCATGAAGCAATTGGGGGAGCGCACCCCCATGACCCAGAGTGCCGTGTCCAAAGTGGTGGACAGGCTGGAAAAAGCCGGCTTGGTTTCACGCCAAACGTGCGCCGATGACCGCCGATCCCTCTTCCTCGAACTGACCGAGGCAGGCCGGGCCCTGCATGCTTCGGCTGCTATTGAGCACCGGGCCCTGCTCAAGGAAAACCTGGCGTGAGCCGACCCTCCCGAATGCTCAAGGCGTCTTGAGGAAAAACTGAGCCAACCTTTCACCAGTGGGCAACCTGGAAGACTTTATTTTCGCCCTGAGAACGGCAACAATGGTGCTTGCACGCCAGGCTGGGGTTTGGTGCCGCTGGCTTTTGGGGAGTGTTTTTGTGGGCAAGCATCATGAATCAGACCGGGTAGCAGTCCTGGTGCGCACCGAGGGGTTTCGCCGCGTCTTCTTCGCCGCAACCCTCGCAGTGGCGGCGTTCTTCGCTTTCGGATTCCAACCGCTGACGTCCGCGTCCTCAACGTCCCTGAATGGAGCCTCGGCCCAGGGCGTGGTGGGACCGAATTCCTTGGGCAGCCTGACGCCGCCCGAGGCCCAGACCCTGGTGATGGACAACCTGCCCGAACCTCCGCAGCAAACGGCCGGCACGCCCATGGTGTACTTCGACCGGGCACTGGTCCACGCTGTAGGTGCCGACGGGTCAGGCGCCCTGAACGTCGCGTCCGCCGGGCTGCCCCGTCCGCCTGCCGGATACTTGTACGCACCCCTCGAGGTGCTCAACCCCAGCTCGCCCTACGGCTACCGCTACAGCCCGCTGACCGGCCTGCCCGGTGAGTTCCACTGGGGACAGGACTACGCCGCGGCCTGCGGAACCCGCGTCTACGCTGCCGATTCCGGCGTGGTCAAGGCCGTCGGCTGGCACATCTGGGGCGGAGGCAACCGCGTCGAAATCGAGCACGGCAACGGTCTGGTGACCACCTACAACCACCTTCAGGCCATTGGAGTGACCCAAGGCCAGAGCGTCCGGGTTGGCCAGGTCATCGCCGAGGTCGGAACCACCGGTTGGTCCACTGGCTGCCACCTCCACTTCGAAACGATCGTCAACGGCCTCCACACCAACCCCAACCAATGGCAACTCCTGCCCACCAAGCAGGTGGATCCGCTGCAGACGATCACTTTTGTCAACTACCAGCCCGGAGTCGGTACGGGTTCCAGCGCGCCGCAGTGGGCCGTCCCCGTTTCGGATGGCACCAACCGAGCGGTTATTGGCGGTGAACACGAGGAAGACGTTGCCCCGCCGGTGACTGTCGCCCCGAGCAACCCGGGCGGTACTGGCAGCACGCCGGGCACCACCACGCCTCCCGTGACGCAAACCCCGACGGCGACTGCCTCGCCTTCGCCATCCGCGACCGTTACGCCAACCCCGACGGCGACTGCCTCGCCTTCGCCGTCCGCTACGGCTACACCAAGCCCGACGGCGACTGCCTCGTCTTCGCCGAGCTCTACGGCAACACCGACGCCGACGCCGACCCCGAGTGCGACCACCACGGCACCAGCTGCAACGGCGACGACGCCGGCTCCGGTCACCACCACTGCACCGGCCCCTGCGGTGGCTCCCGCCGCGCCCGCCACCCAGCCGAGCGTCCCGGCTTCGGCGCCTGTCGCCGTCGCGCCGGCTCCGAAAGTCGTCGCTCCGGCACCAGCGGTTGTTGCGCCGGCTCCTGTGGTGACGCAGCCGGCGGCACCGGTCACTCCGGCAGCGCCTGCGCCTGCTCCGACCACGACGCTCGTGGCCACGTTGCCAACGGTGGTCCTGCCGCCTGGATACGTCCTGATTGCTCCGGACCTGGTCCGGAAGCCGGACGGCACCACGGTGCCGTTGTCCAGCCTCATTCTTCCCACCCCGTAGCGCGGCGAAACGCGGTCACCCCGCGTTTCGTGGCCCTTACGAAGCTCCCGTAAGCTCGATGGCGGCAACCCCGCCAGCCGACGTCGTCAGGAAGCGATCCATGAGCACCCTCTACAGCATCCCCCTCACCTTCAACGATGGCACCGAAGCTGATTTCGGCCGGTTCGAGGGCAAGGCGGTGCTGGTGGTCAACGTCGCTTCCAAGTGTGGCTACACGCGCCAGTACGCCGGCCTGGAGGAGCTCTACGGGAAGTACCGCGAGGACGGCTTGGAGATCCTCGGTGTTCCGTGCAACCAATTCGCGGGCCAGGAGCCGGGTTCGGACCAGGAAATCGCCGAGTTCTGTGAGCGCAATTTTGGCGTCTCCTTCCCACTGACCGCCAAGGCCAACGTCCTGGGCAAGGAGCAGCATCCCCTGTTCTCGGAGTTGACCCGGGACCAGGACGGCCAACCGGTCAAGGTGAAATGGAACTTCGAAAAGTTCGTCATCAACCGCCAGGGAGAAATGATCGCACGGTTCCCATCCGCCGTTGAGCCCGACTCCGAAGACCTTGTAGAAGCAGTGGAAAAGGCATTGGCATAAGCCTGGAATTCCAGAAAGGAGGAAAGTAATTTTCCAACATTCCGCCGGATATTAGCCAAGTGTTGGCTTCCCGTCTGGTTGGATTGGTCCTACTGGGGTTACACGGGAGGCGCCGTCTCCCACCTAACGCTAAGGCAGCTATGGAGCTCATCGAGGCCGAGTACCCGAAACCAGGTCATGTGCTGTTGCACTTGAGCGATCTTCACCTGGTGGGTGGACCCGGCACACTCTACGGATCGGTGGACAGCGCTGCCAGGCTGCAGGAGATCTGCGATCAGATCATCGCTTCCAAACTGAAGCCGGAAGCCATCATCTTCACCGGAGACCTCGCCGACCGGGGCGAACTCGAAGCGTACCGGCGGCTGCGCGAGATGATCGAGCCCGTGTGCGATGCCCTTGGAGCCAAGGCCATCTGGGCCATGGGCAACCATGACGACCGTGCCAATTTCCGGTCTGCTTTCTTGGACGCCTCTGAAATCAGCAGGCCCCAGGAGCCAATGGACCGCAGCTACTTCGTCAACGGCCTGCGGATCATCACCCTGGACACCACGGTTCCCGGTTTCCACCACGGCGAACTGTCCGAGGAACAGTTGGTATGGCTCGCGGACGAACTCTCCACCCCTGCGCCGGACGGCACCATCCTGGCGCTTCATCACCCGCCCGTGCCGTGCGTCCAGGACCTGGCAGTCCTGGTTGAACTCCGTGGCCAAGCCGCGCTGGCCGCCGTCGTCCGCAATACGGATGTTCGATCCATCCTGGGCGGGCACCTGCATTTCTCCACCACGGCGAGCTTCGCCGGCATCCCTGTCTCGGTCGCTTCCGCCACGTGCTACACGCAGGACCTGGGTGTCACTGCCGGCGGCCAACGAGGGCGCGACGGCGCGCAGGCCTACAACATGGTGCACGTGTACGAGCACACGATTGTGCACTCCGTGGTGCCGATGTCCGGCGGCGTGACCGTGGGCGAGCCCGTGGATGCCGAGGAGGTTCAGCGGCGGCTTGCCGCAGCCGGGATCTCCATCCCGAAGCACCCGCGGACCAGCCGGCCGCGGCAGCCCCGGGTGGCTGCGGCTCCGCGCAGTGCTACTTCTCCCAAGGTGCCTTGACCGGGAAGTACTTCTCCAGGAAGTCGGTGACCAGCCCGGCCCGTTCGTCGGCGTGGACCTCGGGGAAGCTGCCGTCGTTGAGGCAGAAGAGGTCCATGTTCCGCTTCGCCAGGAGCTTGGGCAGGTAGTGCAACCCGGACCACAGGGTGGTGTCAACGTACTTGACCTTGGCGTTGGTCTGGGTGACTGCACGGCCCGTCAGGAGCGCGTAATAGTGGTAGAACGAGTTGGTCACAGAGATGTTGTCCGCGGCCCGGAAACGGCTGGCCGCAGTCTTGGTGAACTCCTCCGGGAACTCCTGCTCCATGTGTGCCACCACGCTGCGGCGGATCGGGGAGGCGGTGTGTTCCAAGTGCCGGGTGGTGATCCTGCCGAAGCGCTTCCAGAGCAGCTTGCGGTTGACGCGGGCCGCATTTTCAAAGCCGCTGCGTTCGGCGTCGTTCTCACCCAGGCCGATCCTGGTGTCGGCCTCGATGAACTTGGTGATGCCTCCGGGGGTGAAGAACATGTCCGGGCCCACGGGACGGCCGAAGAACATGTCGTCGTTGGAGTAGAGGAAGTGCTCCGAGAGCCCATCGATGTGGTGGAGTTGGCACTCGACGGCCTGTGAATTGTGCGTGGGCAACACGGAGGGGTCTGCGAAAAACTCCTCGCTGCGGACAATCGTCACCTTGGGATGGTCCGCCAGCCAGGCAGGCGCGGGGGAGTCCGTGGCAATAAAGATCCGGCGGATCCATGGCGCGAACATGTGCACCGAACGCAGCGCATACTTGAGTTCGTTGATCTGGCGGTAGCGGGCCTCATGGTCGTCGCCCTCGCCCAGGACGGCGTCCGCCTGCTGGGCCCGCCGCGCCGCGATGTAGGCGGGGTCCGAGCCGTCAACCCAGGAGAAGACGATGTCCACGTCGAAGTCGATATCGCTCGCGTGGTCCGCGAACATGTTCTCGATGGTGGGCCATTCCAGTCCGTGGCGTTGCACCGAGCCGCGGACGGCGTCCTGGCGCAGCAGGGTCCGGCGGGTCAGTGAGTTCTCCACCGGCAGTTCCAGCCGGTCGCCGTCGAAGCGCCACAGCTCCAACTGGACACCGAGCGCGGGGCCGTACCAGAGGCCGCCTTCGGTCTCCACACGGGGCCGGTACAGCCGGAAGATCCGTGACTTGCGGTTGGCGGACAACTCGCCGTCGGCCACCAGCACCGAGGCCTTCGTCTTGGCGTCTACGGTCATCGAGTAGAAGGGTTCGTTCCTGAATGCTTCCACCAGTGCGTCCCGCACGGCCTTGCGGGACTCCCAATCCACGGCGATGACAGGCCGTTCGTCGTTGCCGCGCACCAGGATGAAGTCGACGCCGGCAGCGTCCAGCGCCGCCCGGACGGCCAGGAGGTCGGACACCATGGCCTGTTGCGGTGTGAGGTCCGCATTGACCAGTGCGTACCGCCCGCGGTGACGGACGACGTCGGACCTGTGTTTGAGGTGCGCGACGACGGCAGGCGAGGACGCCTCGACGATCGCGTCCTCTTCGACGGTGGGGCTGCCGTGGTAAACCGGATCGACCTGTGCTTCAGTGATGGCTGCTTCTCCGTACTGTTCGTGGTGCGTGAGGGGGCCGGCTTCTAGATGTCCAGTGCTTCGCGCCAGCTGCGCAGGAAGGCGCCGCCGGCGTCGTCGTGGATGACGTCGTCCGCCAGCTCCAGGTCGGCTGCGGTGAGGATGGTGTAGGGCTTGACGGGCACGCCGTCCGCGGGACGGACGTCCACGTGCTTGACCTCGTGGTCGTTGTGGTGGAGCCAGTCTGCCATGGCGTAGTCCGTGCGGGAATCGCCCACCGTCCGCCAAGCCAGCGGTGTGATGCCTTGGGCTGCGAGAAGTTCGACGGCGCGGCTGGCGCCCAGGTCCTTGCCGAGGCGCACGGATTCGATGTCCGTGGAAATGATGGTGGGGTCCAGCCGGTAGTCGGCAGTGTCGTCCGATTCCGGTGCATGGTGGTCCAGGAGCGCTGCGTTGAGGCCGTGCCGGTTCAGGATATCCAGGGCATCGGCGTCGAAGAGCTTCTGTTCCTCGAGGTAATCGGCGCTGGCAACGTCCAGATGCTGTTCCACGGAGACCATGGCCCGCTTGGTCTCGTCGAAGAACATATGCGCCGAGTAATCCTCGGCCACCAGCCGGCGGATATCGTCCCCGTAGGCCTTCGGCACGGCGAGCTCATGGTCCACGTGGATGGGGCCCGGTCCGGCGGCGGTGTAGCTGAACCAGACCGCGCCCTTTTCGCAGATCGCGTGGATGACGGTTCCGGCAGGCATCCCGGCGGCGATCATCGGTTCCATGACCTGCTCGGCGATGAAGGCGTCAGAGCGGCCGGTATTGAAGATGACGGGAATTCCCGCGGAAGCCAGCGCCACGAGGTCTGCAATGATGTCCGGCTTGACGTCCCGCGTCACAGGGCTGGCAATGGGACCATCGACGTCGAGCAGCAGCGCGAGGGCCGGGGCTTTCTGGGCAGCGGTCCGGTCAGTGCCGTGGAGCGGTTGAGTCATGCCCCTATTCTGTCAGTCCGCGGCGGCTCCTCCACAGCTGTGACGCAGCGCGAAAGGATAGTCACCATTTGGCTACAACCTGCGTGTGCTGCGGGTCACAAGTTCCGTTAGGGCGGCAACTTCCATAGGCTTGCAGGGTGATCTTCAAAGCTGTGGGCGAGGGACGCCCGTACCCTGACCATGGATACTCTGCGCCGCGTGACTGGGCGGCCCTCCCGCCGCGACCCGTCCGGCTGGACGAATTGGTGACCACCAAGCGCACTTTGGATTTGGAGGCATTGTTGGCCGAGGATTCGACGTTTTTCGGTGACTTGTTCCCGCACGTGGTCCAGTACCAGGGCGTCATGTACCTGGAGGATGGCCTGCACCGGGCAGTCAGGACGGCGCTCCACCAGCGCACGGCCATCCACGCACGCGTGTTGGTGATCGATGGCTAAGCGGCCCGCGGACGCCACCCGGCTCCATGGCCACCACGTGGTCACGGGGGCCGAGCTCCGTGCCACGTTCGCTGAAGACGCCGAGGTTCCCCGCTCCAGGTTCGGGAGACGACTCTTCCACGGAATTGTCCTGGTCCTGCTGATCGGCGTCATTGCCGCCGGAGCAGTTGGTGCCTGGGCCGTCATGAATGGCGTCATCAAAGTCCCTACGGCCGTAGCCAGCAAAGCCCCCAGCAGCCTGTGTCCCAGCACCACGTTCGACTACATCCCGGACGAAACCGTGAACCTCAATGTCTTCAACGCCACCTCCCGTGGTGGACTGGCCCGCACCGTCGCTGACCAGTTCACGTCGCGCGGCTACAAGGTGGCCTCCGTGGATAACAGCGACACCGCCTACTCGGGCGTGGGCGTGGTGATTTCCGGTGTCAAGGGGCAAGCGGCAGCCTTCAACATCCAGCGGAACCTTGCAGGGACGGACTACTACCAGGACAACCGCGAGGACGAGTCGGTGGACGTCGTCCTCACGCCGGGGTACCAAGGCCTGGTTGATGCGCAGCTCGTGGACCAGACACCCGGGAAGCTCAGTTGTCCGCGCGAGGACCAGCGCGTAGTGGACGGGACCAAGTGGCCCATCATCCCCACCAATCCCGCAGGACAGTAGGGAGCTAACTGGCCAGCGTGTCAGCCGCGCCGTTGCGCACTGGCCGTCCGGCGTCGTCGAAACGCGCGCCCGCACCCAATTGGATGAACCGCACCGTCTGCGCCGTGGCGGTTTCGACGTCGGCGAGCGGGGCCGGGACCTGACTGTCGCCGTCGGGCGTCCGGTTGCGGCGTGCGGCGCTGGCGGAGAGCGTGCCATGGATGAGCCGCGCCAATTGGGCAACATCGATGTCCGGCAGGTAGCCCTGCTGGACTCCGTCATTGAGGATGTCCTCAAGCAGGATGTTCAACTCGCCCACATGGTCCGCGAGTTTGGAGAAGGAGCCGGGGGAGAGGACTGCGGCCATTGCCGGACCTGGTGGGAGGTGACGGCGGCTCAGGTCCTCCACTTGCGCGCGGACGTAGAGCGCCAGGCGGTCCACGGGATTCTCCAAGGCCGCGAGCGACTCGCGAAGGTCCACGATGAAGCGCTCGGTCTCGTCCAGGGCGTACGCGATCAGCAGTTGCTCCATGTCCGCGTAGTAGTTGTAGACGGCCGTGCGGCCTACGCCGGCGTGTCGGGCCACGTCCGTCATGGTGAGCCCGGGGAGCCCATGGGTGAAGAGCAGCTCTCCGAAGGCGGTCAGTATCCGTCGTTGGGTCTCGGCGCGTTGGGCAGCATTCGTGGCGGCCGTGATCCTTGGCATATAGACACTTTACAGGGATCTGTCAGCAAGTTGGGCAGCTTCGAATCATGCGTTCCTTCTTTGGCACCATCACGGATGCGCAGGGCTCGCCACTGCGTAAAAGAAAAACTCCGGGTCACCCCCGGTAGGGCGGCATGATGCCTACCAGTCGTTCAGCTCGCTCAACAATCGCGCGGGCGGCGGGGATGGCTTGGTCCACGTCATCGACACCGGCTGTTGGACGATCTACGTCGGGGTATTGGGTGTCGTTCCGCAGGCGGCGCATCCAATCAAACTCGCGGATTTCCTTTTGCCGCGGCGGTTCCAACTGAAATATCGCCACTTCCAAGAGGACGGCATGAGCACCCTCTCCTCGTGGCCGTAATCCTTGAACGACGAGGATCGAGGCCAGTGACAGACGAGCGGCATCATAAGCAAGTGTGAATGCACCGGCAGGATCCTGCTCACGTAGGGTCTCCGCGGCTTTGAGGTGGGTGTGTGCCTGGCTGATATAGTGATCGGCCAACTCCGGGTTCGGCGTAACCTCGGTGAGCCTCGATTGCTCAATTAATTGGTCGACTTCAGCGCGGCCGCGGTCCCATCGGTCAATCATTCAGCATTCTCCTTCAACTCGAGTTTCACAAGCGGACGCTTCTTCAGGGTCTTGGTGAAGGGGTCATTCGCGGCCGCCCATGTGGCCGGACTCAGAATACGCACGTTAACTTCCCTGCCCAGCGCAGAACCCGCGCGCTGGGCTATGTCATAGGCTTCAGCGCGGGACGGGTTACCGACCAACAAGACGTCCAGGTCATTCGGCGCGCTGCCCTGTTCGCCCTCTCTGCGGGCGGCCCATGAACCATAAATGTAGGCTTCATCAATGCCTTGGACTTGGGCAAGGAACCTAGGCAGGATGGCGGGAGGACCATAGGTAAATCGGAGTATTTCGGCCAGCGGGCGATACAAAGGCGAGTCTGTTGAAACTCGGATATCCAGGGACTGTCCGCGTTTTTCCGATTTCGCCAAGCCCATCTTCACGATGCGGGCCACTTCGCGATGAGCGCTGGCGTAGGGGGTGCCGGCAGCGCGGGCAAGTTCAGCAACCGTGAAACTGCGCTCGGGATTCAGGAAGATCCTGGCCAGGATCTCGCCCTGCGCATTCGAGCGAAACAGGGGTGAAAGCGCTGAGGCTTGAGTATTCACATACGCGATAATATTACCCGCTATCTGGATAAACAACCTTCGCGCGCCGGATCCTGGACGACAGGGGACTGGCCTGGTGGACGCGGACACCCTGCCGCCGCAGCGGGGTGGGGCGCAAACTCGCGTAGCATCGATCCAACCGGACAAAATTCACAAGGGGGACTGTTGCGGGCAACGGTCAAGGACGTGGCGCGCCGCGCGGGGGTGTCGCCGAAAACCGTCTCAAACGTCATGAACGGGATCGTGCCGGTGAGCGAATCGACGCGGCTCCGGGTGGAGCAGGCCATGCAGGAACTGGACTACGTTCCCAACTTGTCCGCGCGGGGTCTCCGTAACGGCCGGTCCGGGGTCATCGGGCTGGCCCTGCCGGACCTGGCTACTCCCTTCTCTGCCGAGATGGCGCACCATCTGGTGGAAGTCGCGCATGAGCAGGGTTGGAGTGTCCAAATCGAAGAAACCGGTTCGGACCCGCATCGTGAGCAGGAACTCATGACGCGCGCCAGAACAAACCTGATTGACGGGCTCATTCTGAACCCAGTGGTGTTGCAGGAAAGTGCTGTGAAGGTTGGGATATCCCTTCCTCCCGTGGTCCTTTTGGGTGAGGTAACCCAGCACTTGGCCGACCGCGTGTATGTGGACAGCTTTGCCGCGGCCCGGGACATGACTTTGGCGCTGGCGAAGAATGGACGACGGCGGATTGCGGCCTTGGGCATCAACCGCGGACGGCATTCGGCTACTGCGATCCACCGGGCGGCCGGTTATGAAGCGGCGTTGGAATCACTCGGCATCGACGCTGATGACGAGCTCCTGATCCGCTGCGAAAAGTGGACTTCCGAGTCGGCTGCGCGGGCGCTCACGGAGTACCTGGAGTCCCATCCCGTGCCGGAAGCCCTGTTCTGCTTTACGGACTCCATGGCGCTGGGCGCGCTCAACGCCCTGTGGAAGCTCGGAATCCGTGTGCCGGACGACATCGCCGTTGCCGGATTCGACGACGTTGCGGACGGTCGCTTTGCCGTCCCGCCGTTGACGACGGTGTCTTTCGACAAGCGCACCATCGCCTCCGAGGCCATCCGGCTGTTGACGGAACGGATGGCCAGCAGGCATCAGGAGCAGCGGGTGGTCCAGGTGCCTTATTCGATCGTGGAGCGGGCCAGCACCGGCGGTTGACCACTCGGCCGCCACGGTTCAGGTGGGGGTTGACCTGTCAGGGGAAACAAATTGTTTGCGCTAACAATTTTGTCTTGCCCCGTCTATTACATCGATGTAATGTGAGACCTGCATCACTCGCCGGGCCACCACTAACCCGGAACCGTGAAGCGCCGGAACCGGACTTTTTGCAATGAAGCAGTGCCCTTTCAGCGGACCCATCCAAAGGAGTGACGGGTGAAGCAGTTCGAATCTTTGACCGGGAGACAGTTATCCCGGAGGCAACTCATCGCCGGGTCGGCGGCCTTGGGAGGCCTCGCCCTTGCCGGCAGCCTCACCGGTTGCGGCGGCGCGGCCCAGGCAACGACGGTGCAGGACATCGACTTCTGGCACCTCCTGTCCGGAGGTGACGGGATCAAGATGCAGGCCATGATCAACAGTGCCAACCAAACCAATCCCGGATTCACGGTGCACCCCACAGTCCTTGCCTGGGGACCGCCGTACTACACCAAGCTCGCCATGGCCTCGGCGGGAGGACGTCCGCCAGAGGTCGCCATCATGCACGCAAGCAGGGTGCCCGGCTACGCTCCCGGCGGCTTGATCGATCCGTGGGACCTGGATCTCCTGGCCGAGAACGGCATCACGGGCGAGCACTTCGCGCCGCGGATCTGGGAGAAGAGCCAGCAGGGCGACAAGGTCTTCTCCATAGCCCTGGACTCTCACCCGTTCATCATGTTCTACAACAGGGACGTGGCGGACAAAGCCGGGGTCATGGCAAGCGACGGCCAACTCCAGGACGTCACGTCGCCGCAGGACTTCAAGGCCATGGCAGTAGAGATGCAGAAAGTCACGGGGGCCCACGGCCTGTCCTTCGGCTACCTCGGCAGTGGTTCCCAGATGTGGCGCCTCTTCTACACGCTCTACAAGCAGCACGGAGCGGACATGGAACTGACCCCGGGCCAGCCCATGAAGGTGGACAGGGACGCCGCGATCGAGTCCTTGGAGTTCATGGCATCGCTGTTCGACGACACCATCGCGGCCAAGAGCGGTGACATCAGCACGGGCATCGCCGAGTTTGCCCGGGGCGGTTCCGGAATGCTGTTCAGCGGTGTGTGGGAACTGCCCACCATGAAGAAGGCCGGCATCCCCGTGGATGCCGCCACCATCCCCACGCTCTACGGCACACCTGCGTCGTACGCGGATTCGCACTCCTTCGTCCTTCCCCGGCAACTCAGGGTCAATGAGGAGAAACGGCGGGACGTCTACAAGTTCGTCAGCGACGTCCTGAAAGGCTCGCTGTCCTGGGCCGAGGCCGGCCACATTCCCGCGTACCAGCCAGTGGTCCAATCGCAGGCGTACCGCGAGCTGACGCCCCAGATCCACTACGCCAACGCGGCCGACATCATTGCCTACGATCCTGAGGCCTGGTTCAGCGGCTCAGGCTCCGACTGGCAGACGTATTTCGCGGAGAACGTCCAGAACGTGCTCCTCGGCAGGGACAAGGCAGCCGTTGGATGGGATGCCTTTGAACGCCGCACCAACACCCTTCTTTCCCGACCCAACCCGGTGTAACGGGCCAAGCCCCGAGCGACAAAGGAGTCCTTAGATGAGTTCCCCTACCTTGTCCCGGCGAAACCCCGGGACCCCCACCATTCCTGCCGCAGGTGCTGCCTCGTCCCTGCGACGCTCCCGCGATAACCTCAGCGGCTGGGGTTTTGCCACCCCGTTCCTGGTGTTCTTCCTGGTGTTCCTTGTGTGGCCGCTGATTTACGGGCTGTACATGAGCTTCACCGGTAAATCCCTCACCGGGGCCAATGACAGCCTCATCGGTTTCGCCAACTACGCCGAAGCCCTGGCCGACGCAGACATGTGGCGGTCCCTGGGCAATACCGTCTACTTCACCGTGATCAGCACCGTTCCCTTGGTCCTGGTGGCCTTGGTGATGGCGGCCCTGCTCAACATCGGGCTGCCGGCACAGTGGCTCTGGCGGCTCTCTTACTTTGCGCCGTACCTGTTGGCCTCCACGGTGGTGAGCTTGTTCTTCACCTGGATGTACAACCCGCAGTTGGGCCTGATCAATGACTTCCTAGCGAAGATCGGCCTGCCCAAAGTGGCCTGGCTCAACGATCCCAACGTGGCCATGTGGGCCATAGTCATCGCCACGCTCTGGTGGACCGTGGGCTTCAACTTCCTCCTATACCTGGCAGCCATGCAGAACATTCCTGCCCAGCACTATGAGGCGGCATCGCTTGACGGCGCGGGGGCCTGGCGGCAGTTCTTCTCCATCACCCTGCCGCAACTCACGCCAACCACGGTGATGATCGTGCTCCTGCAAATCCTGGCCTCATTGAAGATCTTCGACCAGGTGTACCAAATGACGGCCGGTGGTCCCGGCGGATCAACCCGTCCCGTGGTGCAGTACATCTTCGAATCCGGGTTCACCGGTTACCGGCTGGGCTACTCCGCAGCCATCTCCTACATCTTCTTCGGACTGATCGTGTTGGTCTCCGTCATGCAGTTCGTCATCACCCGCCGCAGGAGCGCATAACCATGGCAACCACAACCCTTACCCGGCCCGCGGCACCGCAAGCGGCCGCGCAGCAGCTCCGCCAACCCCGCAAGAAGCCGACCATCGGCAAGATCGCGGCGATCGTCGTCGCGGCCGTGATCGCCGTCTTGTGGCTGATTCCGTTCGCCTGGGCCACCGCCACCGCCTTCAAGACCGAGACGGACGCCGCCGCTCCAAAGGTGACCTGGGTGCCGCCGTCGGGCTTTACGGTGGACGCGTTCGTCAAGGTGTTCCAGGACGGCAACATCCCGCTCTGGACCTGGAACTCGCTCTACACGTCGGTGGCCATCACGGCAATCACGCTGGTGATCTCGGCACTGGTGGCGTATGCCCTGTCCAGGATCGACTTCAAGGGCAAGAAGGTCCTCATGACCGTGATCATTGCCTCGATCATTGTCCCGCCACCGGTGCTGATCATCCCGCTGTTCTACCAAATGCTCGCACTGAACATGATCGACACCTCATGGGCCATCATCCTGCCGCAGGTCATCCACCCTGCCATGGTGTTCGTACTCAAGAAATTCTTCGACCAGATTCCCCGCGAACTCGAGGAAGCAGCGGTGATGGACGGTGCCAGCCGCCTGCGGATCTTCACGCAGATCATCCTGCCCTTGTCCCGGCCCATCCTGGCCGCCGTCGCGATCTTCGTGTTCATCGGCGCGTGGAACAACTTCCTGTGGCCGTTCATCGCCACCAACGACGATTCATTGCTGACCCTGCCCGTGGGACTGCAGACCATCAAGAGCGCCTACGGCATCCAGTACGCGCAGAACATGGCATCCGCTTTGCTCGCGGCCCTGCCGCTGATCCTCGTCTTCCTGTTCTTCCAGCGCCAGATCATCAAAGGCGTGGCGACGACGGGACTCGCCGGAACCTGACCCGGCACCTTTTCCAGCAATCACCCAGACTTCAGGAGAACCATGTCCCGCGCCCGCATTACCCTCGACCGCGATTTCACGGTGGGAGAAGTACCCCGCCGCCTCTTTGGCTCCTTCGTGGAGCACATGGGCCGCTGTGTCTACACCGGCATCTACGAGCCCGGCCACCCTGAAGCTGACGAGCATGGCTTCCGCCAGGACGTCCTGAAGCTCGTCAAGGAACTCGGGGCTACCGTCATCCGGTATCCCGGCGGCAACTTTGTCTCCGGCTACAACTGGGAAGACGGCATCGGACCGCGGGAAAACAGGCCCCGCCGGCTCGACGGCGCGTGGCACACAGTGGAAACCAACGCGTTTGGCCTCCACGAGTTCGTGGACTGGTCCAGGCAGGCCGGCACGGAGATCATGGAGGCCATCAACCTTGGCACCAAGGGCGTCGAGGAAGCCCGTGCCATCGTGGAGTACTCAAACCACCCCGGAGGCAGCTACTGGTCCGACCTCCGTGCGAAGAACGGCCACAAGGACCCGTTCGACATCAAACTCTGGTGCCTCGGGAACGAGATGGACGGGCCGTGGCAGATCGGCCACAAGACCGCCGATGAATACGGCCGCCTGGCCCAGGAAGCCGCCAAGGCCATGCGGTACGTGGATCCGTCCATTGAACTCGTGGCGTGCGGCAGCTCGAATTCCAGGATGCCCACGTTCGGTGACTGGGAGCAGACGGTCCTCACGCACACCTATGACGAGGTGGACTACGTTTCCCTCCACGCCTACTACTTCGAAGAAGAAGGCGACGTGGGCAGTTTCCTGGCTTCCGCCGTCGACACCGATTACTTCATCGAGTCGGTCATAGCCACCGCGGATGCGGTGCGGGCGAAGGGCAAGCACAAGAAGCACATCAACCTGTCCTTCGACGAGTGGAACGTCTGGTACCAGCGTGGCCGCGATACCGAGGACCAGCTGAGCAACATCGTCAAGGGACCGTGGCGCGAGCATCCCCGCGTCATTGAGGACAAGTACAACGTGACGGACGCCGTGGTGGTGGGTACGCTGCTCAACTCACTGCTGCGCCATGGCGACCGCGTGCACATTGCCAACCAGGCGCAGCTGGTCAACGTGATCGCGCCGATCCTGTCGGAGGAAAACGGTCCGGCATGGAAGCAGACCATCTTCCATCCGTTCGCGCGCATGGCCGAACTGGCCAAGGGACAGATCCTGCGCCTGTCCGTGGACTCGGACAAGTACTCGAACAAGCGCTTCGGTGACGCGGACCTGGTGGACGTCAGCGCCACCTGGAACGAGGAAACCGGAAGGGTAGCCTTGTTCTTCGCCAACCGTGGGCTGGAAGAAGCGGCCGACGTCGAGGTCGCCCTGCGCGGTTTCGACGCCCGCCAAGTGCTGCGCGCCGAGGTCCTGGACATTCCCGACGGCGGCGACCGCTTCACCATCAACAGCCAGTCCCAGCCGGACCGGGTCGGATTGGTGCCGCTGGAGAACGTCAAGGCCAGCGGCTCGGAACTGCGCCTGACGCTGCCCGCGTTGTCCTGGGCCGTCGTCGAGCTTGACGTGGCGAAAGCCTAGCGCCGCACCCAGCCGCGTGGCACCCAGCCGCGTGGCACCCAACTGGGTCGCAGTTAAGCGCGTTTTGACGGCTCAAAACGCGCTTAACTGCGACCTACTTGGGTTGAGGTGCGACGGCGGGTGGCTGGCTAGATGCTGCAGCCGTCGGGGCCGCAGGCCTCGGCGTCCGTGGCGCCCACCGGGATGAGCGGATTGGCTTCCTGCCAGGCCTGGTTGAGGGCCTGGCTGAAGAGCTCGGCCGGCTGGGCGCCCGAGATGCCGTACTTGCGGTCAATGACGAAGAACGGGACGCCCGTGACACCGATGGCGCGGGCCTCGTTGATGTCCTGGTTGACCTCTTCGGTGAACTTGTCCGTGGTGAAGAGCTCTGCGACGTCGCTTTCCGGAAGTCCCAGGGAAGCGCCGAGTTCGCTGAGGTAGTCGTGGTTGCCAATGTCCTTGCCGTGCTCAAAGTGGTCGCTGAGCAGGCGCTCCTTGGCAGCATCCTGGCGGCCATGGGTGGCGGCGAGGTGGATGAGGCGGTGCGCCGTAAAGCTGTTGGCGACCACCACCTTGTCGAAGTGGTAGTCGAGGCCTTCGCCCTTGGCGGTGTCCGTGACGTGGGCGAACATCTGCTTGACCTGCTCCGGTGCCATGCCCTTGCGCTTGCTCAGGTAATCCAGTTCCGTGCCGTCGTAGTGCTCAGGAACGGAAGGGTCCAGCTGGTAGCTCTTCCATTCAACGTCCACGGCTTCACGGTGCGGGAACTGTGCCAGGGCAGTTTCAAAGCGGCGCTTGCCGATGTAGCACCAGGGGCAGGCGACGTCGGACCAGATCTCAATCTTCATGGTTTCGTCAACCGGAAGGAACGGGGGAGCATTCCGGAAAAGCCCTGTTAGATTCCTCACGAGGCTTATAGCCTTAATGAGGGTTGTGCAGTCAGCTCCTGGTTTGGGGGTTTTTGCGCGGAGGCCCCAGCATGCGCATCGGACTCATTGTTGGACCCTGGTTCACCGTTCCGCCTGAGAGATACGGCGGCACCGAACGGGTTGTTGATGCCTTGGCACGGGCCCTCGTGGATGCCGGGCATGAGGTCCTCCTTGCGGCGGCTTCGGACAGCACGTGTCCTGTGCCCCAGCTGAATGGCTTCGGTCCCAGTGCCCCGGAGGAACTCGGGTGCACGCTGAGCGAGCTAAGCCACGTGGTGCAGGCATACCAAGGGATGCAGGGCATGGACATCATCCACGACCACACCTTGGCGGGTCCCCTCTATGCGCACCGCCCGGCCGACACCCCCGTGGTGACCACCATCCACGGCCAGCTCACGGGGCAATCGGCCGGGCTTTACCGCGCGATGGCCGGGGACACTGCCATCATCGCGATCTCCCACGATCAACGGTCCATGGTTCCCGACCTCGACGTTGCCTCCGTCATCCACCACGGACTGGACCTCTCTACAGTGTCGGTGGGCGACGGAAGCGGTGGCTACGCCTGCTTCGTTGGACGCATGTGCCCGGACAAAGGCCTCATGGAGGCGGTGCGCATTGCACGGGAGGCAGGTGTCCCGCTCCGGATCGCCGCCAAGATGCATGCCAAGGACGAAGTCCGGTTCTACCAGGAAGTGGTACGGCCTTTCCTGGGCCCGGACGAAGAGTTCCTCGGCGAGCTCTCCGACCCGGAAAAGTATGAACTCATGGGTGGTGCGGTAGCCCTGATCAACCCCCTCCAGTGGCCCGAGCCGTTCGGCCTGGTGATGATCGAGGCACTCGCCACGGGTACCCCTGTGTTGGCCACCAGGATGGGTGCAGCTCCCGAGATCGTGAGGCACGGTGAAACCGGTTATCTCGCCGGCGTGGGAGAGCTGGCCGACTACGTGGAGGCCGCGGTTTCCTTGTCAAGGGCAGCCTGCCGTCGAGCGGTGGACGAGTACTTCAGTGCCACCCGGATGGCTGAGGAGCACGTGGCGTTGTACTCGCGGGTGATCGAAGAGTTCCGTTCGAGGGCCTTTCAGGCGGCTCCCTCCGCCTGACTAGAGCCGGTGCTCCATCACGAAGTCGTGCTCCACGGAGTCGCCGAGCTTGAAGGACTTGGTGCCCACCCGCTGGAAACCGGACTTCTCGTAGAAGCGGATGGCCTTGGCATTCTCGCTGTTGACGCCCAGCCACACACCGGCGGCGCCCTTGTCCGCGGCATCGGCCAAGGAGGCCCTGATCAGGCGGGACGCTGCACCCTGGCCGTGATGGTCGGGGTGCACGTAGCACTTGCTGAGTTCGGTGGCGGGCAGCGCCGAGAGGACCGAAGCGACGTCCGGGTCGCTTGCCGGTTTGGCGATCAGCATGGTGTACCCGTTCAGCTGCCCACCGTCGTCGAGCACCAGGATGGTGATGTTCGCATCGGCGAGGTACTCCGTGAAGTTGGCCTCGCTGAGCGTCCGCTCAAGGTGGGCCTGGATGTCTGCCGGCGATGCTCCGGGAGGGCAGGCCAGCGGAAAGGTGACGGCGGCCAGTTCCGCGAGTTTGCCGGCGTCGTCCGTGCGCGCCGTGCGGATGGTTTCGGTCATGCGGTCCCCCTGGGAAAGTGTGTACGGAAAATGCCCCTAAGAACGCATCTTAGGGGCATTTTCTGGATGGACTCCTAGTCCGCCTTCACCGCCAACACCGGGCAGTCGGCCTCGAGGAGGATCCGCTGCGAGACGCTGCCCATGATGAGCTTGCCCACGGGGCTGCGCCGGCGGAGGCCGATCACAATGAGTTCCGCGTCGTGTTCGTCGGCAGCGTCCAGGACCTCAGCCGCGGCATCGTGGCCACGAACCGGTTGTTTGATGGTGTGCTGGATGCCTTCCTGCGCCAGGCGGTCCTCCACGGTCTGGATGTCCGGCTCCTGGGCGTAGCGGTTGTCCACCAGTGCATCGCCCTTGGAGGAATTGATGACGAGCAGCGTGTCCTTGCGGTTCTTGGCTTCGGCGATGGCCTGCGTCAGGGCTGCTTCGCCCTCGGGTGTGGGGACGTATCCCACCACGATGGTCATGGGTTCTCCTGTTTCTGGTGGTTAGTCGCTGTAGTCGGCAGCGCCGGAGTTGGCGGGGAGCAACGGGTCCTTGGCTGGCCGCTTGGGTTTGATGAGCTTGTAGGCAAAGGGCCACACCAGCACGATCGCCACGATGACGTAGACCACGATCGCGATCGGCTCGCTGAAGAGTCCGGCAGGGTCGCCGGCGCTCAGCTGCAGGGTCTTCCGGAGCTGGCCTTCAATGCGCGGGCCGAGGATGACGCCCAGGATCAGCGGCAGGACGGGGAGCCCAAAGCGGCGCATCATGAAGCCGAGTGCACCGAGGACCAGCAGGATCACCAGGTCGAAGGCCTGCAGGTTCACCGAGTACGCGCCAAGGGTGGCGAAGAACAGGATGCCCGCATAGAGGTAGGGCCGGGGGAGTTGCAGGAGCTTCGCCCAAAGGGGAGCCAGCGGAAGGTTGATCAGCAACAGCAACAGGTTGCCGATGAACAGGCTGGCAATGAGGGCCCAGACCAGTGGTCCCTGGCTGGAGAAGAGCTGTGGTCCCGGCTGGATGCCGTAGGTAGTGAAGGCAGCCAGCATGACGGCGGCTGTTGCGTTGGTGGGCAGGCCCAGCGCGAGCATGGGGGTCAGGGTGCCGGCCGCTGCTGCGTTGTTGGCAGCTTCCGGCCCGGCCACGCCTTCGATGGCCCCCTTGCCGAACTCTTCCTTGTGCTTGCTCAGCCGCTTTTCCGTGACGTAGGAGAGGAACGTGGGAATCTCCGCACCACCGGCGGGCAGGGCTCCGAAGGGGAAACCAAAGGCGGTGCCGCGAAGCCACGGCTTCCAGGAACGGGCCCAGTCCTTCCGGCCCATCCACGGGCGGCCCACGGGGATGATGTGGAGCGGGCTGCGGCGAAGGTGGGCAGCAACCCAGAGGGCTTCACCCACGGCGAAGATGGCCACCGCAACAACAACAATGTCCAGGCCGTCGGCAAGCAGCGGCTGGCCGAACGTCAGGCGGCGCTGGCCTGTCACGGAATCCATGCCCACCAGGCCGATCGCCAGGCCAAGTGCCAGGGAGGCGAAGCCGCGGAGCCGCGAGGAGCCCAGGACAGCCGTGACCGCCAGCAGGGCGAGGATCATGATGGCGAAGTAGCTTGGCGCCCCGAGGCTGACGGCGAACTTCACCACGATCGGCGCAAAGACGGCCAACAACGCGGTGCCGATGGTTCCGGCAACGAACGATCCGATGGCCGCAGTGGCCAATGCCTGGGCTGCCCGCCCTGCCTTGGCCATTTTGTTGCCTTCGATGGCCGTGACCACCGAGGACGATTCTCCGGGGGTATTAAGGAGGATTGAGGTAGTGGAGCCGCCGTACATACCGCCGTAGTAGATGCCCGCGAACATGATGAAGGCGCTGGTGGGTTCCAAGGCGTACGTGACAGGAAGCAGCAAGGCCACGGTCATGGCCGGGCCAAGGCCGGGCAGGACACCAACGGCAGTGCCCAGGAGCACGCCGATCATGGCGTAGAGCAGGTTCATGGGGGTCAGGGCGGTGGCAAAACCGTCCATCAGGGAGGACAGGACGTCCATCAGAGGATTCCTTCCAGAAGCCCGGCGGGCAGTGCGATGCCAAGACCGAGGTAGAAGCCATAGAAGGTCAGCAAGGACAGGGCCAGTGCGATCAGGCCGTCCCGGACATACTTTCGGCTGCCCAGGGCCAGGACGCTGCCCCAGAAAAGGACAGTTCCGGAGATGACCCAGCCGGCCCAGTCGATCAGCAGGATATTGAGGATGAACGCTCCGGCGAGGGGGAGGACGGTCTTCCAGTCGGCGGGGTGGGCGAGGTCCACGTCTTCGCCGCCCTCGGCTTCACCCTTTCCGCCACGGAGGACGTTGATGGCCAACAGCACGGCACAAACCACCAGGAGTCCGGCCACGATGAACGGCACAGTCTTGGGTCCAACCGGGTCCGACTTCGAGTACGGGGTGACCAGGCCATTGGCATCCAGGAAGACCAGGACCCCGGCCGCGCCGAGCAGGAGGGAGACCCCCAGCTCGGCGCGGCCTTTGAGGGCTTTTACTGCAGTGCTCACGCCAAGCCAAGCTTGGTGAGGACATCGGCAACGCGCTTGTCCTGGTCGGTCAGGAAGGTCTGGAATTCGTCACCGGTGATGAATGCATCGGTCCAACTGTGGGTCTTCAGGGCTTCCTTCCAACCTGCCGATTCATGCATCTTCTCCAGGGCCGCGATCAGGGACTTCTTGTCCTCGTCGCTGATGCCGGGAGGGGCCACTATGCCGCGCCAGTTGGTAAACACCAGGTCGATGTTGGATTCCTTGAGGGTCGGGGCGTCCACACCGTCCAACCGCTTCTCACCGCTGGTGGCCAGGACGCGGACCTCGCCGGACTTGATCTGCTCCAGGTATTCACCGGCGCCGGAGGCCGCGAACCCGAGCTTGTTGCCGAGGATCGCAGGCAGCAGGTCACCGCCGCCGTCGTAGGAAACGAAGTTCACTTTAGTGGCGTCGATGCCTACGGCCCCCGCCAGCTGCATCGGCAGGAGGTGGTCCGGGCCGCCCGGCGAGGAACCGCCACCCACGGCGATGGATCCCGGATTGGCCTTCCATGCCTTCACCAGGTCATCGATGGTCTTGTAGGGAGAGTCCTTGCTGACCATGATCGCGCCGGGTTCCTCGATCAGGCGGGCCAGCGGGGTGGTCTGGGTCAGTTTCGACTCGGACTTGTTGGTGTAGCTGGCGCCCACCACGCCCAAGCCCATGAGCATGGCCAGATCGCCGTTGCCCTTCTCGTTGACCACGCGGGCCAGGCCCACCGTGCCGCCGGCTCCGGCCAGGTTGAAGACTTCGGTGTTGCTGGTGATCTTTTCGTCATCCAGGACCTTGGCCGCAGCGCGGGCCGTGGTGTCGTAACCGCCACCAGGGGTGTTGGGGACCATGATCTGGAGCCCACTGATGGGCTTGGCGGCCCCGGAGCTTTCCGTGCCGGTGGAGTTCTTGCTGGTGGCGCCACAACCGGTGGCCATCAGGGCGATGCCGGCTGCTACGGCGGCAATGCGCAATGCGCGGATCTGGCGCATGGTGTTCCTCATCTCAGTGTGAAAATTCTTCGTCGAATTCCTGTGCAGGGGCCGTCGTCGGGTTCCTGCCCTGCCGTCGATGCTAGGACCGTCCGTGACGGGGATCACTCTTGTGTTCGCAGTGATCTTTAAGTTCATTGCGTTCACGCTCCGGCACGCTTCCGGCCAGCACTGGGGTATAGTTCCGGTACTCCATGGCGGACAGCCAGTGAACGCATCGAGGCCCCAGCAGCGTCCGGCAACGTGGACATCATCCAAAGGACCACACCTTGACTCGACCGTCTCGAAGAAGAGGCATGTCCCTGGCGGGACAGTACCTTGTGCTGCAGTTGCTGATTGTCCTTGCCGTGCTGGTAGCTGTCGCCGCCATCTCCCTTGCCGAGTCCGCGGCAAACTTTGAACGTACGGAGGGACGCCGGGCGCTCTCTGCTGCCGAGGCCCTGGGGAACAATCCCACCGTGCGCGAACTGCTTCCGACGGCGGAACCCCGTGCCGGTTCATCGCTTCCGGCAGTTGCGGAATCGGTCCGTACGGTCTCCGGCTCGGCCCAGGTGGCTTTGGCCAAGCTGGACGGCACGGTGGTCACCGCGTCCGACCCGGGGCTGGTTGGCAAGGCCCTCCCGCTCGGTGAGAGCCGGGTGATGGAGGGACGGGCCTGGACCGGCGTGGTGGCAGGCGGGAACACTCCGGTCCTCTCGGCCCACGTCCCTGTCCTGGACGATGCCGGCAAGATGATCGGCATCGCCTCCATCAGCCGCAACTACCCCTCCACACTGGAAAGGCTGGGAGACGCCGCACCGAACCTGCTCACCTACCTGGGCGTGGCCAGCGTCCTGGGCGTTGCCGGTTCCCTCCTGATGTCCCGCCGGGTGAAACGGCAAACCCTGGGCATGGAACCACACGAGATCACCGGCCTGGTGGAGAACCGCGAAGCCATGCTGCAGGGCCTGAAGGAAGGCGTGGTGGCTTTGGATCCCCACGAACGGATCACGGTGGCCAACCAGAGCGCCAGGCAACTCCTGGGCCTGCCGGACGATTGCGTCGGAAAGCGCCTCGGTTCCCTGTCCGTCGATCCTGCGTTGAAAGTGGTCTTGGCGCGGGAGCAGGCGGGTCCGGACCAGTTGGTGTTGGTGGGGGACCGCTTGGTGGTCATGAACAGGGTGGCGCTGACGTCTGGTGGACGGGACATCGGCTCCGTGACCACTTTGCGGGACCGCACGGAGCTGTCTTCGCTGGAACGCGAACTGGGGGCAACCCGCACCGTGACCAACACCCTTCGCGCCCAGGCCCACGAGTTCGCCAACCAGCTCCACGTGATCTCCGGCCTGCTCCAGCTGGAGGAATACGACTCGGTGATCCAGTTCGTCAACGGAGCCACGGTGGACCGCACGCGTCTCAACGACGAAGTCACCAGCCGCATCCAGGACCCCGCGCTCGCCGCTTTGCTGATCGCCAAAACCAGCCTTGCGGCTGAGCGCGGGGTTGAACTCCAGCTCGCTCCGGAGTCTGCACTGCCGCGCGTACCGGAGGAACTCTCCCGCGACCTCGCCACCGTTGTGGGGAACCTGGTGGACAACGCGTTCGACGCCGTGACGGGCCTTCCCGGGGCATCGGTCACTGTGCTGGTGGTGGACATGGAAGACGGGGTAACGGTGACCGTGCAGGACAATGGTCCGGGTGTGCCGGATGATGCCGTGGATGAAATCTTCCAGCAGGGCTTCTCTACCAAGGATCCGGATCCGGGTGAGGCGCGTGGTTTCGGCCTGGCCTTGTCCCGGGTCATTTGCCGGCGTGGCGGGGGAGACCTGACGGTCTCGAACGAGGGCGGTGCCGTGTTCGCCGCCCGATTCAGGAAGGAGGCAGTCCGCCCGTGATCAAGGTCCTGATTGTCGATGACGACTTCATGGTGGCCAAGGTGCATGCCGGCTTCATCCAGCGGACGCCGGGCTTCGTGGTGCTCGGAGTGGCGCACACCGGCGCGCAGGCCGTGCTGGAAACGGAGCGGCTCCAACCGGACCTGGTGCTGCTGGACATCCACCTCCCGGACATCAATGGCCTGGACCTCATGCACCAATTGCGTGAGGTGGCCCCGGACCTGGACGTGCTGGTGATCAGTGCCGCGCGGGAGGTGGAGACCGTGCGCAAGGCTCTGCGCGGCGGGATTGTGCACTACCTCATCAAGCCCTTTTCCCAAGCAGATCTCCAGGAACGGCTGGAGCATTACCTGAACGCGTACCACGGCCTGGATGGCTCCAAGGTGGAAGCGGAGCAGTCCGACGTCAACAGGGTCTTCGGCCTCGGTGCCTCGGAGCGGAGCCTGCCCAAGGGGTGCAGCGTTGAGACGTTGGAGCGGGTTGAGGAGACGTTGAAGGCGGCGTCTGGAGACCTTTCGGCAGCCGAGGTGGCCGAGCAGCTGGGCACCTCGCGGGTCAGCGCACGGCGTTACCTGGAGTACCTCCACGATGCCGGCGCTTTGGACGTGAAGCTGAAGTACGGCGTCGGACGTCCCGAAAGGCGCTATGTGCTCAAAGGGCGGTGACTGCTGTTGTTCAGTTGCTTGCCTTGGCGATGCGGATCAATTCCGCGGCGCTGCCGTCGGGCCTGCGTTCGGGCAGCCAGACGGCCCGCAGGGAACGCGTGAGGTCCAGTCCTTGAACGGGGACGGCGACGAGTTGCCCGGTGGCGAGTTCGGCCGTGACGGCGAGCTCGCTCAGCACGGCCACGGCCGCGCCCTCGGCCGCTGCTGCTTTGACAGCCACGGTGCTGGCGAGCTCCAGGCGTGCCTCGGGCAACGGCGTCCCTGATCGTTCCAGGGCCCTGACCAAAGTGTCGCGGGTTCCCGACCCTACCTCCCGGAGCACCAGGTCGGCGGCGGTCAGTTCTTGGGGGTCCACCGGTGTACGCCTGCGCGCCCAGGGGTGGGTAGTCCCCACCACCACAACCAGCTCATCGCGGGCCACGGTGGTTGAAGCAACAGTGCGCGGCAGTGCGGGCGTTTCCACGAAGCCCAGGGGAACTTGCCCGGCGGCTACCTGTTCCAGGACCTCCCCGGAGTTGCCCACGGCCAGGCTGACGTGCAGGTCCGTGTGTGCCCTCCGGAAGCGTGCCAACCAGCGCGGAGCCAGGTACTCGGCAATGGTGAGGCTGGCCGCGACAGTAAGGTGGGCAGCCTGCTCTTCGGCCAGGGACCGTGCGCCCAGGATCATCCGGTCCATGGCCCCGAGTGCCTCGCGCGCCCAAGCCGTCACCACTTCGCCCTCGTTCGTGACCCGGGAACCCGCGGGGGTACGGATCACCAAGGTGAGCCCAAGTTGCCGTTCCAGCCGGGCCAAGGCGCGGCTGGCATTCGGTTGTGCCATGCCCACGCGGCGGGCCGCAGCGCCGAGCGAGCCAGTCTCGGCCACCAGGACGAGTATTTCCAGCGCGGTCAGATCCGGGCGGCTGCTCATGCTTGGAAGATATGCCTCGGGTTCAGCTCATGTCAATTAAGCATGGGTTCAGGCCGAAGTGAGGGCTATCGTGGGCTGCGGTTTCGGGGGATCGTGGAACCATGAGCACCATCAGGCCGCGTACGGCACCCGTTTCGGAGACGCCGAAGGCACACGCCGCGGCAGCTATCCGGGCTCTTGCTCCCGGACTTGCGGCCTGCGTTGTTGCCGTGGGCGTAGCCTTCGGACTCCATGCCCTGCTGCCGTCCCTGCCGGCCATGACCATCGCCGTGGTCCTGGGGATTGTGGCCGCCAATGTGCCCGGCGTTTCCGGCTGGGTAGAAGGCCCCTGGCGAGCGGGGCTGCGCTTCGCCGGCAAGCACTTGATGCGTGCGGGCATCGTCCTGCTGGGGCTGAAACTGAGCCTGGGAGATATCGCTTCGCTGGGTTGGCAGGCTTTTGGGCTCATCGTCGCCGTGGTGTTGCTCGCCTTTGCCGGAACTTATGGGCTGGGCAAGCTGTTCAAGCTCCCCGGCGACGCACCCCTGATGATTGCCACAGGCTTCTCCATTTGCGGCGCCTCGGCCATTGGGGCCATGGCCGCCGTCCGGGGAACCAAGCATGAGGACACCGTGTTGCCGGTTGCGCTCGTGACACTGTGCGGCACGTTGGCCATCGGCACGCTCCCACTGCTGATGCACCCACTGGGTTTGGACGCCGTGAGCTTCGGCCGTTGGGTGGGTGCATCGGTGCACGACGTGGGGCAGGTGGTGGCTGCGGCCCAGACCGCCGGTGCGGTTGCCTTGAGTGCTGCGGTGGTCATCAAGCTCACGCGGGTGGTTTTGCTGGCACCCATCGTCGCGACGGCTGGCGTGTGGGAGCGGCGCCGGCGGGTGCGGGGTGTCGTGGGCGCCCCGGGCAACCCGGGTAAGTTCCCGCCGATCGTGCCGCTCTTCGTGCTGGGTTTCCTGGCCATGATCGCCCTCCGCAGCCTTGGCTGGGCTTCGCCAGTGGTGCTGGATGTCGGGGGCCTGCTGCAGGAGATCGCACTCGGGGCCGCCCTCTTTGGGTTGGGCTCCGCGGTCCGGGTGCGGGAACTCCTGCACGCCGGACCACGGTCCCTGGTCATGGCCTTGTGCGCGTGGGCGTTGATCGCCGCCCTGGGCCTGGGCGCCGTGTGGTTGATGGCCTAGAAATTCACGTCCCTACCGTCTTCAGGTAGTTCCGGATGCCATCCACCACCAGCTGGTGGTCTTCATCGGAGGCCAGTCCGGACACAGTGATCGCGCCGATGACCCCGGCACCCTTTACCCGGATGGGGAAGGAGCCGCCAGCCAGGGTGTAGTCGTCGTGCGAAAGCCAACCCCCGCCGAGCGGGCTGTGGCCAGCGGCGGAAAACTGTTCGGACAAGAGCGCAGTGCTGTGCTCAAACCGCAGCACTGAGGCCGACTTCCGTCGGATCCATTCTTCCTGGTCGGACGTGGCTCCGGGCAGGACGCAGCGGAACAGCACGATATTGTGCCGGCGGATATCAATGGCCACACCGAAACCGGACGAGATGGCGTGGTTGGCGATGAGGGAGCCGAGCCGCCAGGCATCGTGGTGGTCGAAGCTTGCGAAGACCAGTTCCTCTTCCTGGGCCCGGAGTTCCGCGAGCCGGGGTGTTTCGCTCATGACTTGTCCGCCTCGTAGCTCAGCCCGATCTGCCGGCGGATCTCGTCCATCGCGGCCATGATCGCCACCGTTTCCGCGGGTGGGAGGATGGTGCCCGCCGTTTCCCCAGCGGCCACGAGCCGCTCCAGCTCGGCGGCCTGGTACTGCATGCCGCGGCTGGTCACGGGCTCATCGAAGCGCTCCACCACGGAGCCATCCACGGCATGGACCGTGAACGGTACCGGGTTGTACCAGGTGTGCTCGATGTCGATCCACCCCTCTGTCCCGATCACCATGGCGCGGTTGGCGCTCGCAGCGTCCAGTTCGCAATCCACCAAGGCCTGCGCACCGCCGTCGTAATCGAAGATCGCCGCGGTCTGGCGGTCGACGCCGGTGGCCGTCATCGATGCGCTCGCGGTGACACTCGACGGCGCCCCGAGGATGTCGATCGCGAAGGAGACCGGGTAGATGCCCAGGTCCAGCAGCGCGCCGCCGCCGAGCACGGGATCGTTGAGCCGGTGCGCGGGATCGGTGGGGAGGCTCTGGTTGTGGCTGGCCACCACCTTGCGGACCTCGCCGATGGTGCCGGCGGCGATGATCTCGCGGATCCGGATCATGTGGGGCAGGAACCGGGTCCACATGGCCTCGAGGGCTACCAATCCCTTGGACGCAGCCAGGTCGGTGATCTCGCGGGCCTCCCGGGCGTTCATGGTGAACGATTTCTCCACGAGGACATGCTTCCCGGCGTTCAACGCCAGCAGCGCGTTGGCGTGGTGCATGGGGTGCGGGGTGGCGATGTAGATGACGTCCACCTCGGGGTCCGCGGCGAGGTCCTCGTAGCTGCCGTGTGCGGTGGGAATGCCGTGCTGTTCGGCGAACGCCTTGGAGGAGTCCAGGGAGCGGGAGCCCACGGCCTGGACCGTGAAGCCGTTCCCGCGCAGGTCCGCGGTTTGCAGTCCGGCGATGAAGCCGGTGCCGAGGATGCCCCAACGGATGGTGCCGTCGGAAGTGCCATGGGGGTGGGTCACGTGCTTAGTCCTTTGGTGAGTCAGTGAGGGGGTACGCGACGAACGCAAACCGTGAAGAGTCCGGCGACCAGCTGTTGACGTTGAGCGTACCTTGGCCACCAAACAGCGGCCAGATGTGCAGCGGAGTGTGCCAGTCACCTGTTGAGACGAGCACGACGGCGACCGGCAAGTCCGCTGGGTGGCCTTCGGTTCCGCTGGGGAACCGGATGTAGCTGGCGTGCCGGGCATCGGGGGAAAGGTGCGGGAACCAGTCCACGGTGTCGGACTCGAGGAGCTGCTCGAACCCTGTCCCGTCCACGCGGATCCGGGCGAGCTGGGCATGGACTTTCGCCGTGCTGAAGGATTCGGTGTTGAGGTAAAGCCACTTTCTGTCCGGCGAGTATTCCGGGCCGTCGCAGTGGCTGTCTCCAACATCGACGCCGGCGGCAGCACCGCCGTCGGACTTTATGGTCATGAGGCGGCCCGGCTGCGTGAAGTCGCCATCCGCGATCCCCACGTACGCCAACTCCGCCCCGTCCGGGCTCACGCCGTGGAGGAAGTGCCAGGAGCCGTCGTCCCCGGTGATCCGGGTGGCGTGGCCGCCGGTGAGCGGTGCCCGGTAGATGTGGCCGTCGTTGGCGGAGAGGAAGATGTTCTTCCCGTCCGGATCCAGGACGTGATCGTTGTTCAGGTCCGGGATGCCGGTGAGGGGGATCTGGGTCAACTCCGGACTGGAAACGTCCAGCTTCCAGAGCTTCCCGTCGCCGTTGAGGATCAAGGACTGCCCGTCGAGGGTCCAGTTCGGGGCTTCGAGGAGGATGGTGTCGGTGCTGTAGAGGAGTTCGGCTTCGCCGGTGACCGAGGCGATCCAGACTTCGCTCCGCTGGCCGGGTTGGAGGGTGCGGTTCACAGCGCGACTTCCTGGTCGAGGTCTTTGATCCGGATGTTCCGCCAGCGGCATTGCGCGCCCTTGCCCCAGCGGGCTTCGCCGAACATGGAGTCGTTGTCGTGCACTTCCAGCGCGATGTGCCCGCGGTGCCCGAGTGTTTCGAGGACGTCCGCCGGGTTGTAGTTGGGCGAATCGAGGGTGGCCGTGTCCAGTTCGGCGATCTTCACACTGTTGACCCAGGTAGTGATGACGGGCAGGGCACCGACGCAGCGGATGCGCAGCTCGTTCCAGTCATCCCAGCGCCAGGCGTTGAGGAAATCTTCGACGTCGGCCGCGAACGCCAGGCGGGCACGCTTCTCTTCGGTGACGGGTTCCACCGACGTGGCCGGGTCATCGGCGATGAGGCCAGCGGGGCGGCCGTCCGCGTCGAGGGCGACGTCCACGGCGAACGGAACCGCCGAGAAACTTGCCAGCCCATTGCCGAAGAACCCGCCGATGCCGCCCGAAGGCCGGTGGTCCACCAACACCTGGAACCCTTCCCAGGAATCCGGGCGGCGGCGCAGCATCACCCCCGTATCCGCCGGCCAGTCCGGGCGCATCTCCAGCACCAGTTCGAAATCACCGAAGGCCTGCTCGCTGACGAGGTAGCCGCCGTAACCGCTGCCGGGGGAGTCCTGTTCGCCGATCAGCACGCCGTCCTCCACGAACCAGTGCGCGGGGTGCTTCTCCGGCTCTACCGGCGGGGTCAGGCCCAGGGCTTCGAAACGCTCCAGGAGGAGGGGCCCGCCGGGGTACTCCGTACCGTACACGCGAGGTACGGAGTACCAACCGGCCAAGGAGGAGCCGTCGAACAGCGGGACGAAACCGTCGCCGTCGTCGTTCTTTACCGTTTCCGCCACGCGCCTAGTCCTGGCTGAAGGCGGCGTCGAAGCTGGTTTGGGAGGCGGGGAAGTCGAATTTCTTCAGGGCGGCGAGGGCTTCGGGGGCGCCGTGGAGGCGGTCCATGCCGGCGTCTTCCCATTCGATGCTGATGGGGCCGTTGTAGCCGATCGCGGTGAGGGCGCGGAAGGAGGCTTCCCAGGGGACGTCGCCGCGGCCGGCGGAGACGAAGTCCCAGCCGCGGCGGGGGTCGCCCCAGGGCAGGTGGGAGCCGAGGACGGTGTTCCGGCCGGTTTGGCGGACCTTGGTGTCTTTGCAGTCCACGTGGTAGATCCGGTCTTTGAAGTCCCAGATGAAGGAGACGGGGTCGATGCCTTGCCACATCATGTGGGAGGGGTCCCAGTTCAGGCCGAACGCTTCGCGGTGGCCGATCGCCTCCAGGGTGCGGACGGTGGTCCAGTAGTCGTAGGCGATTTCGGAGGGGTGGACTTCGTGGGCGAAGCGGACACCGTTTTCGTCGAAGACGTCCAGGATGGGGTTCCAGCGGTCGGCGAAGTCCTGGTAGCCGGCGTCGATGACCTTCTCGGGGACGGGCGGGAACATGGCCACGTACTGCCAGATCGAGGAGCCGGTGAACCCGACCACGGTGTCCACGCCCAAGGCTTTGGCGAGGCGGGCGGTGTGTTTCATTTCTTCGGCGGCGCGCTGGCGGACGCCTTCGGGGTTCCCGTCGCCCCACACCTTGGAGCCGACGATGGCTTCGTGGCGGAAGTCGATGGGGTCATCGCAGACGGCTTGGCCTTTGAGGTGGTTGGAGATGGCCCAGACTTTGAGGTTGTACTTGTCCAGGAGTTCGAGTTTGGATTCGACGTAGCCGGGTTCGTCCCAGCGCCAGGCGTCGAGGTGGTCTCCGGAGACGGCGATTTCCAGGCCGTCGTAGCCCCAGCCCGAGGCGAGCTTGGCGACTTCCTCGAGGGGGAGGTCGGCCCACTGGCCGGTGAACAGGGTGTACGGGCGGGGCATGTCAGGCTCCTTCGGTGGTGTTGGACAGCTGGATCAGTGAGCTTTTGGCGGCGGCGGATTCTTCGACGGCGGCCAGGACGCGCTGGATTTGGAGGCCGTCCTCGAACGACGGCGACGGCGCGTCACCGGAAGCGATGGCGGTGAGGAAGTCGCGGACTTGGTGGGTGAAGGTGTGTTCCCAGCCGATGATGTGCCCTTGCGGCCACCAGGCTTCGAGGTAGGGGTGTTCGGGTTCGTTGACGAGGATCCGGCGGAAGCCCTGCTCCCGGACGGGCAGGGTGGCGTCCAGGAAGCCGAGTTCATTCAACGATTCGAGGTCGAAGAGGATGGTGCCTTTGTCGCCGTAGATTTCCAGTTTCAGGGAGTTCTTTTGTCCGGTGGCGACGCGGGAGACTTCCACGGAGGCGATGGCTCCGGAGGTGAGGGTGAGCGTGGCCCAGGCGGCGTCGTCGACCGTGACGTCTTCGGGGCCGTCAGGGCCGGGGCGCTGGTCCACGAAGGTGTGCAGGCGGCCGGTGACTTCGGTGACGGCGTCGCCGAGGAGGTAGAGGATCTGGTCGATGGCGTGGGAGGCGATGTCCCCCAACGCTCCGGAGCCGGCGGTTTCCTTCCGGAGGCGCCAGGTCATGGGTGACCCGGCGTCGGAGAGCCAGTCCTGGAGGTAAGCGGCGCGGATGTGGCGGATGGTCCCGAGCCGGCCTTCGGCAATCAACTCACGGGCGAGGGCGAGGGCGGGGACGCGGCGGTAGTTGAACCCGATCATGGACTGCACGCCCCGGGCGCGGGCCTTGGCTGCGGCGGCGGTCATGAGTTCGGCCTCGGCCAGGGTGTTGGCGAGGGGTTTTTCGACCAGGACGTGTTTGCCTGCTTCGAGGGCGGCGATGGCGATTTCGGCGTGCATCCAACCCGGGGCGCAGATGTCGATGATGTCGATGTCATCCCGGTGGATCACGTCCCGCCAATCGGTGGCGGATTCGGCCCAACCGTACTTTGCTGCGGCTTCCGCGACCTGGGTGGCGTCCCGGCCCACGAGCACTTTCTGCTCGAAGGCCGGGACGTCGAAGAAACTGGCCACATTCCGCCACGCGTTCGAGTGGGCCTTCCCCATGAAGGCATAGCCGATGGCGGCCACACCGAGTGGACGGTCGGAAGGCAGGGACGAGTGGGCGGGGGTGGTCATGTTCTTGTTCCTCGCTGGTTGCTGCGGATTTAGAGGGTGGCGGTTTCCGGTGCCCAGTCCTCAGGGACGGCTGCCGAAGCGGGTGCGTTGCTGGTGACGTCCACGAACGAGCCGGATTCGACGGACTCGGAGATCGAGACCATGGTGTCCAGCACGTGGTAGGCCAGGTCGCCGGTGGCGCGGTGCGCTGAACCGGAACGCAGGGCCCGGGCCATGTCCAGCACACCGAGGCCGCGGCCCTGGGCCGGACCGGTGGCGGGGATGATCTCCGGTTCCTCCGCGCCGGGACGCCAGAGCTTGAGGTCGCCGTCGAAGTAGTTCGGGTCCGGCAGGGACAGGGTCGCTTCGGAGCCGGTGATTTCCACGAAGCCCATCCGCAGGCGCGGGGACTCGAAGGAGAACACGCTGTGGCTGGACTGGCCGCCTTCGAACTGCGCCATCGCGGAGACATGGGTTGGGACCTCGACGGCGAACTCCTCGCCTGCCTTGGGACCGGAACCAACGATCCGGGTCTTCTTCGCGGCGGAGCCGACGGCGGCCACCTTGCGGACCGAACCGAAGGTCTGGATCAGGGCCGTGAGGTAGTACGGGCCCATGTCGAACAGCGGGCCCGCGCCCTGGGCGAACAGGAACGACGGGTTCGGGTGCCAGGATTCCGGGCCGGGGGTCTGGAAGGTGGTCATGCCCGTCAGCGGGGTGCCGATGTCCCCGCGTTCGATGATCCGGCGGGCGGTCTGCAGGCCGGCGCCCAGGAACGTGTCCGGGGCGGTGCCCAGGCGGATGCCCGCGGCGTCGGCGGCCTTGAGCAGGCCGAGCCCGGATTCGCGGTCCAGGGAGAACGGCTTCTCGGTCCAGACGTGCTTGCCCGCGTTCACTGCGGCCGTGGCCACCTCAACATGCGCGGCCGGGATGGTCAGGTTCACGATGATTTCGACGCCGGGATGGTTCAGTGCCAGCTCGGGGGCACCGAACTCGGCAATCCCGTATTCCTTGGCACGGGCCTCGGCGGCCTCGACGAAGAGGTCCGCGATCACGTGGACTTTCAGGTCCGGGAACGTGGTGAGGTTGTCCAGGTACTGCTTGGAGATGTTGCCCGCGCCGATGACGGCGACGCCAACAGGGCCCTTGCGGGTGGACGGTGCGAAGCTCATGCCTGGGCACCTTCCTTTGCCGTGTTGAGGTAGTTCAGGGAATCGGTGATGCCCTGGAAAATGTCGCCTGAGTAGTCATCGAATTCCACGACGCCCACTTCCAAGGACTTGGCTGCGGCGATCACGTCCAGGACCGGGATGGTGCCTTGGCCGGCGGGCTGCTGGGCCTTGATGTCCGTAGTGGCCGGGCCGTCCTTGATGTGGATGAACTTCACACGGTCACCCAGGCGGGCCAGCAACTCCACCGGATCCTGGCCGCCCACGGCAGCCCAGTAGGTGTCCACTTCCAGGACCAGTTCCGGGTCCAAGAGGGATTCAAAGTATTCCAGCGCCGTGGTGCCCTCGATGGTGGACTCGAGCTCCCAGGCGTGGTTGTGGTAGCCCACCCGGATGCCGTATTCGGCGCCCTTCTTCGCGGCTGCATTGAGCTTGGCCGCGGTGGCCTGGATGTCCTCGGCGTTCTGCCAGTGCTCGGCCGGAAGGTACGGATCGATCACCGTGGCGACGCCCAACTCCTTCGCCGCAGCGAAGATCTCATCCTGGTCCTGGGACAACAGGGGAGCGTGGCCGGAAGGGGCCGTGAGCCCGTTTTCCTTCAACGCTGCGCCAAGCTCGGAAGCAGTAGCCACGAAGTTGTACGGCTCAACCTGCGTGAAACCGATCTCGGCGACCTTCTTGATGGTTCCAGGCAGATCCTCGGCGATCGCGTTGCGGAGGGTGTACAGCTGGAGTGAGTAAGACATGGGATTCCTTTACAGGGAGTGGGTTTTTTCTGACGTTACGCTTCGGTGCAGTGAGCGGGAGGGACCTAGCGGCCGGCGAGGGATCCGCCGATTCCGCCGACGCTGAAGTACTTGTTCAGGGCGGCGAAGACGATGATCGGCGGGAGCATCATGATCACGGCGAGGGCCATGACTCCGGACCAGTCGGTGAGGTTTTGCTGGAAGAAGGACTGGACACCCATGGGGAGGGTGAAGATTTCGTTGGAGCGCAGGAACACGATCGCTACCAGGTAGTCGTTCCAGGCCAGCAGGAAGGCGAAGATCGCGGTGGACAGGATGCCCGGGAGTGAGTTGCGCAGCACCACTTTGGTGAAGGAACCGAACACGGAGCACCCGTCGATCCAGGAGGCTTCCTCGAGGCTGATCGGGATGGAGTCGAAGTAGGCGGCCATCATCCAGGTGGCCACGGTCATGGTGGAACCGACGTAGATGATGGTCAGGCCCATGAGGTTGTCCACCAGGCCCATCGCGGCGAAGAGGATGAACAGCGGCAACACCGAGGTGATGATGGGCAGGGACTGCATGACGAACAGCAGGAGCGAATAGCCGGAGACGGCCTTGGACCGCCCCCGGGAGAGCACGTACCCGGCCGGTGCAGCGACGGCGACGGAGACCACCACTGTGGCCAGGGTGGTGATGAGGCTGTTTTGGAGCCAGATCCCGGCGAGGGTCTTGGAGAAGACCCCGGTGATGTTCTCGAGGGTGAGGCCGGTGGCGGTGCTGTTCGGGGCCGGGGTGAGGGCCAGGATGATGGTGACCATGATCGGGACCAGGACGATCGCGGTGATGACCAGGATCAGGGCGAACCGCCACCAGCGTCCGCGCATGCCGGCTTCGGACAGGACGCGGCGGGCTTTGCCTGGTTCCGCGATGCCCAGGGCGGGGCCGGACTCGGGGTGGGCGTGGAGTACTGCGCTCATTATTCGACGCTCGACTTTCGGATCTGGCGGTACAGGATGACCGAGACGACTACCAGGGTGATGGTCATGAGGAAGGCGATAGCGACGCCGGGGCCGGTGGCGAAGTCCTGGAAGACGGTGCGGTAGGCCAGGACCACCAGGGAGGTGGTGGCGTCAACAGGGCCGCCGCCGGTGAGCAGGTAGATGGTGGGGAAATCGTTGACGCAGAAGATCGTCATCAAGATCCAGGAAATGTAGGTGGAGCGGGCGATCAGCGGGAGGGTGATCTGGGTGAACTGCTGGAAGCGGGAGGCGCCGTCCATGCTCGCTGCTTCATAGACGGTGTCATCCACCGAGGCAAGGGCCGCGGAAGTCATCATCATCATGAAGGGGAAGGAGACCCAGACCTTGAAGATCATCACCGTGACGGCTGCGAGGGTGGGGTCGGCCAGGAACAGCGGGGTGCCCAGGCCGAGGCCACGGAAAATCGAGGGGATCAGGCTGTCCGGGGTGGCAACCAGCCAGTTCCAGGCGGTGGAGGACACCACGATCGGGACCACCCAGGGCAGGAGCAGCAGCACTTTGAAGGTGCCGCCCGCGGGGATCTTGGTGCGGAGCAGCAATGCCAGGCCAAGGCCCACGGCCCAGGACCCGAACACTCCAACAATGGTGAACAGGAGCGTGAACTGGGCGGCCTTCCAGAATGCCGGAGAGGACAGGACCTGCTGGAAGTTCTGGATTCCGACGAAGTCGCCGGTCTGGATCAGGTTGCCGTCGTGGGTGGCCTGGACGCCAGCCTGGAACAGCGGGTAGCCGTGGATCAGGACCAGCAGGATCACCGAGGGGAGCAGGAGCCAGAAGAACGTCCTGGAGGCCTGTGCGGAGAGCTTGCTCTTCCGGTTCAGGTTCAGGGACCCACCCCCGGGCCCGCCGGGGGCAAGCCCCTTGCGGGCCCGGGCCAGGCCGGACTGCGCTGTAGTGGAGGACATGGTGCGGGCGCCTACTTCTTCAGGACGGACTTGAGGCCCGTTTCAAAGGCCGTCAGCGCGGACTTGGCGTCGGTCTTGCCGGTGAGGACGGTCTGGGTGAACTGGTTCAGTGCCTGGCCGCCGTCCAGGGCTGCGAGGTCGGCGCTGAGCGTGGTGCCCTGCGAAGCGAAAGTCTTGGCGATCGGGACGTATTCCTTGACGATCTTGACGTTGTTGGCGTCGGCCGTGAATTCGGGGAGTTCGGTGATGGACTTGAACACGGGCAGGGCGTTCATGAGCTTCTGCTGCCACAGTTCCTTGAGCTTGCCCAGGTAGTAGACCACGAACTCTTCCGAGGCCTCCTGGGACGGGGTGTTGGTGTACATCATGATGTTGTTCGGGAAGATCAGCGCGGCCTTGTCCCCGTGCGGGCCGGCGATGGGGCTTGCTACGACGAGGTCGCCGGAGGTATCGCCCACGCGCTCGGGAACACCGAGGGTCAGCATGCCGTAGGCCGCCTTGCCGTCTTTCCACTGGGCATTCAGGTTGTCCGAGGTGTAGCTGACGGCTGCTGGGTCGATGACGCCGTTGGAAACGAGTTCGAGCATGAACTCGATGGCTTCAACGTTGCGGTCATTCATGACGTCCAGCTGGCCGTCCTTGGTGAACACGCCGCCGCCGTTGTTGATCATCATCATGATCATCAAGTGGTTGCCGATGTTGTTGCCCGCACCGGAACCGGTGGCGAAGCCGACGGCGCCGAGGGACTTCATCTTCTTGCCCGCCTCGAGCAGGGAAGCCCAGTCAGTCGGGACCGCGACGCCGGCCTTGTCGAAGAGTGACTTGCGGTACCAGAGCGGACGGATATCCAGCTGCCACGGGACGGCGACGTAGCCCTTGGACGTCTTGAAGGGTTCCACCACACCGGGCAGGAAGTCGTCGAACATGCCGTTGGACTTGAGCTTGTCGATAACCTTGTCCGCGTAGGCGATCTGTCCCTGCTCCTCGAACTGGAACGCCTGGAAGCCACCACCGGTGGAAACGGCCGGGCCGGTCTTGGAAGCGATGGCCGAGGAGAACGTCTGGTAGAAGTTGTTCCACTGGATGATCTGGTACGTGGCCTTGCTGTTGGCCCCGGAGAAACCTTCGGCAATCTTCTTGGCGGCGTCGTTGTAAGCGGGCGTGGCCCACGGCATGTCCCAGAACTTGATGCTGCCGCCGGCACCGCCTCCGCCCTGCGAGGCCGAGCCGCCACCACAGGCGGCCAGGAGCGGAACCGACGCGGCTGCCGCCGTCAGGCCGAGGAAACCGCGGCGGGAAAAGGCTTTGTTGGCTGCGGGCTGAACATTCATGATGATTCCTTTCGGGACCGGTCCACTTTCCTGGTGGCCGGGCCAGCTCAACGTTGAGAAGGGCAAATGCTGTGAATGACTGGTACTGCTTCTTGTGAAAAGGGTTGCGAACTAGGAGAGGGTGGACAGGGATTCCGTCAGCGCCGCGAAGCGATGCAGATCGGTGGGAGCAGTGCCGGTGTCGAGGTGGTCCTTGAGCCGGCGCCACGTGGCGCGGTGGGCGGATTCGTAAAGCGTCGGCAGGAGCAGTTCGCCCTGCGGCCCGGTGACTTTGACCGTTGCCGGCCACGCTGCCAACGGTTCCGGAAGCGCAACGCTGGCGCCGCCGTCGTCGGTCAACAGGCTGAGGTGGACGCCTGCGGGACGTGCGCTGGAGACGATGCCTTGCAGCGCCGCGGGCGCGCCGTTGGCGAGCTGCGCGGACACTGTGTAACCGTGCGTCCCCCGGTTGACGAGCCGGAGGTTCTCCAGCGGCCCGGTCAAACGCACGACGGCGGCAAGATGGTCCGCGAGCAGCCCACCTGCGTCACTGCCCGCCGGGGCGGTGGCGACGCTGTCAAGGACGGCGGCGCGGCCGGCCATGGTGCGGACGGCATCCTCGGCTCCGGCCGCGGCGGGGCTGGAGGCCCAGCGCTGGTCGAGGACGATCGCGGTGCCGTGTGCGTCCGCCGCCTGCTGGAGGTCTTCGACGCTTTCGGCTGCCGGGTTCACCACGATGATGCCGCGGGCGCCGGCGTCGATTGCTTCGATAGCCTGGTCCGTCCAGCCGGGGCGGCCGTTGATGACGCGGACATCGGCCGTGGTGGAGGCGTGGGCAAACGTTTCCGGCAGGGAGGCTACGGCCAAGGCCACTGCGCCGGCTTCCTGTGCCTCCGGAGTGGTATGGACCGAGTAGTGCTTGCTCATGCGTGGGCTCCTTCGCGGACCGCCTGCTGGGCACGGTGGTCCGCGTCCACGGCGGCAACCGTGGCTTCGGCGATGTCCAAGGCGAACGTGAGGTCATCGATCAAGGTTTGGGCCGACGGCGGTTGCTTGGTTCCGGTAGCGATGGCTGCCAGTTCGCGCCATTCGCCTTCGTAGCCGTTGTGGTCGAACGGGCCGTGGACTGTTGTCTCGTCGCGGCGACTGAACGTGGTCACTGCGGACCCTGCCTGCACGTAGGACGGGGTGAAATCGATGCGGGCAGCCTCGTCGTCGGAGAAGGCCTCAAAGCTCCATTCGGGCTTCCACGTGCTGTTCATGGCTGCGCGCAACTCGATGGTCCGGGTTGGCGTGCGCAGGGAGATGACGTAACCGAACGGGCGGACATGCCTCGCTTCGAGGACCTCGACCTCGGCGAAGTCGGGGGTGAAGCGGCGGACCAGGGGGAGGTCGTGGATGGCCAGGCCCATGATGCCGCCCCGGAGCATGCCCTTGATGACCTCGACGTCCTTGTAGTCCGGGGTTCCACCGGCAGGACGGGTGATGATCTCCGTGGCGAAGTCCTCGAAGCGGGCATTCGGCGGGAGAACGATCGAGGAGCGGATGGTATGCGCAGTTTCGGGAAGGTCACCCCAGTTGGCTTCCGCGGCCAACCAGCCGGGATCGAAGGTATGCATGGCGCCGACGATGATCGGCACGCCGGTTTCTTCGCTGACGGCCGAGATCTGCGCTGCTTCCTCGGCGTTCCAGGCGAACGGCTTCTCGCACAGCACGGCCTTCTTTCCGGCACGGCATGCCGCGATGACCTGCTCCGCGTGGAACTGGTGCGGGCTGCAGATGGCAACGATGTCTACTGCGGGGTCGCCCAGGAGGGCGTCGATGCTGGTGCTATGGGTAGCGCCCACCCGGGCGGCAACGGATTCCGCAACTGCGGGGTCCACGTCCATGATGTGGCGGACGGTCAGGAGATCGCCGAGGCGGGCGAGGGAGGGCAGGTGGATTGCCTGGGTGACGGGGCCGGCGCCGAGGATGCCGACTCCGAGTGTTCGGGCAGCGTCTGTGTGGCTGGACAAGTTCAGTTACCTCTTCGTAAGCAGAATCAGAACGGTAGATCGACGCCGGCGATACCGGACATCGTTAGTTGTGATGTGGTGCTGCTCACAACCTATGGGGACTTTTGCCGAGCGTCAAGCAAAAGTTGAAATATTCCCGACAATCTTTTGGTGCGTGACACGCATAACCATCCGTGCTTCACTGTTTCCATGACCTCAGCACCCGGAAATGACGCTGGTAAAGACGCCTCGGCGCAGGACGCCGGCAGTCTTTCGCGTGCTGGAGATCTCTTCCAACTACTCCGCGACGGACAGGCCAGGACCCGCGCCGAACTCGCCTTGACTACTGGCCTCGCACGTTCCACCGTCGCCTCGCGCATCGATGCACTCATCAGTTCCGGACTCGTTGGCCCCGCCGGTGAGGCAAGCTCCAGCGGCGGCAGGCCGCCGTCGCGCTTTGCCTTCAACCCGGCCGCGCGCGTAGTGCTCGCCGTCGACGTCGGAGCCACCCACGTGATCGTCGCCGTCACGGACCTCGGCGGAAAAGTCCTCGCCGAACGGCGCCTCAAGCAGGAAGTCGCCGACGGGCCGGAAGTTGTCCTCGGCAGGGTCATCGCGGCGGGCAAGGAACTGCTGACCGAAGCCGGACGCGACGTCGGCGACCTCGCAGGCATGGGCATCGGCCTGCCGGGTCCCGTGGAACACGACACCGGACGCCCGGTCAAGCCGCCGATCATGCCTGGTTGGGACGGCTTCGACGTCGTTCCTTACGTTCAGCGCTCACTGCCCGTGCCGGTGTTGGTGGACAACGACGTGAACATCATGGCCCTTGGCGAACGCACCGCCTATTGGCCCGAGCACGAGAACTTCCTGTTCATCAAAGTGGCCACCGGCATCGGCGCGGGCATCATCAGCAGCGGTGACCTGCAGCGCGGCGCCAACGGTACGGCCGGCGACCTGGGGCACGTCCGCGTGCCGCGGGGCGACGATGTCCTCTGCCGGTGTGGCAACCACGGGTGCCTCGAAGCGCTTGCCTCAGGTCCCGCCGTCGCACGACAATTGGCGGCCCAAGGACTGGAAGCCGTCTCCGGCGCGGACGTCCTGCGCCTGGTGGCCGAGGGAAACCTGCAAGCGATCCAGGCCTTGCGGCAGGCAGGCAGGGATGTCGGCGACGTCCTGGCCACCGTGGTCAACCTGCTCAATCCGTCCATGATCGTGATTGGCGGCAGCGTGGGGGAGGCCGGCGAGCACCTGGTGGCCGGTATCCGCGAGGTGGTTTACCGCCGCTCGCTGCCGTTGGCCACCACGCACTTGCGGATCGGCATCTCCATGGCAGGCGACCGGGCGGCCATCCTCGGCGCAAGCCAGATGGTCACCCAGCACGTGCTGTCGCCCGCCGTGATCGAAGCCACGCTCCAAGCCACCGGTTAGGAACGACTTCCGGCGCTGCGCGGGGTGCCGGCGTGATAGCAATGAAGGTGATGAAAACGCTTCCCGCCACTGTCCGGCCCGTCCCGTGAGCCAGTTCCTCGCCAAAATCCCGCGCGGCTGGCTGATCCTCGCGTGCATAGGCCTCATTGCCCTCAATATGCGCGGGCCGTTCGTCGCCGTTGCTCCCGTGGTGGATTCGCTGCGGCAGGACCTGGGGTTCTCTCCCGTTGAGCTCGGCCTGCTGACTGGCATTCCGGTGCTCTGTTTCTCCCTGGCCTCGCCGCTCGCGTCCATGGCCGGGCGGCGCTTCGGGGCGGAGTTCGCCATCATGCTCACCCTGCTGGGCGTCCTGGCAGGCGTGGTGATCCGTTCCAGCGGTGGCGGCGTTCCTGTCATGGTGGGCACGGTGCTCATCGGCGTGGCCATCACCATCGGCAACATTGCGGTGCCGTTGATCATCCGCAGAGACTTCGCTCCGCGCCGGCAAGCCACCGCGATGGGCGTGTATACGGCTGCGTTGAATATCGGCTCGTTCCTGACCTCCGTGGTGACTGCGCCGCTCGCCGACCTCGTAGGCTGGCGGCTCTCCCTCGCTGCGAGTGCGTTGCTGGCCTTGGCGGCGATCGTCTTCTGGCTGCCTACCGTTGGCGTGCGACGGGCCCTGGTTCCTTCGCCGGTACCGCCCGTGGCTGCTTCGGCTTCCGGTCCGACGCGCGGAGTTGGCTGGCTCGTTGCCGGGCTCACGCTGGGCTTTGCGGGCCAGGCGTTCTCCTACTACGGCGTCACAGCCTGGCTGCCGAGCTTCCTTTCCGACGAGCTCGCCATGGGCACCGCCGAAGCAGGTGCGGGATCGTCACTGTTCCAGATCTTCGCGATTGTCGGCGGCTTGGGCGTGCCACTGCTGGCCCGCTTCTCGAGTACGACGACGGTGGCGGTCACCTTGAGCGTGCTGTGGTTGACCGTTCCCGTTGGCCTGTTGTTCGCGCCCGGCCTGTGGTGGCTGTGGTCCTCGCTGGGTGGGATTGCCCAGGGCGGCGGCATCACGGTCATCTTCATCGCCGTCATCAAGTTCGCCCATTCCCAGGCAGCGGCGGGAAAGATGTCCGCCGTCGTGCAGGGGGTGGGTTACTGCTTCGCCGCCTTGGCTCCGACGATCGTTGGCTACGTCCACAGCGTGTCCGGCGGCTGGACCGTTCCCTTGCTGGTGATCCTGGGCTCGGTGCTCACGTTCTGCATCTGCACCACGTTGTCCGTGCGCTGGGTGGCCCGCCAATCCTGAGCCGCCCGCAAGGTGAGCCCCGCCGTCGTGCGTACCCAACTGGGTCGCAGTTAAGCGCGTTTAGACGGCTCTAAACGCGCTTAACTGCGACTTACTTGGGTGCGGAAAAGCCCCGGTGCTGGGCTGCCTCCCCGACCATCGGGGTCACTTGTTGCGAAGAGTGCAGGCAGCCCAGCGTCGGGGCTTCGGTATGGCCGTTCGCTAGGCGGCGACCAATTCTTCTTGCGTGGCTTCTTCCTTGGCTTCGGTGAGGAAGCGGGCGTAGGCCGGGATGGTCAGGAAGGTGGGGAATTCTTCGGTGAGGGTGACTTCTTCGAAGATGCTGCGGGCGTCTGCGAAGCGGTCTCCGTCGAAGCGTTCCAGCCGGGCGAATTCCTCGTCCAGCATGTCCTGGACCCATTCACGGGAGATGATGTCGCCGTGCTCGGTGATGGCGTGGGCGTGGATCCACTGCCAGAGCTGGGAGCGGGAGATCTCCGCGGTGGCGGCGTCTTCCATGAGATTGTGGATGGCCACGGCCCCGTTGCCCCGGAGCCAGGACTCGATGTAGCGGATGCCTACCTCGATGTTCAGGCGGATGCCGGACTCTGTGATGTTTCCCTCGGTGGTGGAAAGGTCGATCAGGGCGCGGTCATCCGGAGTGACGTCCTCGCGACTGCGGTCCAGCTGGTTGGGCTTGTCGCCCAGTACTGCGTCGAAGACTTCGCGGGCCACTGGCACCAGGTCCGGGTGGGCCACCCAGGAACCGTCGAAACCGTCGTTGGCTTCGCGGGTCTTGTCGGCGCGGACCTTCTCGAAGGATGCCGTGTTGGCTGCCTCGTCCTTGCGGTTGGGCACTGCTGCTGCCATGCCTCCGATGGCCATGGCCCCGCGGCGGTGGCAGGCCCGGACCAGCTGTTCGGTGTAAGCCCGCATGAACGGCTGGGTCATGGTCACCTGGCCGCGGTCCGGGAGGACGAAGCGTGGGCCACGGATGCGGAAGTTCTTGATCAGGGAGAAGATGTAGTCCCAGCGGCCGGCGTTCAATCCGGACGCGTGGTCGCGCAGTTCGTAGAGGATCTCTTCCATTTCGAAGGCGGCCGTGATGGTTTCGATCAGCACCGTGGCGCGGATGGTGCCCTGCGGGATGCCGAGCAGGTCCTGGGCCAGGATGAAGATGTCGTTCCAGAGGCGTGCTTCGAGGTGGTTCTCGATCTTGGGCAGGTAGAAGTAGGGACCCTTGCCCTGGGCCAGCAGGCGCCGGGCGTTGTGGAAGAAGTAGAGCCCGAAGTCCACGATGCCGCCGGCGATCGGCTTGCCGTCGATCAGCAGGTGCTTCTCCGGCAGGTGCCAGCCGCGGGGACGGACCACGATGGTGGGCAGTTCCTCGGCGGGCCTGAGCTTGTACTCCTTGCCCTCGGGGGAGGTGAAGTCGATCCGGCGCTCCAGGGCATCGGTCAGGTTCAGCTGGCCCTGGATGACATTGCGCCACGTGGGTGTGGACGAATCCTCCATGTCCGCGAGCCACACCTTCGCACCCGAGTTCAAGGCGTTGATGGTCATCTTCTTGTCCACCGGTCCGGTGATCTCCACGCGGCGGTCCTCCAGGCCCGGAGCCGGGGGAGCCACGCGCCAGGACGGATCGTTGCGGATGCCCTCGGTCTGCGGCAGGAACCGCGGATCCTGCCCGGAGGAAATCGCGTTGCGCCGAGCATGCCTGGCCTGCATCAGCTCCTGCCGCCGCTCAGCAACAGCACGGTGCAGCTTGCCGACGAACTCAAGGGCGTCGTGAGTGAGGACCTCGTTCTGCCGCGAAATGGGCTGCGCGGTCAAAGTGATGCCGTTAATAGTGAAGTTGTCGGTGAAGCTGTTCATTTCGAGACTCCTAAGAAAATGTTCGACGGCGGCACTTCCGCGGGATGCGCACGAGGCCGGAGGTGCGGTGATGCGGCAGCCTGCGTAAAGGGGCCCTGTGCCCGCCCCCGACCGAGTTCTACGAGGTCTTGGGGCGGGCATGGGGATAGCAGGCAGAGCATTACCGCAGCGGAGGCCGGAGGCGACAACCGCCGTCGGGCGTGTGGTTAGTGGAACTGGCCCTCTTCGGTCGATCCGACCAGTGCGAGGGTGGAAGCGTTCGGGTTGAGCGCTGTGGCGATGTCGTCGAAGTAGCCGGTGCCGACTTCGCGTTGGTGCTTGGTGGCGGTGTAGCCGCGGGACTCGGAGGCGAATTCCTTTTCCTGGAGCTCGACGTAGGCGCTCATGCCTTCGCGGGCGTAGCCGTGGGCGAGGTCGAACATCGAGTAGTTCAGGGCGTGGAATCCGGCCAGGGTGATGAACTGGAACGTGAAGCCCATGGCGCCTAGTTCGCGCTGGAACTTGGCGATGGTGGCGTCGTCCAGGTGCTTGCGCCAGTTGAACGACGGCGAGCAGTTGTACGAAAGCATCTGGTCCGGGAACTCGGCCTTGACGGCTTCGGCGAACTTGCGGGCCAACTCGAGGTCCGGGGTGCCCGTTTCCATCCAGATCAGGTCCGAGTACGGGGCGTAGGCCTTGGCGCGGGCGATGCAGGGTTCGATCCCGTTGCGGACCTTGTAGAAGCCCTCGGCGGTGCGTTCTCCGGTGATGAATTCGCGGTCGCGCTCGTCAACGTCCGAGGTGATCAGCGTTGCTGCTTCGGCGTCGGTGCGGGCAATGACGACGGTGGGCGTGCCTGCGACGTCTGCTGCCAGACGGGCTGCGTTGAGGGTCCGGATGTGCTGCTGGGTGGGGATCAGGACCTTGCCGCCGAGGTGGCCGCACTTCTTCTCCGAGGCGAGCTGGTCTTCCCAGTGCACGCCCGAGGCGCCGGCGGTGATCATGGATTTCATGAGTTCGTAGGCGTTCAGCGGGCCACCGAAACCGGCTTCGGCGTCGGCAACAATCGGAACCAGCCAGTCCTCAACGGACTTGATGCCCTCGGCGTACTCGATCTGGTCGGCGCGGAGCAACGCGTTGTTGATGCGGCGGACAACCTGCGGGACCGAGTTGGCCGGGTACAGCGACTGGTCCGGGTAGGTGTGGCCGGAAAGGTTGGCGTCGGCGGCAACCTGCCAACCGGAGAGGTAGATGGCACGGAGGCCGGCCTTGACCTGCTGCACGGCCTGGTTGCCGGTCAGTGCACCAAGGGCGTTGGTGTAGCCGCCGGTGGGTGCTTCCTCGGTGAGCTGCTTCCAGAGCTTCTCCGAACCACGGCGGGCCAGGGTGTGCTCTTCGGAGACGCGACCACGGAGACGGACGACGTCGGCAGCCGAGTAATCACGGGTGACGCCCTCCCAGCGCGGGTTGGCGGACCATTCAAGTTCCAGCGCTGCGGCCTGCTCTTCTGCGGTCAACTCTGGTTCAAACGATGCGGTCATTGCATGTCTCCTTGGTGGTTCCCGGGCCGGCCTCGGCTGCGTCGTTGCAACGTCGGCCGGCTACCGGGGTCTGTATTTCTTTTTCGTGAGAACTACTTTTCTGCAGTTTCAAGAGGCTTTCTAGAGGAAAACCATGGAAAGAAATGCAGTTCTTCGCGTATTCTCAAGAAATGTCGCCTGTGAGTTGGAGTCGCGACGTCGCGTCGCCGTCGTCGTCCCCTGTAACCCCCGAACTGGACGTGATCAGCCTTGGCCGCCGCGTGCGCCATTTGCGCAAGCAAGCCGGCCTGACGCTCGATGACTTGAGTGCCGCCGTTGGGACCGCCCCAAGTCAGTTGAGCCTGATCGAAAACGGCAAGCGGGAGCCCAAACTGGGTCTGCTTCAGCAGCTCGCCGCGTCGCTGAATGTGAGCATCGACCAGCTGCTCGGAGCAGAGCCGCCGAGTCGTCGCGCGGCGCTCGAAATCGAGCTGGAACGGTACCAGCGCGGGCCGCTCTACGAGTCCCTGAACCTGCCCAAAATCCGCATCAGTTCGCGGCTTCCGCTGGATGTGCTGGAGTCCCAGGTGGGGCTGCTGCAGGAGCTCGAACGCAAACTCAACGAGCAGGTCGCGACGCCGGAAGAAGCCCGCCGCGCGAACGGCGAATTGCGTGCCATGATGCGTGAGCGCGGTAATTATTTCCCCGAGTATGAGGCGGAGGCGCAGAAGGTCCTCAAAGGGGTGGGCTACACCTCGGGCCCGCTGAGCCAACACGTCATTGCGGACATCGCCGAGAACCTCGGTTTCTCGCTGCACCACGTGGGCGATTTGCCGCATTCAACGCGCTCCGTGACGGACTTGAAGAACCGCAGAATTTACCTCACGCAGAACCAGCGGCAGGACCACGACCCCCGTTCGGTGCTGCTGCAGGCTCTGGGGCACTACGTCCTGGGTCACGGAACGCCACGCAACTACGGTGACTTCCTGGCACAGCGGGTAGCCACCAACTACTTCGCGGCCGCGCTCTTGTTGCCCGAGCAGGCCACCGTGGACTTCCTTCAGAAATCCAAGGCGGCCAAGGAAATCGCCGTGGAAGACATCCGGGATGCGTTTGCCGTGTCCTACGAGACCGCAGCGCACCGCTTCACCAACCTCGCGACGCAGCATCTGGGCATCACCACGCATTTCCAGAAGACCCACCAGTCCGGCATCATCTACAAGGCCTACGAGAACGACGGCGTCGCCTTCCCCCAGGACCACACCGGCGCCATCGAGGGGCAACCGTCGTGCAAAGCGTGGACCTCCCGGGCCGTGTTCGACGTCCCGGACAAGTTCAGCGCCTACAGCCAGTACACGGATACTCCGTCCGGTACATACTGGTGCACGGCCCGCACGGAGCGATCCGCAGCGGGGGAATTCTCGCTCAGCATTGGGGTGCCATACCAGCATGTGAAGTGGTTCCGGGGGCGGGAAACCACTGCCCGCGCAACCTCCACCTGCCCGGATCCGAACTGCTGCAAGCGCCCGCCCGCCGCCCTGGCGAACGAGTGGGCCGGAAATGCCTGGCCCTCCGCCCGCGCCCACTCGCACCTGCTGGCGGCCATGCCTCCGGGTGCGTTCCCAGGTGTGGACGAGACCGAGGTGTACTCCTTCCTTGAGGCCCACTCGGTGCGCTGAGCCCACCCCAGGAATCCAACCCTCTATCACCTTCCGGCCTCTTTTCGCGATCCCTCTATCACCTTCTTGCAACATTCGGGCATCCCTCTCTCACTTCACGTGAGTTTGGACTGCTTCCGGGGCACCATGAAGCCATCACCGTTTCACAGGGGGGAAGTGTCATGGCCCGGACCTTGCTGAGGTTTGCTTCAGTATCTGTGGTGGGCGCGCTGGTAGCCCTGGCTGCCTGCGCGCCCCAGCCACCCGCCGTCGTGCTGTTGAAGGCCGACGGCGTCACCCGGCTTTCGGTGCAAACGGGGGACTACGACGCGCAACTGGAGGCCCTGAACGTTTCCGCGCGGAAGCTCGGGGACGCGCTCCTGACCGACGGAGGCGACGCAACGAACGGCAACGTGGTGGTCTCGCCGGCCAGCTTGCTCATCGCGCTGGGCATGCTGCGTGCGGGGACCTCGGGGGCGACGGCGGCGGAGATGGATGCGGTTCTCGGCCTGCCTGCCGAGGGCCGCGACGAGGCCATGAACGCGCTGCTCACCTCGCTGGAAAAGTACGACGGCGACCCCGGCTCGGTTGACGAGGACAACCCGCCGCGGAAGCCTGTAATGCACGCTGCGAACGGGCTGTTCGTGGAGCGCTCGATTCCCACCGGGCAGGATTTCCTGGCGACCCTCGGACGGCACTACGGAACGGGCGTGTACCCGGTGTCGTTTCAGGACGAGGCTGCGACGAAGCCTGCGATTGACCGCTGGGTCAGCGATAACACCGGCGGGCGGATCAAGGAGGCTCCCGCCGGATATGACCCCAAGAACACGTTCAGCCTGGTCAATGCGCTGTACTTCGCGGCCGCGTGGCAGGCCCCCTTCAGCGCGAACGACACCTATGACCGGCCCTTCACCAAGGCCGGCGGCGAGGTGGTGAACGTGCCCACCATGGGTGAAACGGTCAGTATGAAGTACGCAGTGGCTGCTGGCTGGAAGGCCGTGGACCTGCCGTACGCTGAAGGTTTCGTGATGCGCCTGGTACTGCCCGACGCCGGTACGCCGGGTTCGGATTCTCCGGCTGCGGTTTCGGCTGAGGTGCTTGCTGGTGTTGAGAAATCGTTGGCTGAGGCTCCATCGGACGTGGTCACCATCGCGCTCCCGAAGTGGGACCACAAGACCACCTTCGACCTGCGGAAGGTGTTCGCATCCCTGGGGCTCAAGGAGATGCTGGCGACGGAGAGCGATTTCGACGCCATCCAGGGCGGGATGAGGCTCACCCAAGCGGCCCAGGCTGCAAACATCAAGGTCGCCGAAAAGGGGACGGTGGCGGCTGCGGTCACCCAGATCAACGCAACGGATTCTGCTGGCACGGCTTCCGAGCGCGAAATCATCCTGGATCACCCGTTCCACTATCAGATCGTTCACTCGGAGACGGGGTTGCCGTTGTTCACGGGGTGGGTTGCGGATCCACGGTGAGGGCTGCTCGGAGACTGGGGCACGGGCGAGTTCGCGGCAACCGCGCGGTGACGCTGAAAGTTTCCGGGGGCCTTCGGCGGTTTCCCGCGACCTTGGTGCAGGCCTACTAACCAGCCAGCCGCGCTACCAGGATCGCCGCAGCGTTGACGACGTCGTCCGCTTCCCGTTTGGTGGCACTCAAGGCGACCTCCTGGCCCGCAACGGTGATGATGTCCGTGATCACGGCGACGGTAAGCCGTCCCAAGGTGTCCTCGCTGGTGCCGAGAAGAACCGAGTTTTGCCGCACCCATTCGCGGCCGCGTTCGCGCCGGAGGACCTCGAAGCCCGGGGGAGTGTCGCCCTCGATGAAGACGCGTTCCAAAGCCCGGTGTTCCCAGGTGTAGTCGAAATAGCTGCGGCTGCCGACGTTGAACAGCGCGAGGGGGTCGCTTTCGCCGGACCGGCGGGCCTTGGCCACTGCAGCAGCGACGAGCCGCTCGTGTTCATTCTGGTAGTCGTCCCACAAAGCCAGGAAGAGCTCAGTCTTGCCGCCGAAGTGGTGATACAGGCTGCCAACGCTGGAGCCGGAGCGCGCAACAATGTCCGAGATTCCGGCGTCAGTGAAGCCCTGTTCGGAGAAGACCGCAGCAGCTGCATCAAGGAGGTTCCGCCGCGTTCCGGCAGTGCGCGACCATTGCCAGGAACCGGAATGGACGGCGGCGTCGGACGTTTTACGAACCATCGGTCCTCCTTGGTGCAGCGTCGGTGTGTCGTTGGGCTGAATTCTGGAACGTGGCCCACTGGAATCTCCCGGCGATGCCACAGAATCCTTGACCCAGCCCCAAGCTACAGGAAATAATTCTGGAAGTCTGTTCTAGAAATATGTATTGCAGTATGTCACCAAATGCTGCGATTTTTGACGCCGAACGCCCCAAAACCCGGGTGCCGTTTTCACCGTTGGGCAGCAACTGGTTGAATCGCTATGAGAGAGCGCCAACTGGTCGCACGCCAACAAGCCAGAGAGGAACGCGGCCTGATGTCCGTTTCAAGCAAGTCGTCCGGGATCACGTCGAACTGGTGGTTCAAACCCGTCGTCGTTACCGCAGGGGCTCTGGTCGTCGCACTGATCCTGGTGCTCATTGCCATCTGGCTGCGAACCCTGGATCCCGTCAAGCAGTTCCTGGTTGACTACCCCGGACACTCAGCCATCCCCGAAGGAACTCCCACCGGATTCCCGGCCTGGCTTGGCTGGCAGCACTTCCTCAACATGTTCTTCCTGGTCCTGATCATCCGATCGGGCTGGCAGGTACGGACCACCACCCGTCCACCGGCGTACTGGACCCGGAACAACAAGGGCTTCATCAAGACCAAGAACCCTCCCACCAAGATCAGCCTGGATCTCTGGTTCCACCTGACGCTGGATGCGTTGTGGGTGCTCAACGGCATTATCTTCATCGTGCTGCTCTTCGCGACCGGCCAATGGCTGCGCATCGTGCCCACCAACTGGGACGTCTTCCCGAACGCCGTCTCGGCAGGACTGCAGTACGCGTCGCTGAACTGGCCCGTGGAAAACGGCTGGAACAACTACAACTCGCTGCAGCTGCTGACCTACTTCATCACGGTCTTCATCGCCTCCCCGCTGGCCATCATCACCGGTCTGCGCATGTCAGGTGCGTGGCCCAAGAAGGCTGCGGTCAACAAGTTCTACCCGATCGAACTGGCCCGCAAGATCCACTTCCCCGTGATGATCTACTTCGTGGCGTTCGTGATCGTCCACGTGACGCTGGTCCTGGCAACGGGCGCGCTGAACAACCTGAACCACATGTACGCCTCGAACAACGACGTCAGCTGGTGGGGCTTCGGTATCTTCGCAGCGTCCATCGTGTTCACGGCGGCCGCGTGGTTCCTGGCCAGTCCGCTGTTCCTGCGCCCGATCGCCTCGCTCATGGGCAAGGTTTCGCGCTAGCTCAGCGCACCACCCTGCCACAGCGCATCAAACGGTGCGCCCGAGGCGACGCGGTTCTTGATGCCCGTGGTTACGAAAGCCTTGGCCGTGCGGGCAGCTTCCAGCGGGGTGGCACCCTTGGCCAGTTCGGCAGTCACGGCTGCAGCAAGCGAGCAACCGGCACCGGACACGGCAACCTCGCCCACCTTCGGCGCGCGGAGGACTTCCAGCGTCTCGCCGTCGTAGAAAACGTCGACGGCGTCAGCACCTTCCAGCCGCACCCCGCCCTTGGCCAGGACTGCTGCGCCGCTGAGTTCGTGGATGCGAATGGCGGCGGCCTTGAGCGATTCCTCGTCCGTAATGGTGAGCCCGGACAGGGACTCGGCCTCGAAGTGGTTCGGCGTGACGACCGTGGCGAGCGGAAGAATCTGGGCTTTCAACGCCTGGTCGGTGTCCAGTGCGTGGCCCGGCTCTTGGCCCTTGCAGATCAGGACCGGGTCCAGCACGACGTTGGCAAAGGATCCGTCGGACAACGCCTTCTCAACCGTGCTGATCGTCGCCGGGCTCCCGAGCATCCCGATCTTCACGGTGTCCAGAACCGAAGGTGCGCCGGAAGCGGCACCGTAGGCCGCCGTCGTGGCTTCCAGTTGGTCCGCGATGACCTGCTGGTCCACCGGCACAAAGCGGTGGTTCCACTGGTCCTTGGGATCGAACGAAACGATGCACGTGAGGTTGACGATGCCGAAGACTCCCAGTTCCTGGAAGGTCTTGAGGTCGGCTTGCGCACCGGCGCCGCCGGTCGCTTCCGAGCCGGCGATGGTCAGTGCAATGGCAGGGGAAACGGCTGAAGTCATGGTTTCCATTTTGCCAGTTTCCTGGCGGTGCCTCGATTTCCAGCCCGAAGGACTGGTTGCCTAGCCGTGCAGGGCCCGGTAGGCAGCCGCCGCAGCAGGGTGCAGGGGAACGCCGGCCGTGTTGATGAGCGTCTCCGGGCTGAGGAACTGCACACCGGCACTGGAAGCGGGTACCAGGTCCCGGGCATGCTCCACGAGCAGTTCCACCGTGCCCGTCGCCAGTGCATCAGGTAGGTCGCGCCGGCAAAGCAGGAGGTTGGCCACGCCTACGGTCCAGACCGCGGGGGCCTGGCCGTAGCTGTTGGCGGGGATCAGTACGCGGTCGTAGAAGAAGCCGGACTGCGCCCTGGTGGCCGGGATGATGCTGGAGAGGTCCAGCAGCCGAAGTCCGGTGTCCTTGGCGGCAGCCACGACCGGTGCCGTGGGTACACCTCCGGATTGGATCATCACGTCGATTGAACCGTCCTGCAACGCCGCGAGGGCTTGGTTCAGGCCAAGGTTTACTTGCTTCAGGGCGCTGTCCGGAGCCTGTTCCGACCCCAGCCCGGCAGCGGCAATGATCCTTGCGGCGGTGAGGGTGGTCCCCGAGCCAACCTCACCTACGGCTGCGGTCCTGCCGCCCAGCTCGGAAAATGATCGGATTCCGCTGTCTTCCCGGACGATGCAGTGGACGTAGTTTTCGTACACCTTTCCGAGAGCCACCAAGCCGTCGCCCCGCTCGTGGGCAGCAGCTTCGACCACCGCGGTATCAGCCAAGGCGACGGCGAGTGTCGCCTCTCCGGACAGCACCCGCCTGACGTTGTCCAGGCTTCCTCCGGTGACCACGGGTGTCGCGGTCCCGGCGATGCCCTCGCGTTGCAACAGCCCGGCCAACAGGGTGGCGAACTCGAGGTAGAAGCCCCCCGACTCGCCGCCGGCAACGGTCAGCTGCTGCGGCTTCGGCTCCGGAGTGCAGGCGGCCGCGGGCAACAGGAGTCCGCCTGCGCCGATTGTCAGCCCGGCCCGCAGCACGGCCCGCCGCGGCATCAGTTCACGCATCGGGTCCGCCTGTGAATTCCAGCCGCGCGGCCAGTCCTCGCGGCTCCCGGGAATCCAGGAACAGCATGCCGTCGTTGGCCTCGGCCAGGCGTTCCACAATGGTCATGCCCAGGCCGTTCCCGGGAATGTTGCTGTGCTGCGGCGCCCGCCAGAACCGCTCTGTGGAAGCGTCGCGCTCCTCGGCGCTGAGGCCTGGACCGTCGTCGGAAATGACGACGGCGGCGCCTCCTTGGGTGGGCCGGGCCGAGACGGCGATGCGGCCGCCGGGAGCGTACTTGATGGCGTTGGCCAGGAGTTCGCCCACCATTTGGCCCAGCTCTTCCGGGTCGCAACGGATGGCAAGTGGCTCACCCGGCTGTGCCAGGGTGACGGTGCAGCCTGCCCGTTTCGCCGCGGGTTCGGCACGCTCCACTTCGCCTTGGAGTACGGGTATGGGGTCAATCACGCTTTGCCGTCGGTGCTCCGGCTCCTGCGCTGTTCCAGCAGCCCCAGCGGCGGCGCGGTGTTCCGCCGCAGCCAGCTTCAGCACGCCGTCGAGCATGAGTTCCACGCGGTCCAGTTCCGCAACGACTCCCGCCGCGGCGGCCTCCCCGGGAGTGTTACGCAGTTCGAGTTGCAGCAGGTCGATCCGCAACCGCAGGGCACCCACCGGGTTGCGCAGTTGGTGGGAAGTATCGGCGATCAGTTGGCGCTGCGAGGCCATGCTCGCGCTGACCGTGTTGGCCATTGCAGTGAACGAGCGGCTGAGCTCGCGCAGTTCCGGCGGACCGGCCTCGGGGAGTTGGCTGGTTTTCCCCGTTTCTTCGAGTTCGTGGACCGCCTTGCTGAGCCTGTGCACCGGCCGCAGCACCCAGCCGGTGACCCGCGCCGCCGCCATCAGCAGCACTGCGAACATCGCCAGCGCCGCAAGCCCGACGACGAACCACCGCTCCCGTAGTTTCGCCCTGGCAGCGCTGGGGTCGACTTCCAGGACGGTTTCGCCGAGAACCTGGCTGGCCGTGCCGAAGGACCGCGAAATGGTTTCCGTTCCGGTCTCGAAGGGACGGACCGTGCTGACTGTGGTGTCGCTGAGGTTGAGGCTGGCCCGGCTGATGGCCTCTTTCACGTCCGGCCGGTCCTCATCGAGGTTCCCGGACCGCAGCGTTCGTTCCTGCAGCCGGATCAGGATTCCTTCACCGTAGAGCTCGGAGTACCGGTCCATTTCGCGCTGGAGTTGGGTGGTGTCATTGTCAGCGGAGGCGTCGTTGGCCAGCTGGGCAAAGCGGTTCAGGGCGGCCACGCGGTTGATCTGGACCTCTTGTGTGAGTTCGCGGCCGGCCGAGCTCAGGATCACGCTGGACACTGTCACCACAATGAGCACGGCGATCACACTCAGGATGCCCAGCACACGGACTTTCATTCTTGCTCCACGCGATAGCCCACGCCTCGGACGTTGATGATGAAGCCCGGGATTTTGAGCTTGGCCCTGAGCCCGGTCAGATGGACGTCGAGCGAGCGGGAGTGCGCCAGGAATGCGTCACCCCAGAGGGCGTCGAGGATCTGCTCGCGCGTGACCACGGATCCTGCGTTTTTTGCGAGCAGGGCGAGGAGATCGAATTCCGTGGCGGTCAGGGACAATTCGCGGTTCTCGACGGCGGCTACCCGGCGGTCGACGTCTATGGTGAGGGGACCGAGCAGGATCTGTTGGGGAGCGCTGGGGCCGGAACGGTTGGTGCGACGGGTGACCGCTTCGATCCTGGCGAGCAGCTCCACGAGCTTCACGGGTTTGACCAGGTAATCGTCGGCTCCGGACCGCAGGCCCAGGACCACGCTCCGCTCATCGTCCCTCGCCGTGAGGATGAGGATGGGGGCGTGGGTGACCTGGCGGAGCTTGCGCAGGACGTCCAAGCCGTCCATGTCCGGGAGGCCCAGGTCCAGGAGGATCACCTCGTGGTTGCGGTGGTCCAAGAGCGCGTCCTCCCCACGGGAAACCCGGGTGGGCTTGTGTCCTGCCGAAGCAACCGCGGCACCGAGGGCCGAGGCCATGGCGTCGTCGTCCTCGACAATGAGCACGTGCACGGTGGGTGTTCTCCTTGCTGCGGCGATTGGTCCGTCTTGGAGGTTACTCCTTTCCCGGAGCGTCCGCCCCTCCGACGGGCCCGCAAGGCACCCAACCCCGGCAGCCGCCGTCGTACATCCCCAACGCTCTCTCACCTTTTGGCGTCTTTTGGGCAACGCTCTCTCACCTTTTGGCGTCTTTATCGAAACCCTCTATCACCCACCCACGGCACTTAACCCTGAGAGGCCCGCTCTGCGCCCTTCCCAACAAACAAAGGGCGCAGAGCGGGCCTCACAACGGGGGGCTTTAGGCGTCCACGAGGTCCTTCTTGTCCCCGCGACCATCCCACGCGTGGCCCTGTTCCGTGTCCAGGTGCGTCGCCTTCTTGTTCTTCAGCGCGAAGACATACACCAGCAGCGAGATGAAGATTGCGGCAGTGACGTAGGTGAAGAAGAGATTCTCCTGACCGGCCTTCTGCAGCGCAGCGCCGATCAGCGGAACCGTGCCGCCGAACAGCGAGTTGGCGATCGCGTAACCCAGCCCAACGCCAAGTGCGCGGATGGACGCCGGGAAGAGCTCGGCCTTCACCAGGGCGTTGATCGAGGTGTAACCGCCGACCATCAACAGTCCGCCCATCATGAGCAGGAAGGCCATCAACGGATCCTTGGTGCCGGCAAGCATGGAGAGCAGTGGCCACGTGAAGAGCACGCCCGTCACGCCGAACCACACGAGCAGCGGCTTGCGGCCGATCTTGTCCGAAATCATGCCGTAGACCGGCTGCAGGAGCATGAAGATGAACAGCGCCCAGAAGTTGATGACGGAGGTGTCGGTCTTGGGGATGCCGGACGTATCGTTCATGAACTTCAGGATGAAGTTGGTGTACGTGTAGAACGCCACCGTGCCGCCGAGCGTGATGCCAATGCAGATCAGCAGCGGCTTCCAGTGCTTGGTGAACAGGAGCTTCATGGTTCCCGGCTGTGCCTCGCCCGCAACCTTGACATGGGCTGCGCGGAGCTGATCTGCGGAAATCGTTTCTTCCATGGACCGGCGAAGCCAGAGCACCACGAGCGCAGCGACACCACCTACGGCGAATGGAATTCGCCAACCCCACTCAGTCAGGGCTTCCTTGGTCATGGTGTTCTGCAGGATCACGAGCACCAGGAGGGCCAGCATCTGTCCGCCCACCAGCGTCACGTACTGGAAGCTCGAGAAGAAGCCACGCCGTTTCGCCGTTGCAGCCTCCGACATGTACGTGGCGCTTGTCCCGTACTCACCGCCCACGGAGAAGCCTTGGACCACGCGGACAAAGACCAGCAGAATCATTGCCCACAGGCCGATCACGTCCTGTGTCGGCAGGATGGCGATGGCAAAAGAGCCCGCGGACATCATGGTCACGCTCAGCGTCAGCGCGGCCTTGCGGCCCTTACGATCTGCGTAGCGGCCGAAGAACCAGCTGCCGATGGGTCGCATAAGGAACGACGTCGAGAAGACCGCCATCGCTTCGAGGCCCGCCTGGAGATCGTCCGAGGAATTGAAAAAGTGCGACTGGAAATACGCCGCAAACGCCGTGTAGACGTACACGTCGAACCACTCCACGAGATTGCCCGCGGAGCCCTTGAGGATGTTGCCCACGGCCTTGCGGGTTTGGGCCGCCTCGCTGAGGGGCGCAGCTTGTTGGGTGCTCATCAATGAACCTTCCTGGCCGGCTGCGCACGCGGCAGCCGTGTCTTTCATGAGTTCGTTCTGTCCATGAAGCTCGTGCTCATGGCGTCCTTGCGCATGGCTCTTCGTCGACTAAGAAAGGCCCTCTTGGGGGTGAAGAGGACGTATTCCAAACTATGGGTGATGCACGGCACAGCCAACGCAGGAGGTGATTTCCTAACACTTCCTTAGGTTTCAGGGTCGCGTTTGGCGACGCACGACGGCGGCACGCAGCTTGGGCGCCCGACGCCCTTAAGGCTGTGGTCCCCCCGACGCTCTCTCACGGAATCGCCCTTTGGGGCGGACGCTCTCTCACCGATTGGCTGGTGTGGGCGGTCGCTCTCTCGCTTCGGGCACTCGCCATGGCATTCCTGGAAAGCCAGGAATATGGTTCATGCCATGACCATCGCTCGGAGGGCAGCACTCGTCCTGCAACGGGAGGCAGCCAGCGTCCCTTTGCCACCTGGACAGGTGGTCGGGTTGGTGTTGGATGTCGTGCTCGGTCGGCTTTATCCGACACGCGTCGCACCCATGCGGGGCATGCGCAGGATTGCCGGGGTGATCGTGGTTGCCGCAGGAGTGGGAGTTACCGCGTGGGCCGTTGCAGAACGCCGTCGCCACACAAAGGGCAACTTCGTTTTAGGACGTCCCGAGGAGTTGGTGACCAGTGGTCCTTACGCGGCGAGCCGGCATCCCATGTACCTGGGATGGTGGCTGATCCATGCGGGCGTGGCGATTTTCCGAGGTTCCTCCTGGGCCCTTGCGACGTTACCTGCTGGGATCCTCGTGGAACACCTCGGGGCTTTGTGGGAGGAAAAGGTGCTCCTCGAGGAGTTCGGTCCTACTTACGCCGAGTACATGCAGGCAGTGCCGCGTTACGTTGGCAATCCCGTGAGCAGGCGGATGCGCGTCGATGAAGCACGGTGAGAGAGGGCTTAGGAGAAGGGGTCATTCGGTGAGAGAGGGTTGGGTGGAAAGGGTGGTTAGGTGAGAGAGGGTTGGGGGTTGAGCTTGACGAGCTTCCACACTGATAACCGGCCCATACCCGCGGCCAAAGCAATGGGCAGGCTGAAAAGAGTTGCGCCCAGGCTTGAGAAGCCGCCGAAGGGTACACAGATCAAGGCGCCGGCCGCGAAGAATGCGGCAACGTGAAACCACTGATTGCCAACGCGACGAAGAGCCAATCCCAGGACGGCCCCTACCGCGGTGCCGATGAATGCTGCGGGGATGGCCGCGTAGATGAAGAAGATCAATGCCCAACCCGGAGCCTGCATGGTCAGCAGTAAGCTGAAGACCACATAGGCAACCAGGACACCGACCGCGAGACCCTTGCCGGTCAAAATTACGCGCTCCCGAGAGTCGTACTGTGTTGGCCGCGGCTCGGCCAAAGCTATCTCGTCGTCGTCCCAGTCGTTCATGACTTTGCCGCCGCGATCTCGTTGAGGGCGCCCGCCAAGGACGGGTGTCCAAAGGCAAACCCTGCGTCAAGCAACCTGCGTGGCTCCACCCAGCGGCTCTTCAAGACGAGCTCCGTCTCCGTGCGGATCATCACCGCGCCCAGCTCCAACAACCACTTCGGCGTCGGAAGCCCGAACGGCACACCGAGGCTTCGTCGAACCAACGACATCAGTTCGCGGTTCTCCACAGGGTAAGGCGACGCGGCGTTGACGGGACCCGTAAGCTCGGGCTGGTCGTGGATGAACAACACGGCCCGGAACAAGTCCTCCACATGGATCCAACTGAACTTTTGTGTGCCCGGACCCATATGTCCGCCCAAGCCCACGCGAGCCAGATTCCGGAAGGGTCCCATCACGCCACCGGTCCCACCCAAGACAATGGCGATCCGAAGCGGCACCTTCCGGGTGGCCGGCACGACAGCCGCGGCCAGTTCGTCCTCCCACGCACGGGCCACGGAAACCGAGAATCCGCTGCCGAGTTCCCCCGCCTCTTCCGTTTGCGGCCGGTCCTCCGCATGCCGGTAGATGGTTCCAGTGCTTGCGTTGATCCACGTCCGCGGAGGTTCGTCGCAGCGGGACAACGCGACCCCCAATGACCGCGTCGTCAGCACCCTGGATTCCAGGATTTCCCGACGGTTCCGTTCGTTGTAACGGCAGTTCACGGTCCGTCCGGCGAGGTTCACCAGCACTTCGGCGCCGTTCAGCACCCTGGCCATGCCGCCGTCGTCGTTCCATTGCGCGTCAGCCGAAACATCGCGACCAATGGTCCGCACCTGCCATCCTTCCTGAACGAACCGCCGCCGAAAGTAGCTGCCGATGAACCCCGAAGCCCCAGCGAGCACCACCGTCCGTGTCATGAGTCTTCCCTGACGTTGCGGACCAAGCCGAGGACGTCGTCGAACACCTTGCTGACACCCGGAATTTTCGCCAGCGACAGCCCGCGGGCCACCAGCGGCGCCGCGCCGTCAATCAGTTTGCGCGTGCGGCGTTGGTTCTCGGACCGGTCGTACACCCAGAACAGCGCGATCCCCATGTGGGCGAGCCACAGCAGTTCCGGGAGGTCGGCGCGCAGCTTCTTCGCGACGGCGGGTGAAGAACCGTCGACGGCGGAGCGGAAGATCGCGAGCGAAGCGTCCCGGGCGGCGGTGGACGCCTCGCCGAACGGATTGACGGGCGACGTCGGCCGGATCGCCGTCGCGATGAAGTCGGAACCGAACTGGTGGTACGGCGTCATGACGTCGATGCCGCTGTGGAGGACTGCTTTGAGGCGCCCGGCCAAATCATGGACGCCTTCGAGGGCTTTCGCCGCTGCGACAGCGTGCTCGTCCTGCACTTGGAGGTAGAGCTCCTGGACCAGATCGTCCTTGGAGGAGAAGTAGTAGTAGGCGTTGCCGACGGACACGCCTGCCTCTTGGGCGATGGCTCGCATGGTGGTCTTCTCGAAGCCGATTTCGCGGAACATCTTCAGTGCGACGTCGGCTACGAGTTGCCTGGTCTGTTCGCTTTTGGCGGCCATGGCTCCTCCGAGCAGGTTTTGAACGTGTTCAAGAATGAGTATGCCACGACTTCTGAACGTGTTCAAAAAGGAGGTGAGAGAGGGTTGGGCGGTTGGGGTGGTTTGGTGAGAGAGGGTTGGGCGGTTGGGGTGGTTTGGTGGGAGAGGGCCGGCGGGGATGGGTGGTTTGGTGAGAGAGGGTTGGGGAGGTGGGAGAATGTAGCTGGTGACGGGCCGGATGCCCCACCAACCACAGTGCTAATACAGCGGGGCGGCCCAGAAACGAGCGCCTGCGCGAACCACTACGAACGGATGACCCATGCCCTCGCCCTCAGGCTCCAGCACGTTGAGCAAACCAGCTCCCCGCTTTGCCTCTATCGGATCTCCCTACTTCGGCATCATGCTGGCGGTCATGGCCGTGGTGCTGATCCTGTCCAACATCGGCGCCTCCAAGGGTGTGGTGCTCGGCCCGATCATCACCGACGGCGGGTTCTTCCTGTTCCCGCTGGCCTACATCCTGGGCGACGTGATGAGTGAGGTCTACGGGTTCAAGGTTGCCCGCAAGGCCATCATCACGTCCTTTGCGCTGAGTGTGTTCGCGTCCCTCTGCTACTGGGTGATCATCATCCTTCCCGGCTTCGACGACGAGTACGGAACCGCCAAGCAAGCAGCCATCGAGGGCGCACTTGGCCCGGTTCCGCAGATCGTCCTGGCTTCGCTGCTCGCCTTCCTCGCCGGCCAGACCATCAACTCCTGGATCCTCGTGAAGATGAAGGAACGCACCGGAGAAAAGACCCTCTGGGCCCGGCTCATGGGTTCCTCTGTGGTGGGCGAATTCGTGGACACGCTGATCTTCTGCAGCATCGCGGCCTCGGTGATCGGCATCTCGGATGCAGGCTCGTTCGTCAACTACGTCCTGGTGGGCTTCGTCTACAAGACGGCCGTCGAGTTCATCTTCGTGCCCATCACCGTGCTCGTAGTGGGTTGGATCAAGAAGCGCGAGCCGAGCTACGGAGTAGTCGCAGCGTAAGCCCACGCCGGGTTCGCTGAAACGGTGCCCAGCCGCTGGAAGTTTCCCAGCCTCCAAGCACGTTTCCGGCGAACCCGGCGCCCACCAAAGGCTACGAGTAGTACCGCCCCAACGTCTCGGCCTTGAACTCGAAGAAGTCTCCGGACTCGATGGCCAAACGGGCGTCGTCCACCATCTTCACCACGAACCGCTCGTTGTGGATGGAGATGAGCGTCGCCGAAACCATTTCCTTGGCCTTGAACAGGTGGTGGATGTAGGCGCGGGAGTAGTTCAGGCACGCGTAGCAGTCGCAGCCTTCCTGCAGCGGCCCGAAGTCCTTCTTGTACTTCGCCCCGGACAGGTTGAACCGGCCGTACGGGGTGTAGAACGCGGAGTTCCGGGCCACGCGGGTGGGGGAGACACAGTCGAAGGTGTCGGCACCGTTCTCAATGGCCGTGAAGATGTCGTCCGGCTCGGAGATCCCCAGCAGGTGCCGGGGCTTGTCCTCGGGAAGTTCCTCGTTGCACCAGCGCACGATGGTCCCCAAGTTCTCCTTCTCCAGCGCCCCGCCAATTCCGTAGCCGTCGAAAGGCATGGCGCCGAGGTCGCGGCAGGCCTTGCGCCGCAGGTCCTCGTACTGGGCTCCTTGGATCACGCCGAACAACGCCTGGTAGGGCTTGCCCACCCGGGAGGCCGTCAAGGAGAAGTGCTCGTCCAGGCAACGCTGGGCCCACAAGCGCGTACGTTCCAGCGATTCTTCCTGGTACGCCCGCGAGTTCTGCAGCGTGGTCAGCTCGTCGAAGGCAAACATGATGTCCGCGCCGATCTGGTGCTGGACCTGCATGGAGATCTCGGGGGAGAACCTGTGCTTGTCGCCGTTGAGGTGGGACTTGAACCAGACGCCGTCGTCATCGATGTGCGCCAGGCGTTCCTTGCCGGGTGCCACGGCGTCATCCGGGCCGGAAGTATCCACATTTTTCATGTCGATGACCTTCTTGAACCCCGAGCCCAGGCTCATCACCTGGAATCCACCGGAGTCGGTGAAAGTAGGCCCGGACCAGTTCATGAACGCGCCGAGGCCTCCCGCGGCGTCGAGGATTTCCGGCCCGGGCTGCAGGTACAGGTGATACGCGTTCGCCAAGACCGCTTGCGCACCGAGGTCCGCGATCGACTCGGGCAGCACGGCTTTGACAGTGGCTTTGGTTCCGACGGCGATGAACGCGGGCGTCTGGATGGTTCCGTGCGGCGTGCTGATGGTTCCGGTCCGGCCCAGGAACCCGCCGCCGTTGGCGTCCACCAAAGCGCCCGACGGCGACGACGTTTCAGTCAGTCGCTGGCCCACCGAGAAGGAGAAACCGGACGCAGGATCGGAAACGGCAGAGGGAACGGATGAGGGCGAAGACGCGGAAGCTGGCACGCTACCAAGTGTGCCAGCTTTACCGCGGGTAACTTACCCGGCAGACCCGGGAGTGCCCGGCAGCAACCATCAGGACCCGGAGCCTGAGTCCTTCCACTTGTCCCACGAGGACCGGATGTCCGCCAAAGTGTGCGCCCCCAAATCGTAAGTGGAGGCAATCACCATGGCGCCGCCGTCGGGCCTTTTCTCCGGAATCGCCAGCTGTTCGGCGACGATCAGCAGCCCATCGCCGTGTTCGGCGTAGCCGTGCACGGTGACGCCAACCTGGTGCCGGCTCTTGAACCAGACCTTCCCGGAAATCGACTCGCCGGTGGTCAGTGTGAGTGAGTATTCGTCGCCGACCGGCGGAAGATCGCCCAACCCCAATTTCTCAATGGCCGACCCGCCACCGGAGACCGAGACGAAGTGCGTCCGGCGCTTGCCGTGCGGGTGGCGTTCCAGGGTGAAACGGAGCTGGTTCAGGAAAGTGAGCCAGCCTTGGGTGATGTCCTCGTCCCATTCGGCCCACTCAGAGTCGTGGTCCAGCGCGGCGCGCGTGACCTTGACTTCGGTGCCGCCGGAGACAGGATGGAGCTCGAATTCATCGCCGCCGCGAACGGTCAGGCTGGTGTGGTCCGGTCCTTCCACGACGCTCGGATCAAAGTAGATTTGTTTGATTTCGTCGGTCAGCTCGTCGGTTTCCCAGCCGTGCCATTGGGCCACCAGCGACGGTTCGCGCAGCATCGTCCAAACTTGCTGCGCGTCAGCATTAATCACAACGCTCAGATTGTTCGTCATGGCCCTGAATTTACCGCCGTTTGGGTGCCCATAACAGGCCTTGCACTTCCGCAGGTAGAGGACTAGGCGCGCACCGCTTCGAGTTCGTTCGCGATCCGTCGCCCGAGTTCGTCTTCGGCGATGGTCTTCGAACCGCCATGAGCCCGGAGAAACATCAACGCTTCGAGCCGCAGGAACCGCCACTCACGCTCGGCGTCGCGGTTCCCGTTGTCCATGGCACGGAAAATTTCCTTGTCGTAGAGGTTGGGCTCGTTCAGGGAACGCTGGCGGACCCGCGCGTTGACGAGTGCCTTGAACGGGTCCGCTTCCTGGGACTCGGGGGCGCGAAGCAGTTTCTCGTAGACGGCGGCCCGCTCCGACTGGCCGGCTTCACGGCAAATGAAGCTGGACAACGCGAGGGCCCGTTCGATCGATGCCCAGCGGTCCAGGTTCCCGTCGAACGGAAGCACGTTCAGCAGGTCCGCGACTTCAAGGGAATGGTCGGGGTCGCGCAGCACGATGCAAAGGTCGAAGGCGAGGTCGCTGAGGTCGCGGAGGCAGCTGCCGGACTTGGTGTTGATGCCCTTGGCCAGCCGCTCGGCCAGCACCTGCACGCCGTTTTTGCCCTTATGGTCGGCCACCGCGGCGCGCACCACGGCCTCCGGCGTTCCATTCGGTTCGGGAATCAGGGCGAGGTCTTCGGCGGTGGGGCCGGTAAAGGCGGGTGGGTCCGCCGGGCGGGGAGGTACGACGACGGCGGGTTCCGGCTCTGCGCCCGGTCCGAGGTCCGTCGGGGTACTGGAGCCGAGGTCGCCGCCGGCCGCCTCGCCGCCGGCCGCTTCGCCGCCGGCCGCTTCGCCGCTGGCCGCCTCGCCGCTGGCCGGCTCGCCGCCGGCCGCCTCGCCGCGTGGCCCGGAAGGAACTCCGTCTCCCACAGGAACACTGGACCCGACAGCGATCCGCACCGTACCGGCGTCGTACGTGGTGACCAGCAGCAGCGCGGCAACGCCGTAATCGTCGTTCTGGACCTCAACGGAGGCGATTTCCTCGGCCGGACCGTCCCCGGGAAGGTACACGAAATCCCCGGTTTGCAGGTCCCCAGCCTGCTTTTCGCGGTATTGCTGTGAGGCTGGGCTGTGAGTCATCGGAAGTCCTTTGGTTCTCGTGCGGTCCGCCGTCCAGTCTACAAAAGCGGACCGCCAATAACCTGAGGACCCGCTAGGCGACGATGCCGGAGAACGCCAAAGCCTGGCGGACCAGGTTCCCGCGGCCGCCTTCGAATTCCTGCTGGACGCCGTCGCTGAGGACTTCCTGCGGGGTCATCCAGGTGAGTTCCAGCGCGTCCTGGCGTGGTTCGCATTCGCCGGTGACCGGGATGATGAACACGAGCGACACCGCGTGCTGGCGGTCGTCGGTGAATCCGGTCTGGGAGGGCGCGGGGAAGTACTCGGCAACCGTGAACGGCACCGGGCTGATGGGCAGCTGTGGGAAAGCCAGGGGGCCGAGGTCCTTTTCCATGTGCCGCAGGAGGGCTGCACGGATGGTTTCGCGGTAGAGGACCCGGCCGGAGACGAGGTAGCGCACCATGTTGCCGTCGGCGTCGCCCTGCAGGAGGGTGCCCACTTCGTTGACGTACCCGAGCGGATCCAAGCGGACGGGGACAGCCTCCACGTAGACCATGGGGAGGCGGCCGCGGGCTTCGAAGAGGTCCTCATCGGAAAGCCAGCCTGGATACGGGTCGGGTGTACGTACGCTCATGGTTAAGTTCTACCCCATCACCAGCCGAAGTTCCGTTGAGGCCTTGCCCGGCGCTGTGGCGTTACGCTCTCGGCGGTATTACAACGCAAGGATTGACTCGAGGGGGTGGCCGGAGGCAAGGCGCGCAAGGATGTCCGGCTCGGCCTCGTCCGATGCCAGCGCCTTGTCCAGGACTCCCCGGGCCGCTTCGGGTGAAAGTACGATCACCCCGTTGTCGTCGCCAAGCACCACATCACCGGGGTTGACCTCCACTCCACCGCAGCGCACCGGGACGTTCACCGCCGAACCCGTACCGCGAAGCCGTTTGGTGGTGAGGCACGTGGTGCCGCGGGCAAAGACGGGCAGCCCGGCCTCCCGCAGTTCCAGGACGTCCGTCGCCATGCCATCAACCACGACGGCGGCGGCACCTTGGGCGATCGCCGCGGCTGCCGTGACGGCACCGACGGGCGCATGGCGATGGTCGCCCAGCATGTCCACTACGAGCACATCTCCGGGCCGCAGGGCCAGAAGGGCGCGGTTCATGGCGATGGCATCGTGGTCCGCGATCCGCACCGTAACGGCGGCTCCGGCGACCTTCACGTTCTCCAGCAGGGACTGGATGGCCGGATCCACGAAGCCGTCCTCGAGGAAGTGGCCGATGGTGGGATAGCTGACTCTCTGCAGGTCCTGGAGCAGTGTGGTGATCATGCTGCCACCACAGCAACACACTCGATCTCGAGGGACACGCCCCAGAGGCTCACGCACACGGTGGTCCGTGCAGGCTTGGCGTCGCCAAAGTACTCCACATAAACGCGGTTGTACTCCTCAAGCTGCTCTTCGCTGGTCAGGTAGGTGTTCACCTTGACCACGTGCTGCAGGCTGGAGCCGGCTGCTTCCAGGACGCCGGCGAGGTTTTCGATGGTCTGGCGGACCTGCCCCTCGAACGTGCCGGGTTGATCGTCCAGGCCTGTGATCGCCGGGATCTGGCCGGAGGTGAACACGAAACCGTTGGCAATGACCGCTGGGGAGAAAGGCCCGACGGCGGGCGCCTGGCCGGGGATGCCGGCCAGGCGCTCGATGGTGGTTGCGGTCATTTGGCTGCCACGGCTTCCGCTGCAGCCTCGGCCGGCGCTTCCTCGACGGAGTCGATGTTGCCGTGCCGGGTCTCGGTGAGGACGAAGAGCGCTGCCAGGGAAAGGATGGCCGCCGCCATGATGTACCAGGCGATCGAGGAGCTCTGGCCGGTCATGCCCAGGAGCCAGGTGGTGATGAATGGCGTGGCGGCGCTGCCCAGGAGCCCGGAGAGCATGTACGCCACGGACAAGCCGGAGTAGCGGACCTTGGAGCCGAACAGCTCTGCCAGGAAGGTGGCGATGGGGCCATAGTTGGCCGCGAATGCCGTCATCATCGCAAGGTAGGCCACGAACAGCAGCGCCACCGATTTGGTGTCCATGAGCCAGAACATCGGGAAGGCGAGGGCGGCTTCGGCAGCGACTCCGGCGTAGATGATGGGCTTGCGGCCGTACTTGTCCGAGAGCTTGCCGAAGAAGGGAATCAGGACGAAGCACAGGGCACAGGCGGCCAGGACAACCCAGAGCATGAGGCTCTCGGAGTGGCCCAGTTCCTTCTTTCCGTACGAGACTCCCGATGCCACCAGGAGCGTGAAGGTACTGCCGGTCGAAAGCGTGGCCACGCCGCCCAGGACAACCTGCTTCCAGTACTTGGCCATGAGGGAGGCAAACGGCATCTTGGCCTTGGCCCCGGCGGTCTTGACGGCCTGGAAGGACGGGGTCTCTTCGATGTTCAGACGGATGTAGATCCCGACGGCCACCAAAAGGACGGAGGCCAGGAAGGGGATGCGCCAACCCCAGGAGTGCAGGGCATCGGTGCTGATGCTGGAGGCCACGATCAGGAAGGCAACGTTGGCGATCAACGTGCCAGCGGGAACGCCAACCTGGACCAGGGACCCATAGAAACCACGGCGGGCCGGGGGAGCGTGCTCAACGGTCATGAGCACCGCGCCACCCCATTCGCCGCCGAGGGCCAGGCCCTGGATGACGCGAAGGAGGAGGAGCAACAGCGGGGCCATGATGCCGATGCTCTGGTAGTCAGGCAACAGGCCAATGGCGAACGTCGCAGCGCCCATGGTCAGGAGCGAGACAAGCAGCATCGACTTGCGGCCAAGCCGGTCACCGAAGTGGCCGAAGATGATGGCACCCACCATGCGGGCGATGTAGGCCGAAGCGAAGGTGCCGAAGGCGAGCATGGTGCCCACGATGGGGTCGAAGCTGGGAAAGAAGATCTTGTTGAAGACCAGCGCTGACGCTGTTCCGAAAACGAAAAGGTCGTACCACTCGACGGTGGTGCCAATAACGCTGGCGAGGGCAATCTTGCGCATCTTGGCCAAGTCCAGCCTGGCTGTGGATGCGGAGTCGGTATCTACCGTTTGGGCCATCAGAATCTCCGGATGGGGTGCGGGGACGAGTGTCCGGTGCAAGGTAGCTACAACTATTCTGTGTTGCCGATCACAGCTTCAATGGCATAAATCCCAGCAAAAACGGGCCGGGAATGTGAGAACACACATCGGGCTTTTCCGGAATCAGAACACGGCACTACGCCCAGGCCACCACCAGCCGGGCTGCGCTCGCCGGCACTGCGAGGTCAATTCCGGTCAATTCCTGGAAGCGGTTGAGTCGGTTCAGGATGGTGTTCCGGTGGCAGAACAACTGCTCCGAGGTCAGGGTGACATTGCCCGTGGTCAGGTAGTTTCGAACGGTCTCCAACAGGCGCTCGCGCTCGCCGCCCTTGCATTCAGCCAGGGCGTCCTCGAGTTCGGCGGCAAGGTCCAGTCCGGCGTCCTGCAGGTTCTGTTGCGCCAGCCGAGCCCATGCTGAGCCAGCGGACAGCGGACCTGCATCGCGTGGCCGGAGCAGCGCGGCGAGGCTTTCCGCTGTCCGGGCCGCTGCCGGAAGGGCCCGCAGTCCCAGGACTTCGGGAACGTAGCCACAGGGGACGTCCACGACGCCGGGCGGCAGCTGGTGTCTTTCGGCGTCGGGTCCGTGAAGCTCGCCGCGGTTTTCCGGAGCCCTTGACCGGAGCGGCGGCAGGGTCCAGAACACGTAGGTATTTCCGCCCGACTCGTGCAGGAACAATCGCTGCCGGGAGTGCTGGTTCGATCCGAACTGCGACGCGGCAGCCCGGAGCCGTGCCCCGGGATCGCCGCTCGCAGCCACCAGGGCAAACCGGGATTCCGGGTTGATGCCCAGGGCCGAAGCTACTTGCGCGGAGGTCTCCAGGGACGGCGTGCTCTGGTTGAACAGGCGGGCGATGAACTCTCGCTGGATGCTCGACTCTTCCTGGGCCATGCGCACGCGTTCGGTGAGGTAGCTCGTGTGGGTCCGGGTGGCGAACTCGTCCACCACCCGCCACACCTGGTCCACCCTGGAGGCCAAGAGGATGGCGTCCTCCGGCTTGGCAATCTCCAACAACTCGGCCCACAGGATGCTGAAGTCCAGGCGTACCGCGGACGTCAGGGACTCTGGAGGAATGCCTGCGCGGGCGCGCTTGGAGCCGAGGTCGGAGGCGAAGTCCAGCAGTCCGTCGCTGCTGTCAGTTGTGCCGTTCTTGAGCCCACGGATGAGGCGCCGGAACGTTCCGCGGGCAGTCTCGGTGATCTCCTGGATAGTCACTTGGCTCTCGCCGTATTCGGGGATTTCCCGGACCCTGGCGGTAAACGCGCGGGCCAGTTCATCCAGCCGTCCATCCAGCTGATCCACCAGTTCCGTCCAGCGCTGGGGGTGCCCCGACGTTTCAAGATTGTGCATTCACACATCCTAGCGGCCCTTTTGCGTGATGTATCGCTAGTTATTTTGGGAAAAACTACTGGCACTATGGAATGAGTCACTGTGGAGTGAACCCCCTCACAAGCATCCACACCACCTTCCGGGCACCCAACGCCCGGTCCCGTTTTCGCACTTTTGGAGCAACAATGGCAAGCACCGTCAGCGGAGCCGCGGGCGTCAGCCCCACGGCAGCACGCGTCGTCGATGAAAGCGTCACCAAGAAGGTGGCCCTCGCTGCCCTGGTGGGCACGGCGCTGGAATGGTACGACTTCTTCCTCTTCACCACAGCCGCTGCGCTGGTGTTCAACGCACAGTTCTTCGTCTCGCAGGACCCGTTCGTCGCAGCAATGGGCTCCTTCGCAACGTTGGCTGTTGGCTTCGTGGCCCGCCCCATCGGTGGCTTCATCTTCGGCGCCCTCGGCGACAAGGTGGGCCGCAAGAAGATCCTCATGGTCACCATCGTCGGGATCGGCATTGTCACCGGCCTCATCGGCCTGCTTCCGAACTACATGACCATCGGCCTGGCCGCCCCCATCCTCCTCGTGGCGCTGCGCATCGTCCAGGGCCTCGCCGTCGGCGGTGAGTGGAGCGGCGCGGTGATCATCGCCGTCGAGAACGCTCCAGTGGAGAAGCGTGCCCGCTACGCGGCGCTTCCGCAGGTGGGTTCGCCCATCGGCACCATCCTGTCCTCGGGCGGTTTCTTCGGCATGCTCTTCCTGGTGGGCCAAACCAACTTCGACGCCTGGGGCTGGCGCATTCCCTTCATCGCAGCTATCCCGCTGCTGGCCGTCTCCCTGTGGATCCGCAGCAAGCTCAGCGAGTCGCCCGAATTCGAAGCCCTCATGGAATCCGGCGAAACAGAGCACGCACCCATCCGCGGCGTCCTGAAGAACAGTTGGCGGCAAATCCTGGTGGGCATGTGCTCGGCTCTCCTGGGCATCGGCGGCTTCTACCTCATCACCAGCTTTGTGGTCTTCTACGGCACCAAGGTCCTCAAGCTGCCCTCCGAGTTGTTGCTCCTGGGCACCCTGCTTGCCGCTGCCCTCGAAATCGGCGCGCTCATCTGGGCCGGCCGCCTGGGCGAGAAATTCGGCGCCAGCAAGGTCATCCTCTGGGGTGGCGTTGCCTCAGCCCTCATCGCAGTCCCGGTGTTCCTGGCCATTGACAGCCGCAATCCCGTGCTGGTGGTCCTGGGCATGATGATCGGCGTCGCTGTCCTGTCCATCCCGTACGCCGTCTCAGGCACCGCGTTGACCGCCCTCTTCGCCACGAAGGTGCGGTACACCGGCGTCGCCATTACCTCCAACACGGCAGGCGTCATCTCCGGCTTCGTGCCGCTGATCGCCACGGCCCTGGTGGCCACCAACAACTCCTTCTGGCCGGGCGCCATCATCCTGCTGGTCGTTTCCGCACTGACCGCCCTCTCCGGATTGTTCCTCCCACGCCTTTCCATCGAAGAAGAAGGAATGAAGCATTGAGCACCACCACTGCGGGCCACCTGATTGTTGGCCAACTCGAACGGGCAGGCATCAAGCGTGTGTACACCGTGCCGGGCGAAAGCTTCCTGGATGTCCTTGACGGATTGCACGGCTCACCCATCCAGAACGTCGTGGCCCGCCAGGAAGGCGGCGCCGGGTTCATGGCCCTCGCCGAAGGCCGCCTGACGGAACTTCCAGGCGTGGCCATGGTGACCCGCGGTCCGGGCGCAGCAAACGCGTTCATCGCCATCCACACGGCCCACCAGGATGCCACGCCGCTGATCCTGTTCGTCGGCCTGATCCCGGTCGCAGACCGTGGGCGGGAGTCGTTCCAGGAGTTCGACATCAACGCCTGGTTCGGCAGCACCGCCAAGAAGGTGGTCACGCTCGACGACGCCGCTTCCGCAGCACGCGTGGTGGACGACGCCATCTTCACCGCCCTCAGCGGGCGTCCCGGACCCGTGGTCATCGGCCTTCCGGAGGACGTCCTGGTGCACGTCGTCGAGGACGCCACGGTGGAACCCCGCACGGTCGCCCGCCCGGAGCCGACCGTCGCGGACCTTGCCGCGTTGAAGCAGACGCTGGAGCAGGCGCGCAAGCCGCTCATCGTCGTCGGCGGCGAAGGCTGGACCCAGGAGTCAGGCGGGCAACTGGCCGCCTGGGCGAGCCGTCACAACATCCCGGTGGTGGCGGACTTCCGTGCCTACGACGCCGTTCCCCACCGGAGCGACGCTTACGCAGGCTTCCTCGGATACGGCCGCAGCGACGCGAACGCCCAGCGCCTGGACGACGCCGATCTGCTGGTCTTTGTAGGCTGCGTCCGCGGCGACGTCCTCTCCGACGGCTACCAGCGGGGGCTCAGCGCCGAGACCATTGTGGTCAACGCAGACGCGAACCTGTTGGGCCACTTCGGCCGGGTGGACCAGCACATAGTTGCCGATGTTTCGGCGTTTGCGGGTGCCCTCGCCGCCGTTGACGCTGCCGTGGAACCGCAGGAAGGCTGGTTCGCGACCGCCCGCGCCGAGCAACTGAAGTTCTCCACGCCAACCCCCGACGGCGGCATCGGCGTCGATCTCGGCTTCGCCATGGAGCTCCTCAAGAAGGAAATGGCCGACGACGCCGTCCTCACCTTCGGTGCCGGGAACCACGCCCTGTGGCCGGCGCGCTACCTTGAGCACAACACCGCCAACTCCCTGGCCGCTCCCCGTAATGGCGCCATGGGTATGGGTATCCCGGCCGCAGTGGCAGCGTCGCTCGCGTACCCGGGCCGGCAGGTCATCTCGGTAGCAGGTGATGGTTGCTTCATGATGAACGGCCAGGAAATCGCCACGGCCATGGGCTACGGCGCGCAGTTCATCGTGCTGGTGGTGGACAACGGCATCTTCGCCACCATCCGTGAGCACCAGGAAGCGCACTACCCGGACCGTCCGTCCGGAACGCACATGACCAACCCGGACTTCGCCGCGCTGGCCCGCTCCTACGGCGGTTACGGCGAGCGGGTGGACCGCACGGAAGACTTCGCAGCCGCGTTCCGCCGCGCCGTCGACTCCGGCCTTCCCGCGTTGCTGCACTTGCCGCAGGACCCCACGACGCGTTCGCCCAAGACGTCCAACTAAGAGTCAGGACCTTTTTCGTGATTCAGCTCCAGAACATCATCAACGGCGAGTCCGTCTCCGCGCCGGAAACTCTCCCGTTCTTCGACCCCACCACGGGCGAGCAGATCGGTACCGCTCCGGACAGCGACGCCGCCACGGTCGACGCCGCGTTCCAGGCCGCTGCCGCGGCTTTCAAGAGCTACAAGCGCACGACGCCGGGCACGCGCCAGTCGCTGCTGTTGCAGCTGGCGGACCTGATCGAGGCCAACGTTGACCGGTTGCTCGAAGCCGAAGTTGCCTGCACGGGCAAGCCGGCGACCCTCACCCGCGAGCTCGAAATTCTCCGCGGTGCCGACCAACTCCGCTTCTTTGCTGGAGCCTGCCGGGTGGTTTCGGGCACGGCACAGACCGAGTACGTCGAAGGATTCTCTTCGACCATCCGGCGGGAGCCGATCGGCGTGGTCGCCCAGATTACTCCGTGGAACTACCCGTTCATGATGGCCATCTGGAAGATCGGCCCGGCCTTGGCAGCGGGCAACGCCCTGGTCCTCAAGCCTGCCGACACCACCCCGTGGTCCACTGTGGTGCTGGCTGAACTGGCCCAACAGGTGTACCCGGCCGGTGTGGTCAACGTGGTGTGCGGCGGCCGCGAAGCCGGGGCTGCCATGGTGGACCACGAGATTCCGGAAATGGTGTCCATCACCGGATCCACGCGGGCCGGTGCCCAGGTGATGTCCGCAGCGTCCAAGACCCTCAAGGACGTCCATTTGGAGCTCGGCGGCAAGGCACCCGCGGTGGTGTTTGCCGACGTCGATATCCAGCGGACCGCACGCGAGATCGCCCTGGCCGCCTTCTTCAACGCGGGCCAGGACTGCACGGCCGTGACCCGCGTGCTGGTCCACCAGGACATCCATGCGGAGTTCGCCGCGGCTTTGGCCGATGCTGCCTCGGCTCTTCGTGTTGGCGAGGACCTTGGCCCGCTCAACAGCGCCGCCCAGTTGGAACGCGTGGAGGGCTTCATGTCCCGCCTTCCCGCGAACGCGCAGGTCCTGGCCGGTGGCAAACGCACCGGAACCGGGTACTTCTTCGAACCCACGGTGATCGACGGCGTGTTCCAGACCGATGAGGTGGTGTGCGACGAGATCTTCGGTCCCGTCCTGACCGTCCAGCCCTTCGCCACGGAAGAGGAAGCCCTGGAGCTCGCCAACGGCACCAAGTACGCCCTGGCCTCCAGTGTCTGGTCCGAGAACCACGGTGTGGTGACGCGCGTTTCCAATGAGCTCGACTTCGGTGCTGTCTGGATCAACTGCCACCAGGTCATCCCGGCCGAAGCGCCGCACGGTGGCTTCAAGCACTCCGGTACCGGCAAGGACCTGTCCGTGTTCGGGCTCGAGGACTACACGCGCATCAAGTCCGTCACCACGTCCCACCGCTAGAAAACGCCATGAAACTCGATCTCCTCCTGCGCAACGCAGACATCATCACCATGGACCCGGACCGGCCCACCGCCAGTTCGCTGGGCATCTGGCAGGGCCGCATCGTGGGCCTCGAAGAGGACCTGTCCGGTGTGGAAGCCACCCAGGTTTTGGACCTCGGCGGCGCGACGCTAACTCCGGGCTTCATCGACGCCCACTGCCACACCACGTGGTTCGGACTGGGACTCGCGGAACTGGACGTGTCCGGTGCCCGGGGCCTGGAGGAACTGTATTCGCTGCTGCGGGACGCAGTCACGGACGGCGGTGGAACCAAAGGCGAGGGCTGGCTTTTCGCCACCGGCTTCAGCCAGACCCAGCACGGCGGGCTCTTCCCGGACATCACCGAGCTCGACCGCATCACCGGGGAGCGGCCGCTGTTCATGCGCCACAACTCCGGGCACATGGCCGTGGTCAACACGGCCGCGCTGCGGCTGGCAGGAGCCCACTCGCCGTCGTTCCCCGATCCCGACGGCGGTGCCATTGTCCGCGACGCAGCGGGACGTCCCACGGGACTCGTCCAGGAGACGGCGCAGGAACTCATCCAGCAACTGATCCTGCCGTACGCGCTGGAGGACATCGAGGCGGCCCTTGAACGGGCCACGGCGTACTACGCCTCGGAGGGAATCACGAGTTTCACCGAAGCCGGGGTGGGCGGAGGCTGGATCGGGCACAGCCCGGCCGAACTTGCCGCCTACCAACGGGCTGCCGGGAACGGGCGCCTGCACGCCCGGGCACAGGTGATGCCGGTACTGGATGTGCTGCACCCCCTCGATGGACATACCTCGGACAGTCCCGATGCGGCTCCCGCCGGACTGGACCTGGGGATTTCCACCGGATTCGGCGGCGACTTCCTGTCACTCGGGCCGGCGAAGGTGTTCCTGGACGGCTCGCTTCTGGGTGAGACGGCTGCCGTGAGCCACGAGTTTTGCAGCCACGGGCACAAGGACAACCGCGGCAATGTGGGCTACTTCCAAGCCGACCCGGCGCAACTCCGGGAACGCATCGAATCCGCCTACGCCGCAGGATGGTCCATCGCGGCCCACGCCATCGGAGACCGGGCCATCGACCTGGCCCTGGATATCCTCTCGGATTGCCAGGCCACCTACGGCCCACGGCGTGTGCCCAACAGGATCGAGCATGCCTCCATGACCCGGCCGGAGCAGCTGGACAGGCTCGCGGGAGCAGGCATCGCCGTCACCCCACAGGCCAGCTTCTTCCGCGACGGCGGAGATGGCATGACTGCTTCGCTCGGGCTGGAGCGCCTTCCGTGGGCGTACCGGGCAGCGAGCTTCCTCGAAGCCGGAGTCACGCTCGCAGGCAGCTCCGACAGGCCGGTCGCCGATGGGAACGTCCTGCGCGGGATGCAGGCGTTCGTGGACCGTCGCACGGAATCCGGCGCGGTCTTCGGCAATCCGGCCGAGCGGCTCACGCCGTTGCAGGCCCTGGCGGCCTACACGAGCGGAGCCGCCGAGGCCACGGGATCGCTGGACGTGAAAGGGACCCTCACACCCGGCAAGCTCGCGGACTTCACAGTCCTCTCGGCCTCTCCTTTGGACGCACCCGACATCAGCCAACTGCGCGTCCTGGCCACCGCCGTCGGAGGCCGTTTCACCTACCAATCAACCGACTTCCACACTGCGCCGGCGTCGCTCGTTCCAGCCGGCCAGTCGCACCACAGCCTTTAGGGGAGACCATGACAACCACAGCCAGCTTCACCGCCCAGGACACCGCTTTCGTGCAGGACTTCCGGACCATGAGCGTCTTCGGAGCCACTGAGAACGGCGGCGTGGACCGCCAGGCCGCCACCGTCCCCGACGGCGAACAGCGCCGCTGGCTCACCGGCCTCCTCGAGGAGCACGGCTTCACCGTGAAGTTCGACCACGCAGGCAACCAGTGGGGCCTCTACGAAGCCGTGCCCGGTGCGCCGTTCGTGGTGGTCGGCTCGCACATGGATTCACAGCCGACGGCGGGACGTTACGACGGTGCGTACGGCGTCCTCGCTGCCGCCCACGCTGCGTTCCGATTGGTGAGCCGCTGGGAAGCCGGCGCCGAGGCACCCACTTTCAACCTCGCCGTCGTCAATTGGTTCAACGAGGAAGGCAGCCGCTTCAAGCCGTCCATGATGGGCTCCTCCGTCTACACCGGAAAACTGGAACTCGAGGACGCCCTTAACACCAAGGATGCCGCAGGGGTCACCGTGCGGGACGCGCTGGATGCGATCGGCTGCCGCGGCTCGTATGAAGGGCCGGAGGCTGCCTACTGCGCCGAGATCCACATCGAGCAGGGCCGCAGCATGGAACGCGAGGGCATCACCATCGGCTTGGTGAGCTCCAACTGGGCCGCCAACAAGTACGAATTCGTGGTCCACGGCGAGCAGGCGCACACCGGATCCACCGTGATCGCGGACCGTAAAGACGCCCTGCTCGGGGCTTCGATGCTGGTGGTTGCTGCCCGTGAACTCGCCGACCGTTTCCCTGGCGTCCTGCACACCTCCGTCGGCCAGCTCAACGTCTACCCGAACTCGCCCGTGGTGGTTCCGTCCCGCGTGAACCTGCTCCTTGACCTGCGCAGCGCCGACGAAGCCGTGCTGGCCGAGGCCGATGCCCTGCTGCACACCCGCATTGCCGAGATCGAGCAGGCGGCCAACGTCTCCGTGGAGCAGCACCACTCGCACTCCTGGGCCGTGACGCCGTACCAGCCCGAAGGGGTGGAGTTGGCAGCCAAGGTCGCTGCCGATCTGGGCCTGTCGAACAAGGAGGTCATGACCCTCGCCGGTCACGACTCCACCAACATGAAGGACCTGGTTCCCACCGTGATGCTGTTCGTGCCCAGCGTGGACGGGATCTCGCACAACGAGCACGAGTACACCACGGACCAGGACATCGTTGCGGGGCTGACCATGCTCACCGAGGTGGTCCGGCGGCTTTGCGACGGGGCGTTGGAGGACTAGGTACCCGTCACCACGATCGACGCCGGCGCGGAGCCGGCAGCCGCGTCCGGGTTGGCGACGTACAGCACATCGTCCTCGATCCTTGAGTCGATGCCCGCCCCGTGGAGCCTGTCCAGTAGTGGTTCCAGGCCGCCGTCGTACTCGAAAGCCAGGTCGCCGGACGCGGGCTCCGCGCCGTGCACCACCCGCAGGATGCCGCCGTTCTTGGTAGTGAAAGTAGCCGACTCGTCGGTCGAGGAGCGCTGCCGCGCGCCAATGTTGCGGAGCTCCTGGGCGGAACCCACGACGTCGGGACTCACCCACGTGGCCACCACGGCGAGTGCCGGGTCGGCTTCGTCAGAGGTCGCCCAGGTTCCGTCGGCGGCGCGTTGGGCCGGGTCGGCCAGGAAGGTGAAGCCATCCCGTGCCGTTACTTGGACGGTTTCCCCGTGGGCTGCCTCGGTGACGTCCGCGATGGTTCCGTCGTCCCTGGTCCGCCGGGCGAACTCGTCCAGCACGCCCACCTCAACGCCGAACATGGTGGTGCCATCGTCCGGCTGGGTGGATTCGTGCGCCACCCTGTGCAACGCGAGGCGGCCCGATCCGGCGTCGAACTCCCACCAGTCCTTGTCCGCCTTGGTGACCACCAGGCCAAGAGCCTCAAGCAGTTCGGCCCACGGTTCCGGCCGGGAGGTGAAGTGGATGGGGCGTGCTCGCAGCATGGATCCTCCTGGGCTGGTTCCCGGCAATTCGCGGCTTCCGCTCCCAAGCATATGCCGAAAGCACGGATTCACAGCAGAATGGGGCCATGCCCATCGAACTTGCAGAACTGATCGTCAAAGACGCGGACCAATGGCGCGAATGGTTGTCCGATCACGCGGCAGAGAGCCGCGGCGTGTGGCTGGTCCTCCACAAGAAGGGCGGCAACGTCACCGAGCTCGATTACGACGCCGCCCTTGACGAGGCTCTCTGCTTCGGGTGGATTGACGGGCAGGTGAAGAAACGCGACGCCGAGAGCTACTTCCAGCGTATGACCCCGCGCGGCGCCAAGAGCATCTGGTCCGCCCGGAACGTGGGGCACATTGCCCGTTTGGACGAGGCCGGGAGGATGACCGCCTCCGGATGGGCCGCCGTCGACGCCGCCAAAGCCGATGGGCGCTGGGAGGCAGCCTATGCCGGGCCGGCCACCATTGAAGTGCCGGAGGATCTGGCCGCGGCCATTGCCGCCGTTCCGGAGGCCCAGGCGATGTTCGAGGTCCTGACATCGCAGAACCGCTTCGCGCTGATCCACCGGACCAACTCGGTGAAGCGTGCCGAGACGCGAGCCAGGAAGATCGCGGCCTTCGTTGAAATGCTGGCCCGGCACGAAGCCCCGTACCCGCAGAAGAAAAGTCCCGCCTCCCCGCCCAACTAGGTCGCATTTGTGCGCGTTTTGACGGGGCGGAGTCATAGGGTCGTTGCAACGCTCTGATTGATGGAGCGTGTTGTGGTCAGGAATTTTTCGTTGGACGCCCGGCGGGAGTTTGTTGATT